>NZ_CP070950.1:3480257-3796644 GCF_017084525.1 Conexibacter sp. SYSU D00693
TCGAGCCCGCGGCGGGGGGAGTTGTGGACGACCAGGCGCCCGACGCCGGCGCAGAAGACGCCCGACTCCGTCTCGAGGTCGAACACGAAGTCGTCACCGTCGGTCGGCACGATCGGGGTCGTCCGTCGCACCTCCGCCGGGTCACGACGCAGGTGCTGGCCCTTGGCGCCCACCGGCGTGGCCGTCGCCACGTTCATCCGGTAGTAGACCCGGTCACCGCGCGGCTCGGTGTAGACCGAGACCTGGCGGCTCTGGAGGCCGTAGAGCCACACGAGTCCCTGCGCGAGCACCGGCGAGTTGGTCGTGATGCTGTCGCCCTTGCCCTGCTTGAGGCCGTCCCCGGCGTAGAAGCCCGCCAGGAAGGCGCCGTGGACCTCGGGGCTGGCGTTGAGCACCATCGGCGGGACCTGCTTGTGGCGCGTGCGGGTGTAGAGCTGCTCGCGCAGCCAGACGCCGGCCCCGGGCGCGCCGTTGAGGTTCAGCGCCTGCACCTCACGGCTCGGGTCGAAGCCCGACACACCGGTCCACTGCGTGGACGTCCCGAGGAAGCAGCGCGACCAGAGCTGACCGACGCGAGCCCGCAGGACGCTGTCGTTGTTGGTGAAGCGGACCTTGCGGCCGTCGTCGGAGACGTAGCCGTCCGCGGCCAGCAGGCCGAGCAGCTCGCCCATCTCCGGGGTGGCGGCCGTCCACTCCAGCGACGTCGGGAAGTGCTCGTGGACGGCCATCCGGTCGCCCACCTCGACGTCACGAGCGAGGACCTGCTCGTAGTCGTCGTCGAGCAGGTGGTGGTGCGCGGTGGTCTCGACGACGCCGCCGCGCGTCTCCGTGCGCAGGAGGACGTGGTCGGGGCCGGTCGCGCGCCGGCGCGTCGCGGTGATCGCCGTGATGGCGGTCCAGCCGTCCCCGTCCCACACCTCCACGAGCTCGCCCGGGTCGAAGGTCTGGACGCTCGGGCCCTTGCGCACGAGCGGCACGAGGTCGGCCGGGGTGACCACCTGCGTGATGCCGTTGCGCCGCACCATGAGCGGCGCATTGGCACGCAGGCACTCGTGGTTGAACAGGATCCCCGAAGTGGCGTGGAGGTCGTAGGACTCGCGGTAGTTGACCGTGATGAAGTGGCCGTAGGCCTTGGCCACGCCGTAGGGCGAGCGGGGGTAGAAGGGCGTGTCCTCGGTCTGCGGGACCTCGCGGACCTTGCCGAACATCTCCGAGCTGGAGGCCTGGTAGAAGCGCGCCTCGGGGCAGACCTCGCGCATGGCCTCGAGCAGGCGGGTGACGCCGACGCCGGTGAACTCCGCGGTCAGCGTGGGCTGCACCCAGGAGACGGCGACGAAGCTCATCGCGGCGAGGTTGTAGATCTCGTCGGGTTCGCTGGCGCGCAGCGTGTCGACGAGGGAGCGCTGGTCGAGCAGGTCGCCCTGGTGCAGCGTGATGCGGTCGCGCAGGTGCTCGATGCGGTCGAACTTCTCCGTCGAGGCGCGGCGCACCATGCCGTGGACCTCGTAGCCCTTCTCGAGGAGCAGCTCGGCGAGGTAGGACCCGTCTTGGCCGGTGATGCCGGTGATGAGCGCTGACTTGGCCATGCGGGCGCTGAGGCTAACGAGGGGTGGGGGTGGATGCCCGAAGGAGGTGCCGCACGCGAGCCGCCCGTAGCCTTGCCGCCATGGTCCATGCCACAGCGCTGATCGATCCGGCCGCCGAGGTCCCGGACGATGCCGAGATCGGGCCCTTCACGGTCGTGCACGGCAACGTCCGGCTCGGTGCGGGGTGCCGCATCGGCAGCCACTGTTCGATCGGGGAGCCGACGCCGCTGGCCGAGGGTCGGCCGCTCGAAGTTGGCGACGGCGCGCTCATCCGCTCGCATTCGATCTTCTACGAGGGCTCGACCTTCGGCCCCGGGCTCCAGACAGGCCACCGCGTGACGGTGCGCGAGGCGACGCGGGCGGGGCGCGACCTGCAACTGGGGACGCTCTGCGACATCCAGGGCGACCTACGCTTCGGCGACCACGTGCGCCTGCACTCCAACGTCCACTGCGGGAAGCTCTCGGACGTCGGGTCCTACGTCTGGATCTTCCCTTACGTCGTGCTGACCAACGACCCGCATCCGCCGAGCGACGGCTTCCACGTCGGCGTGACGATCGAGGACTTCGCGGTGGTGGCGACGATGTCGACTGTGCTGCCCGGCGTGCGCGTCGGCAGCCGCTCGCTGGTCGGTGCGCAATCGCTCGTGCGCAAGGACGTCGCATCTGGCACCGTCGTCGTCGGCGTGCCGGCCAAGGAGGTTGGCGAGGCCTCGCGCGTGGCGCTCAGCGACGGCAGCGGCCCGGCGTACCCGTGGACGCGCCACTTCCACCGCGGCTACCCCGAGGACATCGTCGCCGGCTGGAAGGCCGAGCACGGTTGTTGACGACCGTCGGCCTGGACCTGGCCTACCTCGCGCCGGGCGCCACCGGCGGCATGGAGACCTACGCGCGCGCCCTCGTGCCGGCGCTGGCTGCCGCCCGGCCGCAGCTGCGCTTCGTCGTCTTCGCGGGGCGCGAGCTGGCGGGCGAGCTGCGCGCCGCGCCCTGGGTGGACGGGCTGCGCGTCGCGACGCTCCCGGTCTCCTCGGACACGCGGGTGCGGCGCACGGTGGTGGAGCAGGCGCTGCTGCCGGCGTACGTGCGCCGCGCGGGCGTCGACCTCGTCCACTCGCTGGGCAACACGGCGCCGCTGGCGCCGCTCGGCGTCCCGCTCGTCCTCACCCTGCACGACCTCATCTGGGCGCGGATGCCCGAGACCCACAGCGGCCTGCTCGCACGCGGGCTCGGCGTGCTGGTGCCGCCGGCGGTGCGCCGCGCCGCCCGGGTCATCGCGCCGTCGGAGGCGACCAAGCGCGACGCCGTCGAGCTGCTGGGGACGCCGCCCGAGAAGGTGGCGGTCGTGCCGCAGGGTCCGGGGCTGCTGGGCGGCGTCGAGCCGGTGAGCGAGGTGGAGCTGCGCGCCCGACTGGGACTTGGCGACGGCCCGCTCGTGCTGTGCCCGGCGCCCAAGCGCGCGCACAAGAACGTCGTGCGCCTCGCCCAGGCGATGGCGGGCCTGGACGCGACGCTCGTCGTCCCCGGCTACCCCGCGAAGGGCGTCGACGCTGACCTCGAGGTCGAGGGAGCGCGGGTCGTGCGCGCCGGGTGGGTGAGCGACGCTGAGCTCGAGGGGCTGTACGCGGCGTCGACGCTCCTGGCCTTCCCGTCGCTGGCCGAGGGCTTCGGCCTGCCCGTCGTCGAGGCGATGCGCCGCGGCCTGCCGGTCGCCTGCGCGGACGCGACGTCGCTGCCGGAGGTCGCCGGCGACGCGGCGCTGCTCTTCGACCCGCTCGACGTGCGCTCGATCCGCGGGGCCGTGCAGCGGCTGCTCGACGACGCCGCCCTGCGTGGGACGCTGGCCGAGCGTGGCCGGGCGCAGGCCGCCCGGTTCACGTGGGAGGCGACGGCGCGCGGGACGCTGGCGGTCTACGACGCGGTGCTGGGCGCGTGAGGCGCGTCGGCATCAACGCCCTGTTCCTCGAGCCGGGGATGGGTGGCCTCGAGGTCTACGTCCGGCGCCTGGTCGGCGAGGTCCTGGAGCTCGCCCCGGAGCTCGAGCTGACCATGGTCGTCAACCCGCTGGGCCGCGAGACGCTCGCCGTCGAGCCCTGGGCCGACGCCGTGCGCTGGGCCACGCCGCCGGTGCTCGGTCGCCGGGGCCTGCGCGCGCTGACGGAGCTGTCCGTGCTGGGGGCCTGGGCGTCGGCGCGCGTCGACGTCCTGCACAGCGCGGGGATGACCGGGCCGCTGCGCACCCGGGCCGCGCACGTCGTCGTGGTTGCCGACACGACGTGGCTCGTCGCGCCCACCGGCGGGACGATGGCGCTCACCGAGACGCTGTGGCGCACGACGATCCCGCCCGTCGCCCGCCGCGCCGCGCGCGTGGTCGCGATCAGCGAGGCCGGGGGCCGCGACCTGGTGGAGCATCTCGGGATCCCGACGTCGAAGCTCGACGTCGTCCCGCTGGGGCAGGGGACGCCACCTGACGTGGAGCCGCTGGGCGAGCGGGAGGTCCGCGAGCGCTTCGGCCTCGGTGAGGGGCCGATCGTGCTCTGCGTCGGCGCGCTCAAGGTCCACAAGAACCAGGAGGTCCTCGTCCGGGCGCTGCCGACGCTGCGGCGGGCGCACCCCGCCGTGCGACTCGTCCTCGTGGGTTCGACGGCCGAGCGCGACGGCGTGCTGCGCGACGAGGCCCAGCGCCTGGGCGTCGATGAGGCACTGACCATCGCCGGCTTCGTCGAGCCCGAGGAGCTCGAGGGCCTGTACCGCGCGGCCGGCTGCTTCGCCTTCCCGTCGCTCAACGAAGGCTTCGGCCTGCCGGTCCTCGAGGCGATGGCGCGCGACGTGCCCGTGGCGTGCTCGAACGTCTCCGCGATGCCGGAGCTCGCCGGCGACGCGGCACTCCTGTTCGACCCGCGCGACGAGGCGGCGGTCGCCGAGCAGGTGGGCCGGATCCTGGGAGACGCGACGCTGCACGAGCGGCTCGTCGCCGCCGGCCGCGAGCGCCAGGCGCTGTTCACGTGGCGCCGGACCGCCGAGCTGACGCTCGCGAGCTGGCGCCGCGCGGCGGCCAGCTAGTCCTGGCGGCGGTAGAGCCAGTCCATCGGCGAGAGCTGCTCGGGCTCGCCGTAGCGCTCGCCGAGCGCCGCCTCGACGTCGGGCCCCTGCTCGGCGCGGTCGTGCATCTCGACCAGGACGAAGCGCGGGGCGTGGCGCGCCATGTCCAGGCCGCGCAGCACCGGCGCCTCGAAGCCCTCGACGTCGAGGGAGAGCAGGTCCACCTCCGGCGCCTGGATCTCGTCGAGGATCGAGCTCAGGGTGCGCGCCGGGACGTCGGCCTCGTAGGGGTCGCGCCAGCCGAGCGCGAGCCCCGCGGCGGTCCAGTCAGGCTCGTCGTTGCGCGACCCGCTGACCGTCGACATGAGGTCGCCGAAGCGCATGCGCACGGTCGCGTCCTCGAAGCCGGCGGGGACGAGCGCGCAGCGGACGACGTGCGCGGTGGGACGCTCGCGGCGCGCCTCGTCGGCGAGCTCCTGCATCGGCTCGACGAGCAGCCCCCGCCAGCCGCGGAAGCGCTCGAGCCAGTACGTGTTGGACTGCGTGAAGCCGTCGTTGGCGCCGGCCTCGACGAAGAAGCCACCGTCGCGGTCGATGATGCGGTCGAGCTTGCGGTCGAGGTCGTGCAGCGCCGGATGCGACAGGCGGTCGGAGCCGCGGCGCTCGACGAGCGCCCGGCGCTGGCGGACGGCAGCCTTGCGCGCGCGCATCACCGGACCGCGCAGGCCGGTGGCCTTGAGCACCCGGGTGACCGGCCGCATGATCGCGATCTGCTGCTGGGGCGTGAGCGCCATCACGGCGAGTTGTACGGCACGTCCTCGCCGCACGCGGTGCTCGTAGGCTGCGCCGCAGTGGCCGGCGCCGACTCCGACGCACCGCGGTCTGCCGGTCCGCCGGCGGGCGGCGCCGACGCCACGGTCGAGCTGCTGGACACGCCCGAGGCGGGCCATGCGGTCGTCCGTGGCGGTGCCCTGCGGACGGCGAGCTTCGCGGCGGGCCTCGCCATCGCGGCGCTGTCGGCGCCCCTCATCGTCCGCCACCTCGGCAAGGAGGACTACGGCCGGCTGCTGACCGTCACGACCCTCATCTCGCTCGTGGCGATCATCACCGACCAGACGCTCACGAACATCGCGACCCGCGAGTACACGAGCGCCCGCCCGGAGGACCGCCGGCCGCTGCTGCGCGCCGTCCTCGGGCTGCGGATGCTGCTGACGGTCGCGGGTGTCGTGGTGGTGGGGGCCTTCGCGGTGCTCGCCGGCTACGAGTCCGAGATGCTCATCGGCGTCGCGGTGGCGGGCGCCGGGCTGCTCGTCGCCGACTACGTCGCGGGCTTCGCGGTGCCGCTCGCCGTGCGCCTGCAGCTGGGCTGGCTCGCGGTCTCGGACCTCGTCCGCAACGGGGTGAACGTCGCCCTCGTGGTGGTGCTCGTCCTGGCGGGCGCCGGGCTCGTCCCGTTCTACGCGCTGTCGGGCGCGGCGGCGCTGGGGGCGCTCGCGGTGATGGCGCCGGTCGTGCGGCGCGACGCGCCGTGGATGCCGGCCCGTGACCGCGCGCGCTGGCGGGCTCTGACGCGCGACGCGCTGCCCGTCGCCGCCGCGACGGCGTTCGGATCGCTGTACTTCCGCGTGGTCCTGCTGCTCATGTCGGTCACGGCGACGGCGGCGGAGACCGGCGACTTCTCGGTCTCGTTCCGGCTGTGCGAGATCGCGCTGGCGGTGCCGGCGATCATCACGGCGTCGGCGTTCCCGGTGCTCGCGCGGGCCGCGGACCGCGACAGCGCCCGGCTGCGCAACGCGCTGGAGCGCATGGCGGAGGTCGGGCTGGTGCTGGGCGGCGCCATCGTGGTGGTGGGGGTGCTCGGCGCGCAGGTGGCCATCGAGCTCGTGGTCGGCGACGAGCCGATCGGCGACTCGGCCCAGGCGTTGCGCTGGCAGCTGCTCGCGCTGCCCGCGAACTTCCTCGTGGCGGCGTGGTCCTACGGGCTGCTGAGCCTGCGCGACCACCGGGCGCTGCTGCGGGCCAACGCGTCGGCGTTCGTGGTGGCGGTCGCGGCGGCGCTGCCGCTCATCCAGGCGTTCGGCGCCTCGGGCGGCGCCGTGGCGATCGTCGTGGCCGAGGTGGCCCTGGCCGGGCTGCTCGCGCTGGCGCTGCGGCGGCGGGGCTTCCACCTGCACCTGCGGCCCCGGACGGCCGGCGTCCTGCCGGCGGCGGCGATCGCGCTCGGCGTCGGGCTCGGGGTCCCGCTGCCCGAGCCGGTGGGGGCGGTCGTCGGTGGGGCGCTCTACGGCGTGCTCGTCCTGTGGGGGCGCGTCGTCCCCGCCGAGGCGCTCGATGCGCTGCGCCGGCGCTGACGTAGCGTTGTCGCGGTGACGACGACGGTCCTCCTCGCCCGCGGCCACCAGGCGACGGCGTGGGAGCTGCGCCCGTGGGAGGCGCTGCCCGCGCGGTTCTCCGTGCGGCTCGCGCGGTCGCGGGCCAACGGGTGGGACGTGTCGTCTCTCGGGCTGGAGTCCGTCGAGGTGCGCACGGTGCTCGACGCGGTGCCGGCGCCGCTCGGCAGGCCCCTGCGCGGGCTGCTCGGCGATCGCTACCGCGGGCTCAGCGCGCTGCTCGAGGGCGTCGACGTCGTCCACGCCGAGGAGCTGGGCTACTGGTTCGCCGCGGACGTCGCGCGGGCCCGTCTGCGGGGCGCTGACGTGCGGGTCGTCCAGACCGCCTGGGAGACGCTGCCGCTGCTCGACGCCTACCGGACGGCGCCCGCTCGGCGCCGCCGGCGCGAGGTGCTCGAGGGCACCGACCTCTTCCTCGCCGCGACGCAGCGCGCCGCGGACGCGCTGCTGCTCGAGGGCGTCCCGGCGGAGAAGGTGTCGGTGAGCGCGCCGGGGATCGACGTCGGGCGGTTCGCCGCGGCGGCGGTGCCGGCCGGCGAGCGGGAGGACCTGATCGTCTCGCCGGGGCGGCTCGTGTGGGAGAAGGGCCACCAGGACGTCCTGCGCGCGCTGGCCCTCCTGCGCCGTCGCGGTGCCTCGGTGCCGCACCTGCGGATCGTCGGGTCGGGGCCCGAGGAGGAGCGCCTGCGCCGCCACGCCGACGAGCTCGGCATCGGCGACCGCGTGCGGATCGGGGCGGTCCCCTACGACGAGATGCCGTCCGTCCTCGGTCGCGCCCGCGCCATGTGCCTCATGTCCCTGCCCTCCGCCGGCGGCGGCCTGCACCCCCTCGACGTCCCGCACGTCTTCTGGGAGGAGCAGTTCGGGATGGTCTTCGCCGAGGCGCTCGCCGCCGGCACGCCGATCGTCACGACCGCGTCGGGCGCGATCCCGGAGGTCGTCGACGGGGTCGCCTCCGTGGTGGCTCCGGGCGACTGGCCCGCGCTGGCCGACCTCCTCGCGGCGGGTGTCCCGGTGGCGGACGCCGACCTCGCGGCAGAGCGGCTCGGCGGGTGGTCGCTCGAGGCGGCCGCGGACCGCCTCGCGGCGGCCTACGACCGCGTGCGGTGAGGCGGCGGGTGCCTGGCACCCCGTCACTGGATGGTCAGGCGGCACGGATAAGGTCGGTCGGTGCTCGCCGTCGCTGCTCTCTCGATCGCCACCGCCGTCGCCGCGCAGGCGGCCGACGCGGGCCCCTGGTACGTCGCGTGCGGACCGCGACCGGGCGCGACGGACCTGCACGCGCTGCACGCCGACGGACGGCTCGAGCGGCTGACGAACGGCGCGCAGCTCAACGGGATCGCGGCGCGAGTCGGGCAGGCGGTCGTGGCGACGCTGGGGACCAACGGGCAGACGCGCATCGTGCGGGTCGTGCCGCAGCCGTCGCGCCTGCTGGCCAGCCACGCGGCGGGCAGCCCGCGGCTCTCGATGGACGGCCGGCGCGTGGCGTGGACGGCCCTGAGCGAGCGACGAGGACGGTTCGTGCAGGACGTCTGGGTCAAGCGCCTGGACCGTCCGGAGGCGGCCCGGCGCGTGGCACGGATCGCCGGCGTCCTGGTGGCGACGGACTTCGATGCGCGCGGGGTCTTGCACGTGGCCGTGCGGCGGCCGGGCGCCACCGCGGTGCTCGCCGTCTCGCCGAAGGGCCCGACGGTGCGCCTGCCGCGCATCGACGCCCTGCGCTTCGGGCCTGCGGGGCTGGTCGCGACGGCGCAGGGGCGGCAGATCACCGTCCGCGACGGGCTGCGGGGCGCGGTCGTGCGGACGCGGCGCGGGGCGTTCGTCCAGGGCTGGGACGCCGCGGGGACGCTGCTGGTGAGCGACACGGCCGGCCGGCTGGAGGCCTGGGACCCGCGGGCCCGCACCTCCCGCGACCTCGGCCGCCTCGCCTGCGGGCAGCCCTACGGCGGCGAGCGGTGAAAGGTGCCAGGCACCTTTCGTCCCTGGGCGGGGGCGCGCGGTGAAAAGTGCCTGGCACTTTTCATCCCCGGGCGAGGGCGCGCAGGAGCGTGAGGTGCTCCCGCGCCGTGCGCTCCCAGGAGTAGGCCGCCGCGCGCTGGGGGCCGAGGTCGCGCAGGCGGTCGGCGAGGCGGGGCTCGGTGAGCAGGCGGCGCAGCGCCTCGGTGATCGCGAGGACGTGGTGGGGCTCGACGAGCAGGGCGGCGTCCTGGGCGACCTCGGGCAGGGACGAGATCGAGGACGTGAGGACCGGGGCCCCGGCGGCCATCGCCTCGAGGACCGGGAGGCCGAAGCCCTCGTAGAGCGACGGGTAGGCGAACGCGGCGCAGCCGGCGTAGAGGGCGCGCAGCTCGTCGTCGGAGACGAAGCCCAGGAGCTTGACCTCGTCGGGGTTGGCGCGGGCGGCGTCGAGGATCGGGCCGGCGTCCCAGCCGGTGGGGCCGACGAGCGCCAGCGCCTTCCCGGCACGGACGTCGTCGGGCAGCGCGGCCCAGGCGGCGATGAGGCGCTCGAGGTTCTTGCGCGGCTCGAGCGTCCCGGCGGCCAGGACGAACTGGCGCTCGCGCAGGCCGTGGCGCGCCGCGACCTCCCCCGGCTCGAGGCCGACGGCGCCGCGCGGCGGGTCTGCCGCGAGGGGGATCACCGACGCCTTGGACGCCACGGCGGGGAACAGCCGCACGAGGTCGTCGAGCGTCGCCTGGGAGTTGCACGGCAGCGCGGCGGCGCGGCGCAGGGCGGGGCGGATCGTCGCCCGCTCGATGCGGCCGGCGCGGGGCTGGGCCCACCCCGGCTCGACGAGCGAGATGAGGTCGTGGACGTAGATCGCCGTCGGCTTCCACGTGCCCCAGGCGGTGAGGTAGGAGTTGGTCGACAGGACGACGTCGGCCGCGCGGCTCGCCCGGACCGCCGCGACCGCGTGCCACGCCGGATCCGGCAGGCCGATGAGCGACCACGAGAACCGCGCGTCCAGGGCCGGGTCCTCCCAGCGCTCGCGCGCGAGCAGGACGAACCGCGCGTCGGCCGCCTCGGGCAGGGCGGCGAGGGCGCGCAGCAGCTCGCGGACGTAGCGCCCGCGCCCGGCGGGGACCTCCGCGGCCGCCCGCGCGTCGATCGCCGCGACGAGGCTCATGCCCCGGCGGCGTAGCCCGCGAGGACCGTCCTGAGCGACGTCTGCAGCGACAGCTCCTCGGCGTGCGCGGCGAACCAGTCGGCGGTCGACTCGCGCAGCGCCTCGCCGCCCTCGTGGCACCTGACGATCGCGTCCGCGAGGTCGGACGGCGAGGCCGAGGGCGCGACGAAGCCGTTCACGCCGTCCTCCACGTGCTCGACTGCCGCGTTGTCCGGCGCCGCGACCACGACGCTCGGCACTCCCGCCGCGGCCGCCTCCACGACGACCATCCCGTAGCCCTCGCGCGTCGAGGGCAGCAGCATGCACGTGGCGTGGCGCAGGGCGTGCTCGACCTCCGAGCCGTCGACGAACCCCGGTGCGCGCACGAGCTCCGTCGCCCCCGCACGCGCGATCGCCGCGTCGACCTCCGCCCGCTGGGGCCCGTCCCCGAAGATGACGCCGCGCAGCCCGGCGACCCGCCGCGCGGCCTCGACCACCGCCGGCACGACGGCCGGCGCCTGCTTCTCGGGGATGAGCCGCCCCGCGAAGACGACCTCCCCGGACGCCGGTGCGGGAGACGGACGCTCGAGCAAGCCCGCCCACTCGCCGCGCAGGACCGTCGGCGTCCCGCGCAGCCCCTCCTCGCGCAGCCGTCGAGCGTGCAGCGCGCTGAAGCAGTAGGCCTGCTGGGGCACCCGCGCGCACGCCGCCTGGATCGCCCGCGCCACGCGGCCCTTCACGCCGCCGAGGTACTCCGCCCAGTACGACGGCGACCACACCTCGTGCCACTCCGCGACGATCCGGTAGCGGCCGCGGCGGCGTGCCACGCCGGCGGCCAGCAGCGAGAAGTACGGGAACGACGCGGTGTGGACGACGTCGTAGTCGCGGCCGTGGCGCCACAGGTGCTTGAGCACGCCCCAGCCGAAGCGCAGCGGCTCGCCGATCGTCCGGCTGCCGTCGGGCCCGTAGAGCGGCTCGTCCTTCGACACCGCCACCACCCGCACGCCCGGGACCTCCGGGGGCTCGTCCTGCGCCCACTGCACCCGCGTGAGGTAGGTCACGTCGTGCCCGTCGGCCGCCAGCGCCTCGCCGAGGTTGCGCATCCAGCGCTCGAGGCCCCCCACGGTCCAGGGGAACAGGCAGTCGTAGACCAGGCAGATCCGCATGCCGGTCCATCCAAGCAGTCGCTAGGGTCGGGCGCCGTCATGGCGCGCTTCGAGCGGATCCCGACGCGGCTCGACGGGCCCGTGCTCCTCCGGCCGGCCGTGTTCGCCGACGAGCGCGGGTTCTTCGCGGAGACCTTCCGCGAGAACGAGCTGGCGCGGTTCGGGATCGAGGAGCGCTGGGTCCAGGACAACCACTCGCGAAGCGCCCGCGGGACCGTCCGCGGCCTGCACTTCCAGATCGGCGCTGGCGCCGCGAAACTCGTGCGCTGCGGCCGGGGGACGATCGTCGACGTCCTCGTCGACCTGCGCCGCTCCTCGCCGACCTACCGCGAGTGGGAGGCTTTCGAGCTTTCCGACACGGACCTGCGGCTGCTCTACGTGCCCGTGGGGTTCGCCCACGGCTTCGTCGTGACCTCCGACGTCGCCGACGTCCTCTACAAGCAGTCGGCTTACTACGCCGGCGACGTCGAGCGCGGGATCAAGTTCGACGACCCGGCGATCGGCGTCGACTGGCAGCTGCCCGAGGCCGAGTGGATCTTCAGCGAGCGCGATCGCACCGCGCCGACGTTCGCCGAGTTCGAGACGCAGCTCCCCGACTGGTAGTGGGGACGGTCTCGGTACGATGGGCAACAACGCGACCTTCCCCGTTCGTTCGCGTTCTGCTAGGGAAAACGCCTCTCGAGAGGCGCTGCCACGTCCCTCCCCAGCACTCCCATGAGCACGCTCGAGACCACCACCTCAGCGCCGCAGCAGGCGCCCACCGACGACCTCGTCGTCTCCGTCGTGATCCCCTGCCTCAACGAGGAGGAGAACATCGAGGCCTGCGTCAGAAGCGCCCTCGACGTCCTGCGGGAACGGGGGATCCCCGGGGAGGTCGTCGTCGCCGACAACGCCTCGGAGGACCGCAGCGCCGAGCTGGCCGCCGCCGCCGGCGCCCGGGTCATCCACGAGCCGCGCCGCGGCTACGGCTCCGCCTACCTCGCCGGCTTCGCCGCCGCCCGCGGCAAGTACATCGTCATGGGCGACGCGGACCTCACCTACGACTTCGCCGAGATCCCGAACTTCGTCAAAGAGCTCGACGACGGCGCCGAGCTGGTGATGGGCGACCGGATGGACAACATCCAGCCGGGCGCCATGCCGTGGCTGCACCAGTACGTCGGCAATCCGATCCTCTCCGGGATCCTCAACCTCTTCTTCAAGACGGGCATCCGCGACGCGCACTGCGGCATGCGCGCCCTGCGCCGCGACGTCCTTCCCCGCCTGGACCTGCGCACGACCGGCATGGAGTTCGCCTCCGAGATGGTCATCCGCGCCGGCAAGGAGCACCTGGACATCCGGGAGTTCCCGATCCAGTACCACCCGCGCGGCGGCGAGTCGAAGCTGTCGACGTTCCGCGACGGCTGGCGCCACCTGCGCTTCCTGCTCGTCCACAGCCCGAACCACCTGTTCGTGCTGCCGGGCGCCGTCATCGCGCTGCTGGGCGTGATCATCTCGCTGACCAGCGTCCTGGACATCGAGATCTTCGGCCGCCAGTGGGAGCTGCACACGATGGTCGCGGGCTCGCTGGCGATGATCGTCGGCACGCAGGTCGTCGCCCTGGGCCTGGCCGCCCACGCCTACGGCAAGTACTTCATGGGCGAGCGTGACACGTGGTTCGACCGCATGCGCGACCACTACCAGCTCGAGCACGGGCTGGCGCTCGGCGGCGCCATCACCCTCGCCGGCGTCGTCATCGGCGCCGTGATCCTCATCAAGTGGATCGACAACGGCTTCGGCTCGCTGTCGGAGGAGAAGCTCTCCGTGCTGGCCGCGACCCTCATGATCGTCGGCGTCCAGGTCTTCTTCTCGTCGTTCCTGCTGTCGATCCTGGGCCTGCGCCGGGTCGACAAGGACGAGCAGCCGACCGCCGCCTAGCAGCCGACGACGCGGACGTCATCGAGGCGCAGCGCGGCCTCGCGCTCGCCGCCGATAGCGCGCGACGGCGTGGCGCCGGCACTGACCAGGACGGGCGCGTCGCCCTCTGGCAGGGCGACGCGGACGTCGGCCCGCTCGCCGGGCTGGAGCTCGCCCGTTCGCCGCTCGCCGCTCCGCGCGCCGACCGACCATCGCGTGGTGGGCGGCGCGTCGTCGATGAGGGGCGGGGCCGTCACGATCATCTGAACGCATCTGCGCGACGTGCCCCCGACGCTCGCCGGGAACGCGCGCAGGCGCATGGGCTCGGCGCCCCGCGACCAGCCGTCGTCCTCGAAGGTGCCGTCCAGGAACGCATAGGCGAGCTGCAGCGGGCGGCGCGGATCGCGCTCCACAAGCGCCGCGGCGCTCGGGGACTGCGCGCGCCAGACGCCGTCGAACGCCAGGCGCGCGAAGCCCGTCGGGGCGACGTACCAGCGCGGCAGCGGCGCACCCTCCTGACGCACGACGCGCACCGCGCCGGTGCGCTCGTCGGCGACCACTGCGGTGTTCCCGGTGGGGTTCGGCGCGCAGCAGAAGTTGCGTTGCTCGACGTCGTCGAGCAGCAATGTGGCGCGCGCCGAGCGGTTGAAGTAGTTGACCTCAAGCAGGCGCTGGCGGACGTCGCCGCCGCCAACGGGCGACCCGAACACCGCGACGGGACCGTCGACTCCGACCTCCTCGTCGGCGAACGACAGGGCGGCGAAGCTCGTGCCGGGGCGTCCCGCAAGGTCGGTGTAGCGGTTCATCGCGTAGGTCCCCGCCACCGCGCCGTGCACGGTGACAAGCGCGAGGACGACCCCGGCGACAACCGCCCGCCGCGCGGGTCGCCGGGCGACGAGGAGCGCCAAGCCAACGGCCAGCGCCGCCAGGGCGAGCAGCAGGACGGTTAGCGACCCGCCGCCCACGACGTTCGAGACGCGGCCCTCGACGACGCGCTTGAGAAAGATGGAGCCGGCGTCGATGAACGCCGCGTACGGGAACTCATTGGTCTGCGGGCCGCCGACCGCGACGGCGCGGGCGACGACCGCCCCGCCGATCGCCGCGCCGACCCAGCCCACCTCGCCGGTCGCGAGAGGCCGCGCCGCCGCGACGACTAGCAGCGGCAGCAGCGGCGTGACGTAGCGGTCCTCAAGCGTCGCGGTGTAGAAGACGTAGGAGTACGCGACGAAGACGCCGAGAGCGACGACCGCGAAGGCGCCGGTCTCGCGCCCGCGGGGATGTACGACCTCGCGCGCGAGCCATACGACGCCGAACACCGCGATGATGACCGCCACGGTCGGCGCGAGGCGCCCGAGCACCTCGAAGGCCTGGTCGCCAAGCCGGCCGAGCTCTATGGACTGGTCGGTGATCTGCGAGCCGTAGCCGCCGATGACGCCCGCCTGACCGCGCACCGCCAGCGCCAGCGCGCCGAGCAGCCCCACGCCCGCGAGCAGCGGGTGCTGGCGGGCGACGACGAGCGGCAGCCGGCGCAGCCAGGTACGGCGGTCGACGTCCGCCGGGCGGTCGCGCCACGCCGTCACCGGGATGGCGAGCGCGAGGGCGAGGACGAACGCGATCGAGCTCACGCGCGCCGCCGTGGCCAGGAGCGCGGTGGCGAGTACCCATGCGTCCGCTCCGATCGACGGCCGCACCGTGCTGCGCCACATCGCATGGAACAGCAGCGTGCACATGAGCAGGCCTGGGACGGTGTTGAGGAACGTCTCGCCGAACACCGCCCACGGGGTGACGACGGCGACCGCGCCGGTCGCGACCGCCAGCCACCGGCCGAGGCCCACGCCCCGCGCCAGGAGGTAGGTCGGCACGGCGACGAGCGCGCCGCACAGTGCGATGAGCACGCGGCCGGCCTGGAAGTCGGCGGCCGTCGGACCCGGCCAGGCCTGCGCGATCCACAGCAGGATCCCGGTCAGACGCTCGGGTCCGCGGTCGCCGTAACTCGTGGCGAAGATGCCCTTGATGGGGTCGGCCGCGATCTGGCGGGAGCCGAGGACCGAGAGGTACTCGTCGTTCTGGCGGTCGTGGTTGTCCAGCCCGAACCACGCCGTCCACACGGTCGTGGCGAGGACGAGCAGGCCGAGGACGACCAGCGGCGCGCGGGGGTGCGCGAGCAGGCGGTGCAGGCGCTGGGTCACAGGCGAGGGCGGACGGCGTCCGCCGCGGCGTCGGCCCGGCTGGCGCGCAGCACCGCGACGGTGAGGGCGATCGGGGCGCCGACGACGACCGCGAGCAGGAGGAGGTGAAGCAGGAGCCGCGGCGTGGGGCGCGTCGCGTCGATGCGCCGGGAGACCTCGCCGGCCTTGCCGAGCAGCGACCCGTCGCCGCGCTCGCGTAGGACGATCCAGGGCTGTGCCGCGGTGCCGGTCGGCCGGCCGTCGCGCGTGACGGTCACCCCCGGAGCGAGGCCGCGCGGCTCGTCGGCGCCGAGCAGGTCGAACGCCACCCGGCCGCGGTTGCGCACGCACAGCCGCGCGCCGTCGAGCTCGCGCCCCGGCGAGCGCGACAGCGGCACCCGCACGGGCGGGCCGGACGCCCAGCCGGCCTCGAGGCTGCCGGTCGCGCGGAACCCCGGCGCGCTCAGCGTGAGGGCGACCGGCGGCAGCGGACCCTCCGCCCGGCCGGCGATCTGCGCGACCGCCGCATCGGGGCTCAGGCCGAAGCCCGCGGCGCACACCTCGCTGCCCGCCGGCACCGGCACGTCGACGACGGCGGTGCGCGGCTCGCTGGTCGGCGTGCTGGACACGAACGAGCGGCCTTGCAGCAGGGTCGGCGCGACGATCCCCAGGAAGACCAGGGCGGCCAGGACGGCGGTGGCCGTCGCGGCGAGCGGAGGCAGACGGCGCAGCGCGTCACGCATAGGAGCGCAGCAGGGTCTCCCCGATCCCCATGGTCGAGAGCGTGAGCAGGCCGACGAGCACCACGGCGGCGGCGAGCGCGCCGGCGCGGCGCGGGAGGCGGTCGGCGATCGTCGCGAGCGCAAGGGCGAAGGCGCCGATGGCCGGCAGCAGGTACCGGCCGGTGATGAGCGGGTCGCCGCCGCCGAGGATCGCGCGGTAGGAGGCGAGGTGCAGGAAGCCGACGATCGCGCCCGCGAAGAGGCCGACGAGGACGACCTGCAGCGCGTGGGCCTTCAGCCGGTCCCAGTGGCGCACGCCGAGGGCCAGCAGGACGAGGAAGGCGCCGACGAGCCCCACCTGGACGGCGGCGCGAGCGGCCTCGGGCAGGACGACCTCGTAGGAGCCGAAGCTCGCGAACCCCGTGTCGACGAAGACCTGGCGGAAGCCGTACTCGGGCCCGACGCGGGCGCCCATCGTCTCCAGCGGCGGCAGGTAGAACTGCCAGACGAAGCTCAGGAAGCCGCGGACCGACGCGCCACCGACGTCGAAGTTCGCCTCGCCGCCGTAGGCGCCGCCGGTCCCGCCGCCGATGACCTTCAGCACCAGGCCGCAGAGCGCCAGGCCCGCGAGCGCGGCGCCGGCGCCGATGGCCGCGCGCCGCAGGTCGTCGCGGTGGCGCAACGCGATGACGGCGGCGGCCGCGACGACGAACGGGACCAGGGCGATGCCGCGGCCGTGGGTCAGCAGGGCGCCGCCCGCGGCGAGGCCGAAGAGCGCCATCCGCCGTGGCTCGGGCCCGCGCTTGAACGCCCGGATCGCCAGCCACAGGGCGGTCGTGCTGAGGAGCATGAGCAGCGCGTCGGCGTTGACGATGCCCGAGATCTGCCCGGCCATCGGGTGCAGCGCCACCGCGCCCGCGGCGACGACCCGCGGCAGCATGCGCGTGAAGAGCTCGGCGGCGGCGAGCCAGGCGACGAGCGTCGTGAGGACGAGCAGCAGCACCGAGACGGTGCGCATCGCCTGGAGGTCGGTGAGGAAGCCGCCGGGCGTCAGGCGGTACGGGATCGCCTCGAGCGCGTAGTACAGCGGCGGGTTCTTGGCCAGCGGATTGGGGCCGTCGCCCGCCTCCGCCGCGTCGGCGGGCAGTGCGTCCTGCGCGCGGTCGAAGGCCTGCGCGTCGCGGTCGCGCCACGCCGGCTTGACGCCCGGGTTCTGCAGCATGCGCCGCAGGCCCAGCTGGTCCAGCGCGATGGCCTCGGCGCCCGGGTAGGTGCCGCGGCCGCCGTCGACGGCCGGCCGGTCGCCGGTCTCGGCGAGGTGCACGGCGTAGGCGACGTGCTCGCTCTCGTCGAAGGCCTGCAGCGGCGCGGTGACCACCGACCAGGCGAGCCCCAGCACGAGCGCGGTGGCGAGGAGCAGCGCGAGCGGGAGCGGGACCGAGCGAGCCGCCGTGGCGCTGGGGATGGCGCGACGGAGCATCGGGCGCAGGGATCGTAGCCGCGGTGCACCTCGCCTCGGCGTGCGGCCCGTTGACATGGTCCTTAGCCGACTCAGCCATCATGGGGGCGGTGACCGCCTGGGCCGAGGACCTGCTCACGGGGGGCGGCGGCTACGCCGTGCTCGCCTTCCTGATCCTGGTCGAGAACCTGTTCCCGCCGATCCCCTCGGAGGTCATCCTGCCGCTCGCCGGGGCGCAGGTGGCCGCGGGGGACATGAGCTACCTGCCGGCCGTCCTGACGGCGACGGTGGGGTCGGTCGTGGGCGCCCTCGTGCTCTACGGCATCGCGCGCTTCGGCGGGCGGGCCATCCTCCTGCGCTGGGGCCGGGTCCTGCGCCTGGACCACCAGCGCCTGGACCGCGCCGACGACTGGTTCGACCGCCACGGCTCGCCGATCGTCTTCTTCGGCCGGCTCATCCCGGGCGTGCGCTCGGTCGTGTCGGTGCCCGCAGGCCTCAGCGAGATGCCGCTCGCGCGCTTCGTCGGCCTGACGACGGCCGGCTCGCTGCTGTGGAACGCGGCGCTCATCGGCGGCGGCTGGGCGCTCGGCGAGCAGTGGCGCGACGTCAGCCACGCGGTCGAGGACTTCGACCTGCTGCTCGTCGGTTCGTTCGTCGTGGCGATGGCCGCGTTCGTCGTCTGGCGCCACCGGCGCGTGCGCCGCCGCCGGACCGCAGACGCGCTGGCCGACTAGCCGCCCGCCGCCGCGCTACCGTGCCCCGCCGTGCTGCGGCGGCTCGAGCGCGTCCCCTGGTGGCTGCCGGCGGTGCCCGGCGTCGCCTTCCTCCTGGCGCTGGTGGTCCAGGGCCGGGACCTGGTCAAGACGCTCGCGCTGAACGCCGACAACGCGGCGCCGTTCGTCATCGCCGAGCTGCTTGACGAGGCCGGCCCCGGGCGCGAGGTGCTCCTGGGCAACTACGCCTGGTACGAGGCGCTGTGGTCGCTGCAGCTCACCGGCGGCCTGCCCGGGCACCGGGCGATCTGGGGGCTGCTGCCGTTCGCCGTCATGGGGCTGGCGGTCGCGGCCGTGGCCTGGGCGACGTGGCGGGTGGCCGGACGGTGGGCGGCGCTGTGCAGCGCGGTGCTGCTCGGCGCGATGAGCCCGCTGCTGATCGCCCAGCTCGGCGAGCTCAACGCCCACGGCCTGGTGCTCGCGCACGCAGCCCTCGCCGCGGCGGCGGTCGTCCTGCTGGTCGAGCGCGGCGCCGGGTGGGGCCCCGGACGGCTCGCGCTGTGGGCGATCGTCGTCGGGGCGCTCACGGGACCGGGGGTGGCCTCCGACGTCCTGGTGGTCCTGGCGGCGCTCGTGCCCATGGTCGTCGTCGCGCTCCTGGCCGAGCGCGAGGGCCTGCCGCGGCGGGTCGGCCTCGCGCTCGTGGCGGCCGCGGCGCTCGCGCTGGCCGGCGGCCTCGCGCTGCACGCGGTCGCCGAGGACAGCGGCGTGCGCAGCACGGGCTTCACGATCGCCTTCGCCGAGTCCGACGAGCTGTGGCGCAACCTGCGGCTGCTCGGCACGATCGTCGCGGCGTGGGGCAACGGCGACCCGTTCGGCGAGGAGCTCGACCTGTGGTCGGCGCTCGCGGCGGTGTGCGCGGTGGCGATGGCGGTGCTCGTCTGGCGCGCGGTGCGCGGCACGCGGCGGGGCGGGGTCGCCGCGCTCACCGCTCGTCCCCTGCTGTGGCGGGCCTACGCCGCGTTCTGGGCGGTCGGCGGGACGCTCGTCGCGGCGGCCTTCGTCCTGACCTCGGTGCCGGTCGACGAGTTCAGCGCCCGCTACGTCCTGGCCGGGTGGGCGGCGCTCTGCGTGCTCGTCGTCCTGGCCGCGCGTGACGACCGCGACCGCCTCCTGACCGGCGTGCTCGTCTCCCTCGTCGCCGCCGTGTCGGTCGTCGAGCTCGTGCGCGGCGAGTCCACCGCCAACACCTCGAACTTCGTGAGCGGCGGCGACACCGGCGCGCTCGCGCGCTTCGTGCGCGAGCAGGGCCTGGACCACGGCTACGGCCCCTACTGGTCCGCCCTCACGACGACGTGGCAGACGCGGACGGCGGCCAAGGTCTACCCCGTCTACCACTGCGCGGGGAACGCCGACCTCTGCCCGTACCACCTGCACCGCATCTCCTCGTGGTACGTGCCCAAGCCGGGGGTGCGGACCTTCATCGTCGTCGACACGAAGGGCCCTGCGCCCGGGGTCGCCGAGCCGTCGCAGCGGATCTTCGGCAAGCCCGCGGCGGTCACCGGCTTCGGCCAGCTCAACGTCTACGTCTACGACTACGACGTGGCCGAGCGGCTGCGCGGCGCGGGGTCGGTCCGGCCCTAGGCCAGCGCGGCCAGCAGGCCGGCTTCGACCTGCTCGGCGGCCGCCGACCACGTCCGCGGGGCGACGAGCTCCAGGCCCGCGCGGGTGCGCTCGGCGCGCTCGACGAGGTCGTCGAGCAGGCGCTCGACCGTGGCGGCCAGCGCGAGCGGATCGGGGTCGGCCAGCGCGACGGGCCCGTCCTCGCCGAAGCACGCGAGCATCGACGGCGAGCGCACGTCGACCACCGGCAGCCCGCAGGCGAGCATCTCGGTCGGCACGAGCGACGGGTTGGTGAGCGAGAGGCAGAGGCCGACGGTGGCGCCGTTGTAGGCGCCCGCCAGGGCGTCGGGCTCCAGGACGCCGAGCGCGCGATGGGGGAAGGCCGTCGCGATCTCGCGACTCTCGCCGAACAGTGCGACCTCGACGCCGGGGCGGCGGCGCACCAGCTCCTCCATCGCCAGCAGCGCGAGGGGCACGGCGCGGCGTGCCGTGACGGCGCGGGCGTAGACCAGCACGGTCTCGTCGGCGCGGCCGACCGGCAGCGGCTTGTAGCGGTCGTGGTCGACGCCGAGGTCGAAGGCCGACGCGGGCGCGCCGTAGGTCGTGCGCACGACGTCGGCCAGCCAGGGCGAGGCGCAGATCGCGTGCAGCCCCTGCCCGTAGGTCCATGCGGCCCAGATCCGCTCCGCGGAGGTCGCGTAGAACTCGGGCTCGTGGTCCTGCACGAGGTAGGCGCGGGCCCGCGCGCCGCCCAGGGCGAGCACCCGCGGCACCGTCTGCCAGCCCGTGGCGACCGCGACGTCGCAGTCCTCCCAGGCGTCGAACGTCGCGTGCACCGGACCGGCGACGTCGCCGAAGAAGCGCCGGAACAGCTCGCCCGCGTCGTGGCCCTCGAGGCGGCCCTCGTCGTCCTGGACCCACAGCGAGACCCGGTGGCCGCGTGCCTCCAGGCCGCGGACCAGGTTGGCGATCGTGGAGTGCCCGCCGCTGCCGCGGCGGAACTGCGGGACGACGACCGCCACGCGCAGCGCGCCGGGGTCGGTGGGCTTGCCGCCGGTGCGCAGCGGCGCGGGCCCGTCGCGCAGCACGTCGAGCAGCCCCTGCGGGCGCAGCGGCGCCAGCGGGCCGGGCGCGCCCCCGCCGCGGCCGGTGAGCCGGCGCACGACGCTCACCTCAGCCGCCCCGGCCGAGGAGCTTCTTCGTCGCCGAGATGCCCAGCTGCACGCTGCGGCGGCGCTTGGCGGCCCGGACGTGGCGGAGGCCCGGCAGCTCGCGGATGCGGTTGAGCTTGGCGATGTCGCGCTGGGCCTGTGCCAGGCGGTTGAGGTCGGCGCGGTGCAGCTCGATCCCGGCCCGGACATCGCCGAGCAGTCGTGCGACGTGGGCATAGGGCTCGGGCGGCGGGTTCTGGCGGATCTGGCGCAGCGCCATCGCCATGAACTCGCCCTGCTGGTCCCACGACGGCCAGGCCTTCGCGGTCTCGAGCGCCCCGGCGCGCAGCTTGTGCAGGAGCTGGCGGTCGCGGGCGAGCAGGTCGAGCTGGCGCGCGGTGCCGCGCAGGTCGTCCCAATCGACGACGAGGCCGTTGCGGCCGTGGACGACGTACTCGTCGTGCCCCGTCACCTCGGTCGTCACGACGGTCGCGCCGCGGTGGAATCCCTCGAGCGGCGGGCCGTACATGCCCTCGACGCGCGAGAGCTTGAGCAGCACGTCGTGCTCGCCGTAGAGCTCGGCCATCTCGCGCTGGGTGACGGCGCCGAGCACCCGCGTCGCGCCCGTCGCGTCCAGGCCCGCCCGGTCGGGGGCGACGACGGTGAGCTCGTGGGGCTCGCGCATGTCGCGCACGGCGGCGATAGCCTCGTTGACCCCTTTGAACCAGGACCCGGCGTAGCCCTCTACGAGGATGCGCAGAGGACCCTCGGTCCGGGGCTCGAGCTCGACGAGCGGGACAAAGACGTCCTTGTCGATGCCGTTGCGCACCAGGAAGACGCGGGCGTCGGGGCGCAGCTGCTCAAGCGTCTCCTTGATCCACGTCGCCTCGGTAATGAAGGCGACAGGGAGGTCGAGCAGGATCGACGCACCCACGCGCTCGGGCTGGCCCGGGCGGTAGAAGCGGTCCTCCAGGGACTGCACGAACGACGCGTAGCGGTGGGCGCGCAGGGCGAACGTCGCGTGCGCGGTCTCCCACCACGTGGAGACGGCGACGTCGAACTCGACCGCACGGGCCTCGGCGACTGTCGCGACGTGCAGATGGTCGAGGTCCTCGTAGGCCCACGTGGGCTCCTCGGTGGCCCGGGCGAGGACGAGCGTGACGTCCATGCCGTGGCGCGCTGCGAGCTGGCGCGCGTGCTGGACCACAACCCCGATCCCCCCCGAGAGCGCGAGGTCGTTGACGACGAAGGCGACCTTCACGCGGTGGGGGGCAGGCCGAGACGGCCCTCGAGATCGTTGACGTAGCGCCGGATCTGGGCGAGCTGGGCGCTCTGGCTGCGCACCTCGACGGCGAGTTGGTCGCGCTCGCGCACGAACCGGCTCACGTCGCCCTGGGCGGCGTGCCAGCGCAGCTCCGCGGTGCGGCTGCGCTCCCAGGCGCGCTGGGAGGTGGACGCGACCGGCGCCGCGACGGCCGAGGTCGCCAACCGCTCAGCCGCTGGGCCGAAGGCGACGAGCCAGCCAGCAGGGTGCGCCTCGGCGTCCTGCAGCTCGACCGCGTCCGGGAGCGCGTCGCCCTTGGGCACCACGGCCGCGCCGCGCACCTCGTGGACCTCGGCCACCGTGACGCCGTCGCCCAGCGCGCTCCGCAGCTCGTGCAGGCCGCCGATGGTCCAAGGGGTCACGCCGGCGTCGGCGAGCTCGTCGTTGGGGACCTCCAGGACGACTGTGGCCTCGCGCTCGCGCACGAGCGTCTGCAGCTCCTCCACCAGCTCGGCGAACCGCGGGGCGACGCCGAGGACACCGAGACAGGCCACGAGAGCCCGCTCGCCGGCGCGTGCGCGCAGCTCGGCCAGGGCGTCGGCGTCGTCGGGCGTCACGTCCACCCGGCCCCTGCATGCCGCCGCCACCGGCTCGATCGCCATCTCCAGGGCCTGTCGCTCGGCCGCCAGCGCGGGCTCGGCCTCGTCACTCACCATCGGCGGGTAGCGTACCCCGCCTCCATGCGGGTGGCCTTCGTCGGGCAGTCCACGTTCTTCGAGGCCTGTGCACTGGCCGACGGGGTCGTCCCAACCCTCACGACGCGCTTCTTCGAGTTTCGCGCGGGGGCCGACGCGGGGCGCCTGCGCGAGCGCCTGGAGGCCTACGACCCGCAGGTCGTGGTCGTCTTCCGGCCGGAGATCATCCCGTCGGGCACGTTCGACGGGCTTCCCGTGCTGACGCTCGGGTTCCTGACCGAGCCGCTGCCGCGCCGGGCGGCGCCCGGGCAGGCCGGCAGCAACGGCGTCGCCCACCACGACCTCGAGCGCCGCCTCGAGGAGCTCAGCACCGTCGACGCCCGGCAATTCGACCGCGTCGTGGCGTTCGACCCGCACATCGCCACGTCGGCCGGCTCCGTGCTGCCCGTGTGGCGCAGCCTGCCGCTGCCGGTCGCCGACCGCTTCTACCGCGACGTCGGGCCCGCACCCTTCTCCGCGCCGCGGCCGCTCTTCGTTGGGCGCTCGACCCCCCACCGCGAACGGCTGCTGGCCGACAGCAAGCACCTGCACGACGTCCTGCACTTCGCCTTCGGCGTCGGCGCCGGGGAGTTGCACGACGTCATGGGCGCGCGGGACGTCGGCATCAACCTCCACAACGAGCCGTACCCGAGCTTCGAGAATCGCGTCTGCCTGCACTTGGCCGCGGGCCACCTCGTGCTGAGCGAGCCGCTGTCGCCCACACACGGCCTGGAGCCTGGCGTCGACTTCCTCGAGGTTCACGACGCCAAGAGCCTGCAGCACGCGCTCTTCGTGCTAACCCGCTTCCCCGAGACCTGGCACGACGTCCGCGTGCGTGGCCGGCGCAAGGCCGAGCAGTTCCGCGCCTCGCGCGTGTGGTCCAGGCTGCTCGGCGACCTGCACCGCGACGTGCGCGCCCGCGGCGGCCGCGACGCGTGAGCGCCCTGCGCGTCGCCTTCGTCGGCCGAGGCCGGGAGCTCTTCGGTCATCTCCCGCCCGCCGTGCCGGGCGTCCTCGAGCCGGTCGTGCTCGACACAGCCGGCACCTCGGACCGTGGGGTGGCGCGCCAGCTCGACGCTGCGCAGCCCGACGCGGTCGTGGCGCTGTTCGGACTGCAGCTCCCACCGGCCGCAGTGCTCGCCGGGCGCGACGTCCCGTGCCTAGCGTGGTCCACAGAGCCGCTGCCCCGAGACCACCCGGCGGCCCCGCCCGCGGCGGAGCTCGCCACACGAACGACCGTCGCGCAGCTTGACCCCTCCGCCTACGACTGCCTCGTGGTCGGCGACGCGCAGGGCGCGGCGGTGCTCGAGCAGCTGGGTCTCGCGGTCCACCGCGCGGCACCGCCGCCGGTCGCTGACGGGCTCTTCGACACCGCCCGCCGGCAGCCCAGCCGCCCGCCGCGCGTGGGCTTCGTGGGTGCGTCGACCGAGTTCCGCGAGGTGTGGCTCACCGACGCCAAACACCGCTTCGATCTGCTGCACGTCGCCCACGGCCTGGAGGGGGAGCGCCTCGCGGAGGTCTTCGGTAGCCTCGACGTCGCGGTGAGCGTCCGCGGTGAGGCCTTCCACGCTTCGGACCCGATGCTCCTCATTCATCTCGCGGCCGGGCACCTCGTGGTCTGCGACCCGCTCGGGCCGACCTTTGGCCTTGAGCCCGGCCTCGACCTCCTCGAGGCCGGCGACCCGGTTGAGCTGGGAGACATACTCGCCGCGGTCCGCGAGGCGCCGGAGGTCTGGACCCGCCTGCGGGTCCGCGGCCGCCAGAAGGCCGAGCGCCTCCGCGCGTCGCGCGTTTGGCCCAGGGCGGTGGGCGATCTCGTGCGCGACTGCGCGGGTCGGCCTAGGTGTAGTTCCTAGGGACGTTGTTCATCCGGGCTTCCCTGAAGGCTGAGGGTTCTCGAGGCCCCAGCACTCCAGGAGGACACCGGATGAAGCACCACGCTAACGCGGCTCTGTCACTCAAGCAGCGCGAGCGGATGGTCAGGCTCGTGGTTGAGGACGGCGTGTCGATCAAGCAGGCGGCCGGGCTGTCTTGAGACCACGGCCAAGACCTGTGTGAAGTGGGTCAGGAGATTTGAGACCGAAAGCCTGTCTGGCCTGCGAGATCGGTCCTCGGCGCCCAAGCGGGTGGCCAACCGCACCGACGCGCAAACCGAGCAGCTGATCGCAGCGCTGCGCCAGCTGCGCTTTACCGGGCCGGAGCTGGCCGAGCTGTTGGGCCGGCCGCTTTCGACGGTCTCGGCGGTGCTCAAGCGCCTGGGGATGGGCAAGCTCGGCCGGCTCGGGCTCGAGCCCGCCCAGCGCTATGAGCGCGCCCGACCGGGCGAGCTGGTCCACATCGACGTCAAGAAGCTCGGACGCATCCAGGGGCGGCGCCGGAAAGCGGATTACCGGCGCCAACGGCCGCAACGGCCGCCAGACCGTCACCGATCTCGACGGCGTCCGGCGCCGCACCAAAGGCTGGGAGGCCGTGCACATCTCCATCGACGACGCCACCCGCCTGGCCTACGCCGAGGTCTTGGCCGACGAGAAGGCCACCACCGCCATCGCCTTTCTCACGCGCGCGATCGCGTTCTTTGCCCGCCACGGCATCGAGGTCCAGCGCGTCATGACCGACAACGGCTCCCCCTACGTCTCACGCATCCACGCCATCGCCTGCCGCGCGCTGGGCCTGCGCCATCTGCGCACCCGCCCCTACCGCCCCCAGACCAACGGCAAAGCCGAACGCTTCATCCGCACCATGCTGGGCGGCTGGGCCTACAGCGGCGCGACCTACGCCTCCAGCGCCGAACGCACCGCCGCCCTTGACGGCTGGCTCTGACACTACAACCATCGCCGCCCACACAAAGCCATCGGCCGACAGACACCCATCAACCGAGCGAACAACCTGTTTGGGACTTACGCTAGGGCGCCGCAGACGCTGCGGCCTTCGGCGGGACCTGGAAGTTGTCCGTCGTCGCCTGGACGACCGACCAGACGATGAGCATGAAGACCGCCAGGCCGGCCACGATCGCGACGGGTGCGCGCGCCCGCTGCACAGGCGTGGCGCCCGGCGCGGCGGCCCAGGGCTTGGGCCAGCCCGGGGCGAAGACCAGCAGCCAGGCCAGCGTGTAGACCGGCAGCAGGAACCGCGTCTCCATGGCGGAGGGCAGCGACGTCACGCACGCGGCAAGGAGGCCCAGAGCGTAGCGCCAACGCGCTGGCCCGAGGCTGCGCCGCGCCGCGGGCCACAGGAGCCGCACAAGCGCGGCGAACAGCAGGGAGAAGCCGACGAGGCGCCACGGCCGCCGGTCGCCGTCGTCGAGCTTGTTGATGTACGGGGTGCTGTAGCGCTGGTCCATCCCGTTGACGAACCGGCGCCACACGACGCCCGCGACCGTCAGCGGGTGCTCGAGGGCGATCCGTACGTACTCGCCGGAGCCCTTGACCTGCTGGTCTGGACCGAGCTCCTCCTTGCGCAGGTCCTCGGTGTTCGGGTCGGCGTAGATCATCTGCGGGATCGTCCGGTCGCGCCCGACGTAGGTCTCGTAGCGCTGGACTTGCAGGCCGACGGTGAGCTGGAAGGACCCGAGGTCCGCGGTCGTGCCGGGCACGGGGTTGTAGGAGCCGAAGTGCCGGTGCGTGGCCAGCGACTGGGGCAGCGACACGAGCCCCATCGCGACGAGCAGGACGACGAAGGCCGCGCCGTCACGGCGGGTGGGCCGCTGGCCGGCGCGGTGCAGCTTCCCCCACTCCCACAGGACGATCAGCAGGATCGCCGGTACCAGGACCGAGTACGCGGGCCGCAGGTTGACCGCGAACGCCGCCGCGGCGCCGGCCACCGCAAGCCAGGCCGGCGAGCGCCAGTGCGCGGCGGCGATGAGCGCCAGCAGCCCGGCGGCGAGCGCGGGGAAGTCGGTCAGCGGCCACAGCAGGTAGCCGTGCCAGAACGCCAGCAGCGTGGCGGCGAAGGCCAGGCGATGCAGCACGCCGAAGCGCACCGACGGCCACACCGTCTGGGCGAATCGCGGAGCCAGTACGGCGCCGATGAGTGCGATGACCAGCGCCATCATGATCCGCACGGACTGGTAGTCCAGGAGGCCGAGGTCGCGCCCGACGTCGCGCACCTCGCGCAGCACGAGGGCGAACGAGTACCCGCGCAGCGGGTGCTCGAAGTTCAGCAGCGAGAACGGCTCGCGGCCGCCCTTGTCGAAGACGTCGGCCAGGCCCCAGTAGACGCCGGCGTCGTAGTGGAACGCCTGGTCTGCCGAGAGCAGCGCGATGAGCAGGCAAGCCGTCAGGACGACGACGAGCGCGGCGGGCTCTGCCCACCGTCCGGGCCGTAGGAGACCCGTCAACCGGCGACCTGCCGGCAGGCGCGCACGACCGTATCGACGTCGGCGTCGGACAGCTGCGGGTGCAGCGGCAACGAGAGCTCGCGGTCCGCGAAGCGCCGCGCGTTCGCGAGCTCGCCGACGGTCCGCCCACGGCCCTGCGCCGCGGGCTGGTCGGGGCAAAGGAACGGGTAATGGCGGCCCACGACCACGCCGAGCTCGCGCAGCTCGCCCGCTAGCGCCTCGGGGTCCGGGCCGTCGGCCACGAGCACCGGGAAGAGGTGGTTGGCCGAGCTCCCGCCGGTCGGGCGGACGGGCTCGAGCCCCATGCCGGTCAGCTCGCGGGCGTAGTGATCGGCGACCTCGGCACGGCGCGCCAGCCAGCGGTCCAGCCGCGGCAGCATCGCGCTGCGCAGCATCGCGGCATGGAGCTCGTCGAGCCGGCTGTTGAGGCCGAGCTCGGCGTGGTGGTAACGGCGGTCCTGGCCGTAGTCGCGCAGGGTCCGCGCGCGGACCGCGTGCTCCTCAGAGGCGCATAGCAGGACGCCGCCGTCGCCCAAGGCGCCGAGGTTCTTCGTCGGGTAGAGGCTCGTCGCCGCCAGCCCGCCGGCCGCGCCCGTGGGCCGGCCGGCGCGCGTGGCACCCGCGCTCTGCGCGCAGTCTTCGAGGACCGTGACGCCGTGGCGCTGGGCCAGCTCCGTCAGCCGTTGCGGGTCCATCGGGTGGCCGAAGAGGTGGACCGGGACGACGGCGCGGATCCCCTCGTCGTCGACCATCGCCTGGTCGGCCAGGTCGAGGTCCAGGGCGCCTGTGGCGTCGACATCGACCCACACCGGCTCGGCGCCGGCGCGCAGGACGGCGAGCGTCGTGGCGAACGCCGTCAGGGGCGTGGTGAGAACGCGGTCGCCCTCGCCGATGCCCGCGCAGCGCAGGCCGATCTCGATGGCGTCGAGCCCGCTCGCGACGCCGACGGCGTGCGGGAGGCCCCACCACTGCGCGAGGGCGGTCTCGAACGCCCGAACCTCGTCGCCGAGCACGAGCCAGCCGCTGCGCCCGACGCGATCGACGGCGGCCAGCACGTCCTCGCGCAGCTCCTCCCACTGAGCCTTGAAGTCGTTGGCCAGGACCGTCACGCGCGGCCGACCTCCTCGAGGTACTCGCCGTAGTCGCGGATGTAGTCGGCCGGGTCGTACTCGTGCGAGGCGAGCACGAGCAAGACCGCGCCCGGGGAGTAGTGGTACTGGACGCCCCAGACCATCGGCGGGAGGTAGAGACCCATGCTCAGGTCGTCCAGGACGACCTCCTGGCGGTGCTGGCCGTCGTCGGCGATGACGTGGACCTCGCCGGCCACGCACAGCAGGAACTGGTGGCATTCGCGGTGGGCGTGTTCGCCGCGCACCTCGGCGCTGGGCACGTCGAAGACCAGGAAGTAACGGCGCGGCAGGAACGGCAGGCGGTCCGACAGCTCGGCCGCCACGAGTGAGCCCCGCAGGTCGCGGACCACGGGCATGCGGTGCAGCTGCACGCCGCGCACGGCGGTCTCGACGACCGCGCGGCCGCCCTGCGCCTCGTCGGCGACGTGGCGCACGGGCTCGAGCGGCGCTGGGTCCGCGATCCCGACGTACCCGGTGATCTGCGCCGGGTTGCCCGCGACGATCGCGTTGCGCGGCACGGTGCGCGTGACGACGGCGCCCTCACCGATAACGGCGTCGTGGGCCACCTCGACCCCGGCCGCGACAGTCGCGCCGGCCCCGATCGTCGCGCCGCTGTGGACCGTCGCGCCCGCGCCGAGGAAGGCCTGAGCGCCCACCCGGACGCCGGGACCGAGGCGGACGCCGTCCTCGACGACTGCGAGCGGGCCGACCTCGGCGTCGGGCGCCACGTCGGCCGCGGCGACGACCGCGCGCTCGTCGACCGCCATCAGCGCGTCTGCTCCGGAACGTAGTCGCGCTCGGCCATCACGACGGCGCCTGGCCGGCCCTTCGTGTTCTCGAACCCGCGCCAGACGTAGGCGCCGATGATCCCGAGCCCGGCGAGGTTCAGGGCGGCGAAGAAGGCGATGACCATGATCGTGGCGGCGTACCCGGGCACGTCGATCGCGCCGCTCGCACGGGCGACCGCCACCACCGCGGCGAGCAGCAACGACGCGACGATGCCCGCCAGCCCAGCGCCCAGGAGCAGGCGGATGGGTAGGTCGGTGAACGAGAAGACGCTGTCGGAGAGGTACTTGAGCCGCTTGCGCAGCGTCCAGCCGCTCGTGCCGTGCTCGCGCTCGGCGCGGTCGTACTCGACCTCGCCGCGGCGGAAGCCCAGCCACAGAGCCAGCCCGATGAGCGACGAGTTGGACTCTTCGAGGTCGGTGAGGTGGTCGCGGAACTCGGCGGTGCAGGCGAAGACATCGACGCCGCCGACAGGCGTCTCGGGCTGGACCATGCGGCGGTACAGCGCCCAGAAGATCCGTGAGTTCAGCGACGTGAGCGCCGGGTCCTCGCGGCTGCGCCGGACGCCGACGACGATGTCGTGCTCGTCGGCCGCGAGCTTGGCGAAGAAGTCGCGCATGAGCTCGGGCGGCTCCTGGAGGTCGGCTGCCATGACGCCGATGAAGCGGCCGGTCGCACGCTCCATCCCGGTGCGCACCGCCGCGAACGCCCCGAAGTTGCGCGAGTGCAGCACGAGCCGGCTCAAGAACGGCTGCGCGGGCAGCAGCTCAGCGAGCAGCGCGGCCGAGCGGTCCGGCGAGCCGTCGACGACGAAGACGACCTCGAGCCCCCCGGCGAGGTCCCCGACGAGCCCGGCCAGGCGCTCGAGCAGGTGCGGGATCGACTCCTCGTTGCCGTACACGGGGATGACCACCGAGTGCTGCGGCGCCGCCTCCTGGACGGCGCCGGCGGTGCCGGGAGCTTGCACGGCCACGAGCGGCCAGTATCGCCCAAGGAACCCTCCCGTGTCGGCTCGTCGCGCGCGAGGGAGACCCCGCGCCCGGCGTTGTGGCAGCCTGACCCTCGCACATGGCGGACCGCACCGAAGTGCTCTACCTCGCCCCCTGGGTCGATCTCGGCGGGTCGGACAAGGGGACGATCGACTGGTTCAGGAGCCTCGACCGCGAGCGCTTTGCGGCGTCGTTGGTCTGCACGCAGGACTCCCCGAACCGCTGGGTCCACATGGTCGAGCCCTTCGCGGAGGAGGTCTGGACCCTCCCGGACCTCATGGCCGGCGACGCGTTCCCCCGCTTCGTGCTCAGTTTCATCGAGTCCCGCGGTGTGCAGGTCGTGCACATCATGAACTCGCGCCTGGGCTTCGACCTGTTGCCCGACATCTCAGCGCTGCCCGAGCCGCCGGCGGTCGTCGTCCAGCTCCACGCCGAGGAGCCTGGCCACGGCGGCTACGCCCGCTACGCGGCCACGCGCTACGCCGGCCTCGTCGACGCCTTCTCGGTGACGAGCCACCAGCTCGCGCGCACGATGCGCAGCTACGACGTCCCGCCTTCGAAGCTCGAGGTGATCTACACGGGCATCGACGCCGAGCACGACTTCAACCCGGAGGGCGTCGAGCCTTTCGACCACGTGCGCGAGGGCGACGTGCCCGTCGTCCTGTGGCCGGGCCGCCTGGTCGAGCAGAAGGACCCGCACCTGACGCTCGACGTCGTGCAGGAGCTGCGCACGCGCGGCGTCGCGTTCGTCCTGCACGTCGTCGGCGACGGCTGGCTCAAGGACGAGGTCGTGGCCCGCGCGACCGAGCTCGGCCTGATGGACCGGCTGCGCTTCCACGAGTCCTCGCAGGAGATCGCTCGGTGGTACGCCAGCAGCGAGCTCCTGCTGATGACGAGCACGTTCGAGGGCGTGCCCTACGTCATCTACGAGGCTCTGGCGATGGGCGTGCCGGTGGTCGCTCCGGCCCTGCCGGGCAACGTCGAGCTGATGGACGACGACGCCGGGCGCCTCATCGACCCCCGCGACGACGTGCAGGCATACGCCGACGCGGTGCAGGAGCTGCTCGAGGACGCGCCGAAGCGCCGGGGCATGGGCGAGCGCTCGCGCGAGCGGATGCGCCGCGAGTTCAACGTGCGCAAGATGGCCGCCGAGCACGAGGACCTCTACCTGCGGCTGGTGGAGCGGCGCGCCGCCCGCGCCCCCCGCGCCGCCGTGGCGCCGGTCCCGCGGCCCGAGGTCATGCGTCTGGAGCGCGAGCCCGCCCCGCCACGGACCGTCGCGGTCGTCGTCCCGTGCTTCCAGCACGGCCGTTACCTCGAAGCGTGCATCGCCTCGATCCGCGCGCAGACGCTCCCGGCGACGCAGGTCATCGTCGTCGACGACGCGTCGCCGGACCCGGAGACGCACGCGGCACTCTCGCGGCTGGAGGACGCGCCGGACGTCGAGGTCCTGCGCCTCGAGCACAACAGTGGGCCGAGCACCGCGCGCAACCGCGCGCTCGAGCGCGTCGAGGCCTCCTACGTGCTGCCGCTGGACGCCGACGACCTGCTGCTGCCCGAGGCGCTCGAGTCGATGGTCGGCCAGCTTGAGGCGGCGACCTCCGACGTCGCGTTCGTCTACCCCAACGCCCAGCACTTCGGCAACCGCCAGGACTACTGGGAGCCGCCGGACTTCAACCCGTACCTGTTGACCTTCGAGAACATCTGCCCCGCGACGTCGCTGTTCGACATGCGGGTGTTCGCCGAGGGCGGCGTGCGCTACGCCGAGGACCTGCGCGTGGGCCACGAGGACTGGGACCTCGTGCTGCAGCTCATCGACCGCGGCCTGAGCGGCGTTCGTGCGCGCATCCCGACGTTCCTCTACCGCAAGCGCGGCTTCAGCCGGGTCGACCTCGTCCACCTCGGCGACCAGCCGTTCGCCGAGCAGCTCGGCGCGCGCCATCCGCAGATCTTCGGGCGCCTGGACGAGTTCAAGGCCCAGCACGCCCCGGCGCTCAGCCTCATGCTGCTGCCGGGCGACGAGGCGTGGGAGCCCGCGGCCGTGACCGCGCTGGCGGGACAGGTCGTGCGTGACTTCGAAGTGCTCAGCGCTCACGACGGCCCCGTCCATGAGGCCGTGAGCCACCACGTCGTAACGCGCGCGGATGACCCGGCCGCGTGGTTCGCCGCAGCGCTCGACCTCGCCCGCGGCACGACCGTCGCCGTCCTCGGGCCGAACTGCCTGCGTACCCTCGTGCGCCGCGACGCCGTCGAGTACCTGCACCGTGTGCTCGACCTCGCGCACGTCGACGCGGTCGGCCTGCTGTCGGGCCTGCCCGGAACGCCGCCGGTCTTCGCGCTGGCCGACCCGGGGATGGCCCACACCGGCCGCCCGGCCGGCGTCGTCTGGCGCCGTTCACGCGTCGCGGGCAGCAGCCGGAAGATCGTGCTCGGCGAGCACGACGACCTGCTCGCTGAGCTCCTCGCCGGGCTCGAGCTGACGGGCGAGGTCCACCTGCGAGGTCTGGGGGCGGTGCGGTGAGCCGCCACGAGGTCGACCTGGAGTTCGACGTCCCGGAGGAGCCGTCGGCGCGGATGGCCTTCGACATGCTGCTCTGGCAGCTGCCGCGCATCCCGCGGCTGTCGAACGTCTCCAAGCCGCCGCGCTGGGACTACGCGCGCCACTGGATCCCGTTCGCCACGCGCCCGCTCGTGCGCCACGTCCGGCCCGGGACCGCGGACTTCGTGGTCACAGAGGGCGACATCCCGCCGCCCGGGTTCGAGACGAACTGGCACCTCGGTGCCGTGTCGCTCGTCGCGCACCCCGAGACCCGCAGGTTGGTCCAGGACTCCGAGGGGCGCTTCTCGACCGTCGAGGACTGGGAGGCGCTACCCGCCGGCGCCGAGCCGTTGGGCTTCGTCGGCACCGTGCCGTTCCCGATGCTCCATGCCCTCGAGGTCCGGCGTCTGGCCTCCGGGGTGGAGGTCCTGACCGCGGGCACCGACGACCCGCTGCTCGCGGCGACCGAGCCGGTCACGACGCTGGGCTTCATCGAGCCCTACCCGATCGCGCCGCGCCAGCCGCCGCCGCCGTCGCGGCCGTGGACCTTCGTCACCCTCCGTCGCCGGCTGGACGCCGAGGGCTGGCGGCACCGATATCTCATCGGGGACGACGCGCACCCCACCGACGTGCGCCTCGGCGCGGTCCGCCGGTTCGGCGGTCCGGAGTACATCGAGCTGCGCCGTGGCCCATGGGGCGGCATCGAGACGGAGCGCCTGCCCGAGCGACGGTCGCGGGCCTCGCTGGGCCTGCCCAAGTGGGTGCTGGCGCCGGCGCGCTGGAGCGGCGCCGGACGCTGGCGGCGCATCGAGGCGACGTCGGACCGCCTGCGCGCCGTGCGCGAGCGGCCGTGGACGCGGGCCGGCGCGCAGGCCGCCGACGAGCACCTCGGGTGGCTGCGGGCCGAGCCAGGCCCGGGGTGGGTGGCGCTCTACCGCGCCACCCATCCCGTGACCGGCGACCAGTACGTGACGCGGTCCGAGCTCGAGGCGCGCGACATGGGCTACCGCGTCGACGGCGTGCTCGGCTACGTCGGCGACCGCGACGTGGACCGCGTGCCCGGACCCCGGGAGATCCCGTGGGCGTCGCGGTTCGGGTGGCTGCGCCGCTACGTCGAGCAGCCCGCGCCGCCCCTGAGCGCGCGCCGTCGCAACGGCAACGCCGCGCCGTCGGTCAACCGGGCCGCGCTGCTGTCCCGTGCCGCCTCCGGTCTCGCGACGCTCGACCTCGAACCGGGGGGCACGCGGACGCTGGTCGAGCGCCCCGAGGCGCGCCGCGCCGTCGCCGTCGCCGTGTCGGGATCCGACGCCGCGCTCCTCGCGCTGGCGTGCCCGTCGCTTGAGGCCTGGGCCCTGGCGCACGAGGACGCGGTCGTCGTCCTGCGCGCCGCGGCCGTCGGCGAGGCGGTCGACCCCGAGGCTCTGCGCGCCGAGCTCGCCGAGGACCACGACGCCGTGGCGGTGCTCGTCCCCGGCACAGTGCTCGAGCCCGGCGCCGACCCGTTCGCCGAGGACCGGCCGGGGGTGCTGGCCCCCGACGCCGACGCCGCCTTCCGCGCGCGCTTCGACCAGGTCGCCCGCTGGGTGGCCACCCTGGGCTGAGCCGCGCCCGTGCGTGACGTCACCGAACGCGTCCTGCGCGGAGAGACCGACGATGCGCGCGTCCAGGTGCTGCGCTACCTGATCGCCGGCGGGTTCGGCTACGTGCTCGGCATGAGCATCTACGCCGCCCTCGTCGTCGGCGGCGCGCCCGCCTACCCGGCCGTCGTCGTCGCCTTCGTCCTCAACGGCCTGTTCAACTTCGCGGTCCTGCGCCGCTGGGCGTTCCCCGCGACGGGCCGCAGCGTCCAGAGCGAGTTCGTGCGCTTCTGGCTCGTCGCGAGCGTCACGCTCGGCGCGAACTACGCGAGCTTCGCCCTGGTGTACTCGGCGCTCGGCGTGCCCGCGGTGCCGGCCCAGGGCATCGCGGTGGTCATGGCCACGCCGGTCGGCTTCCTGGCCAACCGGCGATGGTCCTTCGGCCAGGTCTAGCTAGGCCGACGGCTTGATGAGCGGCGGCGGAGCGAGCGCCTTTGCGACGGCCTCGCACCGGGCCTGCGACGTGAGCTGCGTCGCCTTGCCGGCGACGACGTCGACGAGCCACGCCTTGCCGTAGGCGGCGCCGAACGTCGGTCCGCCACCGGAGCCGTCGGGGAAGACACCCTCACGGGTGCAGGCGAGCGCGACGCCCTCGGTGATCGGCACCGCGCGCCAGTCCGGACGGTCGTAGCGGACCTTCACCGCGCCGTCGAGGTCCCACGTGGCGGTGAAGATCGGGATGCCCAGCGCCTCGTAGCCGGGGTGGCCGGTCGTGTAGATCGTCGCGTCGCGGGCGCCGGCGGGGACCGTACGGGCGATGACGCCGAGGATGCGGTCCTCCTCGTGGCCGGCGGCGATGTAGCGGCTGATGTCGTCCCCGACGTCCTGGGCGTAGGAGTTGGCCAACAGCGCGCCGAGGGCAAGCGTCGTCAGCCCGGCGAGCATCCTGCCGCGCGGCAGGCCGCGGAAGACGAGCGTCCCCAGCACGCCGAGCAGCGCGTAGACGAGCGTCACGACGCCGATCCCGGCGACGGCGTTCGTGCGGTTGAGCAGCCCCTGGGAGCCCGGCGAGTAGACGGGGTCGGCCGGGATGAACATCGCCCAGCCGGCGGCGGTCAGGACGACGCCGACGGCGACCATGCCAAGCCAACCCCCGAGTCGCGCGCGCGACTCGTCGTCGCGCGGCAGCGCCCGCCAGACGACGAGGCCGGCGGCCACGAGCAGGAGCGAGCTCCAGAGGATCGTGTTGCGGCTGGCCTCGCCGAGTGGGAGCGTGAAGCTCGCGATGACCGTCAGTCCTTCGTCGAGCATCCGGTCGAAGTGGTCGAAGAGCGCGCCGCCCGACGAGATCTCGCGCGGGGTCTTCGTGCCGATCCACAGCAGCGAGGCGGCGATGGCGATGAGGTCGGCGCCCCACCGCAGCAAAGCCTCGCGCGAGCGCATGCGCCGCAGGTAGAGCAGGCCGAAGAGCGCGATGACCGGCGCGCCCACCTCGTAGCCGAGGATGCTCATGAGGTAGAGGGTGACGGCGAGCGCGTGCCAGCGCCGGCCGTCGGGTTTGCCCTCGGCGGTAAGGCGGGCGCCGCGGATCGCGGCAAGGAGTCCGAGCAGCGCGACGAGGATCGCGAAGTGGGCCATGCTCGCCGTCGCCCACAGTCGAGTGGAGTCCGAAGCCGGGAACAGCAGCGCAAGCACGCCGATGGCGATGGCGTGCCACGTCCGCAGCCCCTCGAGACGCAGGACCTGCACCAGCGCGAGCGAGGCGCCCGTGGCCAGCGCGATCGCGTAGGCGATGTGCAGCGCCGCGCTCTCGCCGAAGAGCCAGTGCGTAACCGGCACGTACAGCGGCAGGACCGGCCGGTAGTACGAGAGGTCCCAGGCCGCCGAGATCGCGCTCTGGTCGCCGGGGTACTGCGTCAGAGCGCTGTTGGACCAGTCGTCCATCAGGAACGGCCCGTCCTTGACGTACCCCGAGTAGACCACCAGGGCCACGAGGCCCAGTACGATCGCCGCGTGCAGCAGGCTGGCCTCGCCGGTCAGCCGGTCGCGCAGTCGAACCACCGCAGGGAGGCTAGCGACGGCTACAGGTCCTCGGCGATTCGCGGCGCCTCGCGGGCGAAGACCCACGAACCGAGCGCGAGCAGCAGGAGCGTGATGCCGATGGGGATGAGGAGGCCGGCACGGCCGCCCAGGATCTCGATCGGGCTCTGCCACGAGGGGTCCACCACGGCGTGACGGAACTGCTGCAGGACGCACGCGAAGGGGCTCGAGACCAGCAGCTCGGTGACGAAGTCCGAGTCGGTCTTGTCCGCCACGACGTCGAGCGTGTAGAAGATCGGCGTCGCGTAGAAGAGGACCTGCAGGATGACGTCCCAGATCGGCTCGACGTCGCGCGCGCGCACGAAGAGGGCGCTGAGGAGCATCGCCAGCGCCGTCACGAACGCGATGAGCATCCCGAGCAGCAGCGGGATCTGGAACCAGCTCCAGCGCGGCGCGCCGCCCGCGGCCAGCAGGAAGACGAAGACCGGGACGAGGTTCAGCACGAGGTTGAACGTCGCGGTCAGGACCGTGGCGAGCGGGACCGCCAGGCGCGGGAACTCGACCTTGCGCACGAGGTTCTCGCGCATGACGATCGACCGCACCGACGAGTTCGTCGCGTCGGCGACGAACGAGAAGAGCACGATGCCCGTGAGTAGGCCCACCGGGTAGAAGCGCACGTCGCCGCCGAAGTCCAGGAACTCGCTGAACACGATGTAGAGGACGCCGAAGAGCATCAGCGGCCGCATCAGCGTCCACAGGTAGCCCAGCGCGGACCCGAAGAAGCGCAGCCTGAAGTCGGTGACGGCGAGGGTGAGCGTCAGGCGGATGAAGCGCCGCGGGTCGGACCCCAGAGCGGACGGGCCCTTGATCGGGGTGCCGAGGTCCGCTACGGCTTGGGGCTCGACGGCGCTCACCGGCGCTCCGTCGCGGCCACGCTCGGCAGGCGCTGCACCTGCGCCTCGTAGGGGATCTCGACCAGACCCGCGCTGCGGCGGGTGCCGTGGACGACGAGCGAGACGAGCCGCGAGCGGCGGTCGTGGACCTGGAAGCCGCCCTCGCGCCGGCTCACCACCGGGGTGGCGTGGTAGCGGTCGGGCGCGAGCACGTTGTCGAACGTCAGGCGGTAGACGACCTCCTCGCCCGCGCGGAAGGTGCCCGAGCCCTCGGGGTCCAGCAGGCCGGTCGAGCCCTCCCAGACGTGGTCGTCGTTCGAGGTCAGCAGCTCCACGCCGAAGACGGGGTCGTCGAGGTCCGCGTTGAGCCGCACGCGCGCGGCGAAGGTCGTCCGGCTTCCGCCCTGGACGGCGTCGCAGCGCACGCCGGCGTCGTCCTCGAACCACGCCTCGAGCACCTCGGCGTGCTGGTCGCCGAGGCGGACCTCCTCCTCGTTCTCGGCCTCCACGACGGCCTGGACCTCGCCGGCGTCGGCGAAGTTGAGCTGCAGGTAGCGGTCGCCGATGGTCTCCGGGTCGCCGAGACCGGCCATGTCGCCCCTGTGCAGGAGGAGCGCGCGGTCGCAGAAGCGCCGCACGGCGCCCATGTCGTGGGTGACGAGGAGCACGGTCGTGCCGCTGCGGCGAATGCGCCCGAACTCGTCGAAGCACTTCTGCTGGAAGGCGGCGTCGCCCACCGCCAGGACCTCGTCCACGAGCAGGATCTCGGCGTCGACCTGGATCATCACCGAGAACGCCAGGCGGACCAGCATCCCCGATGAGTAGTTCTTGAGCTTCAGGTCGACGAAGTCCTCGAGCTCGGCGAACTCGACGATCTTGTCGAAGCGCCGGCGCGACTCCCGCGGCGAGAGCCCGAGCATCGTGCCGTTGAGCATCACGTTGTCGCGCGCGGCGAGGTCCGGGTTGAACCCGACGCCGAGCTCGATGAAGGTCGACATGCGGCCGTCGACGAAGATGCGTCCCGCGTCGGCGCGGTAGATGCCCGCTAGGCACTTCAGGAGCGTCGACTTGCCCGAGCCGTTGCGCCCGACGATCCCGAAGAACTCGCCTTTCGGGACGCTGAAGCTGACCTCGTCGAGCGCCCGCAGCTCATCGTGGCCGGCGCGGCGGAACGGGTGCAGGGCACGCTCCTTGAGCGTGTGGACCTGCTCGCGCGGGATCCGGAAGGACTTCGAGACCCCGTCCGCCACCACCGCGGGACGCTGCTCCACACCTACAGCCTAGGCGACCTCCGTGCCAGGCCACGCTCCGAGGCGCGCAGTGCGCGGCGATCGTGCCTAACCTCCACCGGGCATGTCCCGCGTCGCCCGAATCCGGGAGCGACTGGCTGTCACGCCGCAGCGCTACGCGCTGATCGCCGCCATCGCCCTGGGTGCCCTCACCGTCATCGTCTTCACTGGCGCGGCCGTCCGCGTCACCGGCTCGGGGCTGGGCTGCCCGGAGTGGCCCAAGTGCGAGACGACCTCCGTCGTGCCCACCGAGGTCCACGCGCCGGTCGCCATCGAGTTCGGCAACCGCCTGCTCACCTCGGTGGTCACCGCCGCGTCGCTCGCGGCGCTGCTGTTCGCCTGGACGCGCAAGCCGTTCCGGCGCGACCTCGTCGTCCTCGCGGCGATCCTGCCGGTCGGCGTCGCGCTCCAGGCCGTGATCGGCGGCATCTCGGTGCTCGTCGACCTCGACTACTGGTCGGTGATGCTGCACTTCCTGGTCAGCGCCGTCCTGCTGATCCCGGCGGCGATGCTCGTCTGGAAGGCGCGCGAGCCCCGGGACGTCCCGCGCGGTCCGCTCGCGCCGGATCGCGCCGTGGCCCGGGCGGTCTGGTGGCTGGCTCCGCTCGGCCTGCTGACGCTGTTCATGGGCACCGCCGCGACCGCGGCCGGCCCGCACTCGGGCGGCGAGGGCACCGGCGACGTCGTGCAGCGCCTCGAGCTCAAGGGCGAGGAGACGCTGGACTTCGTCATCCACCAGCACGGGCTGGTGGCGACGGTCCTCGGCCTCGGCGTCGTGGGCGCCTGGTTCCTGGCCCGCCGCCGCGGCGCCGGGCGCGAGCTGCTCGACCCGCTGCTGCTCACCGGCATCCTCATCGGCTCGCAGGGCGCGATCGGCGGGGCGCAGTACGCCATGGAGCTCCCCGACGAGCTCGTCTGGCTGCACGTCGTCGTCGCGACGCTCACGTGGCTGAGCCTCGTCTGGGCCGTCCTGGCCGCCGGCCGGCCGCGAGACGTCCCCAGCCGACCGTCGCCGCTCGCGGTGCCCGCGCCGGACGCGCCGCCCGCCGAGCGCGAGACCACGGCCGCCGTCTGAGCGCCTTAGGGTGGCGCGCGATGCGCCGCCGCCCGCTCCCGCTCCCGCTCCCGCTCACGCTCGCCGCCGTCGCCCTGGGCGTCGCGGCTCCCGCTCCCGCGGTGGCCAGGACGGTCACCGCCACGGACGTCCGCGGGCCCGGCGGCCTGACGTGCTGGGCGCTCGCCGTCGGCGGGCCGGGCATCGAGTGCACGTCGCCGCACCTCGAGGAGATCGGCGAGCTGGACACCTTCCTGCGGCTGCGCCCGACCGGCTCGGCGGTCCTGGGCGAGCGCGGCGACTACCCCGGCTACGGCAAGGCCCCGGGACGCCTGCGCACGGGGGATGTCTGGCGGCGCGGCAGCATCCGCTGCACGCTCAAGGCCAAGGACGTGCTGCGCTGCACGAACCGCAGCGGCCGCGGCTTCGTGCTCGACCGCCGGGGCGGCCGGCGGTTCTAGCCCAGGTACTGCTGGGCGACGAGCACGGCGAGCACCGGCGCAGGTGCCCAAGCCAGCAGCAGCCCGGCGCGGCTGCGGGCCAGGACGACCAGGCGGCGGCGCCGTCGCAACCAGGTCCGCTGGCGGCGGTTGGCCGTACTGGCGTAGATGCCTGACGGGCTCATGGCAGTGACCTCCCCAGGTCGATCTCACCTGCCGGGGCCCCGGCAGGTCAAGACCTGCGCGCGCGAAGATGCCGCTCTCTCCGGACGGAACCGGCGTTCGGCACCGAAGCTCACCGGGAACCGGGTGTCGCCCGGAGGACCAGCAGGGCGACGTCGTCGCGCTGCGGGCCCACCTCGAAGGCCAGCAGCGCGTCGTCCAGCGCGGCGGCCAGCTCGTCGGGGTCGGTCGACCCGGTCGCCCGCAGGACCGCCTCGACGCGCTCGTGGCCGAAGCGCTCGTCGGCGCCGCGGGCGTCGGGCACGCCGTCGGTGAAGAGCACGAGCGCCTCCCCGGGGGCCAGGAGCAGCTCCTCCTCGCGCAGGCGGACGTCCTCGAAGCCGCCCAGGAGCGTGCCGGGCGGCCCCACGGCGCGCACCGTCCCGTCCGGCGCGACCACGTAGGGCGACGGATGGCCCGCGCAGGCCACCGCGATGGCAGCGCCGTCGTCGCGCGGCTCGACGCTCACGCAGACGGCGGTGCAGATCTGGCGGCGGTCGCCGTCGGCGAGCAGGACGGCGTTGAGCCGCGCGAGCACGTCGGCCGGGCGCGGCTCGTAGAGCGCCGCGGTGCGCAGGGTGAAGCGCGCCATCGACGTGATCGCCGCGGCGCCCGGGCCCTTGCCGGTGACGTCGCCCATGACCACCATCCAGCGCCCGTCGGCGGCGAACATGTCGTAGAAGTCGCCGCCGACCTCGCTGGCCAGGCCCGCGGCGCGAAAGCGCGCGGCCGTCTCGAGGCCGGGGACCTTCGGCAGCCGCGGCGGCAGCAGCGAGCGCTGGAGCGTCGAGGCGACGTGGCTGCGTGCGGCGTGCAGCCGCGCGTGCTCGACCGCCACCGCCGTGCGCCGCGCGAGCTCCATCGCCAGCTCGACGTCCTCGTCGCCCAGCAGCCGGCCCGAGTCGCCCGTCGTGGCGAGCTGCAGGACGCCGATCGCCCGGTCGCCGGCCACGAGCGGGACCATGATCACCGAGCGGGTGTCGATGGCCCGCATGTTCGCCGCGTGGTCCTCGTCCTGGGCGTAGAAGTCGATGTCCTCGGGGCGCACGGAGGCCCAGACGACCGGCTCGCCCGTGCGCAGCGCGTGGCTGGCGCCACGCGTGTCCGACGGGTCCGGCGGCCAGCGCCGGCGCCACTCGAGCAGGAGGTCGAGCTTGGCGGGCACGCGGTGGGCGACGGCGGCCTCGCGCAGCTGGCCGCGCTCGTCGACGAGGTCGACGCGCGACCAGTCAGCCAGCTCGGGGACCGCCGCCCAGGCGGCACGGTCGAGCGTCGCGTCCACGTCGAGCGAGGAGCTCAGCAGGCCGCTCGCGCTGGCCAGCAGCTGCTGGCGGCGCTGCGCGCGCTTGACGGCCGTGACGTCCTCGGCCACGGCGACGACGAGGGAGACGGCGCCCGTCTCGTCGCGCACCGGCGCGGCACGGACGAGGAACCAGCGCTCCCCGGCGCCGGTGGTGAACGTCCCGGCGACGACCGGCTCGGGCTCCTCGCCGCGCAGCGCCGCGACGTGCGGGAGGTCGGCCTCGTGCAGGCGCTCGCCCTGCTCGTCGACCATGGCGAACGGCGGGGCGAGGTCGCGCAGGCGGCGGCCCTCGAGCTCGGCGGGGCCGCCCGCGCCGAAGAGCTCGGCCGCCGTGCGGTTGGCGAAGGCGAGCGTCCCGTCGGGGGCGAGGGCCACGACCGCCTCGCCGACGTTCGCGAGGATCGCGTCGAGTCGGCGCTCCGCGGCGCGCAGCGCGATGAAGAGGTCGGCGTTGCGGAACGAGATCGCGGTGCGCTCGGCGAACGCCGCGAGGAGGTCGAGGTCCTCCGGCGTGTACGCGGGGCGCTCGTCGCCCAGCCGCAGGCACGTCAGCACGCCGGTCACCCGGCCGACGGCGCGCAGCGGGACGAGCACGGCGGAGCGGTAGCCGAGCTCGCGCATGAGCTCGGCGTGCTCCGGGCCGGCCGCCCAGCGCAGGCGCTGCTCGTCGCTCATCGCCTCGATGAGCAGCGGCTCGCCGGTGCGCAGGACGCGCACGGCGGGGTGCTCGCCGCGGCGGTCCAGGGGGATGCGCGAGCGCATGGCGGCGACGCGCTCGGCGACGCCCGGCTCGCGCGAGCGGGTGATGGCGCGCGTCGGCTGGCCGTGCTCGTCGACGAGGTCGACCACGACGAGGTCGGCCAGCTCGCCCACCGGGAGGTCGGCGAGGTGGGCGAGGCGGTCCTGGGCCTCGAGCGGCGCGTCGACCACCTCGGCCAGGCGCGAGAGCAGCTCGGCGCGGCGGCGGGCGGAGCGCTCCTCCTCGAGGCGCAGGCCCTGCTCGTGCTGGCGCTCCTCCAGCCGGTCGCGGGCGCGCGAGACCGCCACGGCCAGGACGCCGACCACCGCGACGGCGACGAGGTCGACGAGCTGCTCGCTGTCGGACTCGACGTCCCGGCCGAAGCCGAGCGCCAGGGCGGCGAGGACGGCCGTGACGGACAGCGCGACCACCTGCAGGGTGCGCGCCCGGGCCGCCGCGACCAGGGGGCCGACGACGAGCAGCGGCACGAGGTCCGGGCCGACGACGAGGTCCGCGACGACGGCGAGGAGGACGAGCCCGAAGCCCGCGAGCGCGGTCCTGCGCCCCTGGAGGAGCTCGCTCGTCTGCCTGCCCACGCCGCAAGGCTACGGCGGGCGGCCGCCGTCGCGGCCGCCCGCCAGCGCTCTTGCGTCCGGTGCGCTGCGGCCCTAGGCCGCGGGCGCGGCGGTCGGCGCGGGCTCGAGCGCCAGCTCGAGCACCTCGCCGATCGTCATCACGGGGTGGAAGCGCATCTTCTCCCGCACGTCGGCGGGGACGTCGTCGAGGTCGGCGCGGTTGCGCTCGGGCAGGATGACGTCGGTCAGCCCGGCCGCGTGGGCGGCGAGGACCTTCTGCTTGAGCCCGCCGATCGGCAGGACGCGGCCCTGGAGCGTCACCTCGCCGGTCATGCCGACGGTGTGGCGCACGGCGCGGCCGGTGAGCAGCGACGCCAGGGCGGTCGTCATCGTGATGCCGGCGCTCGGGCCGTCCTTCGGGATCGCGCCCGCGGGGACGTGGACGTGGAACTCGCGGTCCTCGAAGGCCTCGCGGTCGATGCCGAGCTCCTCGCGGTGGGCGCGCACGTAGGTCAGCGCGATGCGCGCCGACTCCTTCATCACGTCGCCGAGCTGGCCGGTGAGCGTCAGGGCGCCGCTGCCCTTGCCGTCCATGGCGTTGGCCTCGACGAACAGGACGTCGCCGCCCGTGCCGGTCACGGCCAGGCCGGTCGCCACGCCGGGGACGGCGGTGCGGGCCGCGGCCTCCTGGAAGACCTTTTGGCGGCCCAGGGCCTCGCGGATCGCGGCCTCATCCACGTGGACGGGCGGCGTCGCGGTGCCCGCGGCGACCTTCGTGGCGGTCTTGCGCAGGAGCTTGCCGACCTCCCGCTCGAGCTGGCGGACGCCCGCCTCGCGGGTGTACTCGGCCACGAGCGTGCGCAGCTGGTCGTCGTCGACGACGACCTCCTCGGGCAGCAGGCCCTGGCGCTCGCGCTGGCGCGGGACGAGGTGGTCGCGCGCGATGGCGACCTTCTCCTCGACGGTGTAGCCGTCGAAGCGGATGACCTCCATGCGGTCCAGCAGCGGGCCGGGGATCGTCTCGGCCTGGTTGGCGGTCGCGACGAACACGACCTCGCTGAGGTCGAGCTCGACGTCGAGGTAGTGGTCGCGGAACGTCGCGTTCTGCGCCGGGTCCAGGACCTCGAGCAGCGCCGCGGACGGGTCGCCGCGCCAGTCGGCGCCCACCTTGTCGACCTCGTCGAGGAGGATCACCGGGTTCATCGTCCCGGCGTCGCGCAGCGCGCGGACCAGGCGGCCCGGCAGCGCGCCGATGTACGTGCGGCGGTGGCCGCGGATCTCTGCCTCGTCGCGGACGCCGCCGAGCGACATGCGCACGAACTCGCGGCCCATGGCGCGGGCGATCGACTCGCCGATGGAGGTCTTGCCGGTGCCGGGCGGGCCGATGAGGGTCAGGATCGTGCCGGCGGCGCGCTTGGCCTTCTCGGCCTTGTCGTCGGTGGCCGTCACGTCCAGCCCGCGCTCCTGGCGCAGCTTGCGCACCGCGACGTACTCGACGATGCGGTCCTTGACGTCCTCGAGGCCGTGGTGGTCGGCGTCGAGCACCTCGCGGGTGCCCTGCGGGTCCAGCTGCTCCTCGGAGCGCTCGGACCACGGCACGGCGACGAGCCAGTCCAGGTAGGTGCGGATGGTCTGGGCCTCGCCGGACTGCTCGCCGGAGCGCTCGAGGCGCCCGAGCTCGCGCTCGGCCTGCTCGCGCACCTCCTCGGGCATCCCCGACTCCTCGATCTTCGTCCGGTACTCCTCGACGACCGAGGCGTCGTCCTCGCCGAGCTCGCGGCGGATGGACTCCATCTGCTTGCGCAGCACGTACTCGCGCTGCTGCTGCTGGGCGCCCGACTCGACGTCCTCGCGGATGCGCTTGCGCACCTGCAGCTCGGTCAGCCGCTCGCGCTGGAGCTCGACCGCCAGCGCCAGGCGCTCGGTCACGTCGAGGGTCTCGAGGACGCGGACCTTCTGCTCGAAGGTGAGGTCCGGGGCATAGCCGGTGGTGTCGGCCAGGACGCCCGGCTCGGTGATCGCGCGCACGAAGGCGGCGACGCGGCCGTCGTCGCCGCGCAGCTCGAGGAGCTCCTCGACGATCGCGCGGTACTCGCGCTCGAGCTCGCGGGTGCGGCCGTCGACCGGCGCGTCGTCGGGGTGCTCGACGACCTCGACGCGCAGGCGCCCGGCGTGGTCGGTGTGGGCGGCGCCGGCGATGCCGCGCGCCTCGCCCTCGAGGACGGCGCCGCGGGCGCCGCCGGGCAGCCGGACCGTGCGCGTGACCCGCGCGATGGTCCCGACCTTGGCGTACTCCCCCTCGTGGCGGGGGACGAGCAGGACGCGGTCCTCGCCGCCGGTGTCGACCGGGAGCGTCACGTCCATCGTGGGGAAGACGACGGTGTCGTCGAGGGGCAGGAGGAGCAGCGAGGTCATGGAGGCGGTTTCCTTGAGGTCGTGAACTACCGCTTTCGGCAATGTAGCATCACATCTGCGCTGCCCTCACTCAACCTTCTTGCAGGCGGTAGCGTGCCAGCGCCGTGTTGAGCCCCCGCCTCGCCGACGCGCTGCGCCCCGTGCTCCCGGCCCTCGCCGAGGAGACGATCGCGGCCATCGCCGAGGAGGTGCCGCAGTACGCGCGGCCCATGGAGGGGCCGTTCGGGCGCGGCGTGCGGATGGGCGTCGAGCGGGCACTGGCCCGCTTCGTCGAGGGACGGCCCGACCCGGCCTCGCGCGAGCTCTACGTCGAGCTCGGGCGCGGCGAGCAGCGGGCGGGCCGCTCGCTCGACGCGCTGCTGGCCGCCTACCGGACCGGGGCGCGCCTCGCGTGGGAGCGCTTCAGCGACGCGGGCCAGGCGGCCGGGGTGCCGGCCGACGAGCTCTTCGCGCTGGCCGGCCAGATCTTCTCCTACATCGACCGGATCTCCGCCGAGTCGGCCGAGGGCTTCACGGCGGAGGCCTCGGCCGCCGAGGCCGACCGCCGCCGTCGCCGCCGCGCGCTGCTGCGCGTGCTCATGCGCGACGACGCCGGCCCCGAGGAGGTCCGCGACCTCGCCCACCTCGCCGGCTGGCCGCGGCCCCAGACCGTCGCGGGCATCGCGCTGGGCTCCGACGACGCCGACCGCCTCGCGGGCCGCCTGGGACCCGACGTGCTGGCGGTCGCGGAGGACGACCGCAGCATCGGCCTGGTCCCCGACCCGGACGCGCCCGGTCGCGAGGCCCAGCTGCGGGCGGTGCTCGGCGAGCTGCCCGCCGTGCTGGGCCCGACGGTCGCCCTCGAGCGTGCCGCGGCGTCGCTGGCCCGCGCGCGCCTGGCCTTCGACGTGCTGGCGCCGGAGGGCGGCCTCGTGCGCGCCGACGACCACCTGGTGGAGCTCCTGGTGCGCGTCGACCCGACGCTGGCCGCGGCGCTGGTCGAGCGCGAGCTCGCACCGCTGGAGACCGTGCGCGCGTCATCCCGGGCCAAGCTCGAGGAGACGCTGCGCGCGTGGCTCGACGAGCCGGGGCAGATCACGCCCGTGGCGCGACGTCTGGGGTTGCACCCGCAGACCGTGCGCTACCGCGTCGGGCAGCTGCGCGAGCTCTTCGGGGAGCGGCTCGACGACCCCGAGGCGCGCTTCGCGCTCGCCCTCGCGCTGCGCGCGCGGGGCGGGTGACGCAGGGCCGGGGCCTAGCCCTGGTGGCGACCGAACAGGACGCCGTGGAGCGTCGCGATCTCGGTCACGGCCGCGCCGACGTACACCTCGCGGCACACGGCGATCTCCTGCTCGAGGTCGGCGCGGTAGGCCGGGTCGGCGTACAGGCCGCGCTCGCGCGCGAGCTCCCGCTCCTCCTCGAGGACCAGCAGCTGCTGTCTCAGGTCCAAGGCGTCCATGGTCACTCAACGCAGGAGTACCCCCGAGGGATGCGCTGCCTCGGGGGTCGTCCGCGTCGGGACCGACGCTCCGGACGGTGGTGCGCCCGGTCTAGGTGACGTCCGTCGCGCCCTCGGGCGCGGCGTCGACGCGCTCGGCGATCGCCATGCCCTTCGGGCCCTGGTCGCCGGGCGCGGTGCCCCGCTCGAAGCCGGCCGCCGCGTAGGCGTCGGCCTCGTCGAGCGTCTCGCGCTCCAGCAGCGCCTGGGCCAGCGCGTCGAGCTGCGGACGGTGGTCGCGCAGCTCGTCCAGCGCGCGGCCGTAGCAGCCCTCGACGATGCGGCGGACCTCACGGTCGACGAGCTCGCGCGTGGCCTCCGACGCCGGCTCGGAGCCCGGCATGGCGAACGGCGCGTCGTCGTTGACGACGGTCACCAGGCCGATCTCCTCGCTCATGCCCCAGCGCCCGACCATCGACCGCGCGATGCGGGTGACCTGCTCGAGGTCGGACTCGGCGCCCGTGGTGATCGTGCCGTAGACGAGCTCCTCGGCGGCACGGCCGCCCAGCGCGCCGGTGATGCGGCCCAGCAGGTAGGCGGTGTCGTAGCCGTAGCGGTCGCTCTCCGGCGACTGGAAGGTCACGCCCAGCGCGCGCCCGCGCGGGACGATGGAGACCTTGCGCACCGGGTCGGCGCCGGGCTCGAGCATGCCCAGCAGCGCGTGGCCGGCCTCGTGGTAGGCGGTGCGCTCGCGCTCCTCCTCCGACAGCGTGATCTTGCGCTCGGCGCCCAGGACGATCTTCTCGAAGGCGTCGAAGAAGTCCTCCGAGCGGACCTGGTCGTGCTCGCGGCGGGCGGCCAGGAGCGCCGCCTCGTTGACGAGGTTGCGCAGGTCGGCGCCGACCATGCCCGGCGTCGTCGACGCGAGCTGCGCGAGGTCGACCTCGTCGTCGAGCGGGACCGAGCGCGTGTGGATCTCGAGGATCTGGCGACGGCCGTCGGCGTCGGGCGGGTTGACGGTGAGGCGGCGGTCGAAGCGGCCGGGACGCAGCAGCGCCTGGTCCAGGACGTCGGGCCGGTTGGTGGCGGCGAGGACGATGACGCCCTCGGAGCCGGTGAAGCCGTCCATCTCCGTGAGGATCTGGTTGAGCGTCTGCTCGCGCTCGTCGTGGCCGCCGACCGAGGCGCCGCCGCCGCGCTGGCGACCGATCGCGTCGAGCTCGTCGATGAAGATGATCGCCGGGGCGGCCTTCTTGGCCTGGTCGAAGAGGTCGCGCACGCGCGACGCGCCGACGCCGACGACCATCTCGATGAACTCCGACGCGGAGATGGAGAAGAACGGCACGTCGGCCTCGCCGGCGACCGCGCGGGCCAGGAGCGTCTTGCCGGTGCCGGGCGGGCCGGACAGCAGCACGCCCTTGGGGATCATCGCCCCGAGCTTGCGGTACTTGTCCGGGTTGCGCAGGAAGTCGACGATCTCGACGAGCTCGTCCTCCGCCTCGTCGATGCCGGCCACGTCGCCGAACGAGACCCGCTGCTGGGTGGCGTCGTAGCGCTTGGCCTTCGAGCGGCCGAGGCCGGTGAGGCCGCCCGCGGCGCCGCCGGCCGCGCGGCGCGCGAGGAAGATGAACAGCGCGACGAGGAGGAGCGTCGGGCCGAAGAAGAGCAGGAGGTCGCCGATGAACGAGCGGCCGTCGTCGGCCGGCTCGGCGCTGACGCGCACGTCCTTCTCGCGCAGCTGCTCGAGCAGCTGGCGGTCGTCGGTGGCGATCGCCGGGACGAACGAGCGGAACTCCTTGCGCGCCTCGACGTCGCTGCCCGCGTCGGGCTCCTTGACCGGGCGCTTGAACTCGCCGACGACCTGCAGGCCCTCGAAGGCGACCTCGTCGACGTTGCCGCGGTCGACCTGGTCGAGGAAGAACGTGTACTCGACGCGGTTGCGGTCGGGCCCGTTCGGGACGAGCGACGCGAACACGAAGTTCAGCGCCAGCAGGACGAGCAGCACGGCGCCGAAGCGGCGCAGGCCGCCCGGCGGGCGGAAGCCGCCGCCGCCCTGGTCGGACCCCGAGCCGGAGCCGTCCTGGCCCTCCTTCACGCCCTCGACGCGCCACGGCGTCGGGGACTCGGGCCGCTGCTGCCGGCTGCGGGTGGGCTTGTCGTCAGACGCCATGGCTCCTTGCAGATCCTACGAGACGACGTCCGTCGCCCTGTTGTGCTGAGATGCCCGGCTGGAAGTGACCCAAGCCGAGTCCCGGTCGCCACGGCGCCCGGGAACGGGGGACCCACTGGTCCGAGCGCCGTGCGGGCGCGAGGGCCGGGGGCGAATCGCCGCCGTCGTGCGGCGTAGCGCAGCTCATCAGCGCGAGCCCGTCAGCTAACCCCGTAGGCGCAGACGAGCTGGAGGCCCCTTGCTGCACCGCGACGCGCTCGCGCGCGACCACGAAGCGCCCCAAGGACACCGTCTCGCCCGCCGCGGGACCTGGCGACGCGCAGGCGTCGCCGCCCTCGCCGGCTCGCTCGCGGTGCTCGCGCTCGGCGCTCCGTCCGCGGTGGCCGCCACGCCCGGCGGCGTGGAGGCCGGCGACCCGGAGGTGCAGGCGCCCAAGCCCGCCGAGAGCCGGTCGGCCGAGACGGTCGCCGCCCCGGCGGTCAAGGCGCTCAAGCGCGGCAGCCGCGGCACACGGGTGCGCGCGCTCCAGCGCGCCCTGGGCATCAAGCGCGTCGACGGCGTCTATGGCCGGGGCACGGTCCGCGCGGTCAAGCGCTTCCAGAAGCGGCGGGGCCTGAAGGCCGACGGCATCGCCGGGCCGGCCACGCTCAAGGCCCTCGGCCTGGCGAGCACCGCCCGCAAGGTCTCGGCGCCCGCCGGCGACGCCGCGGCCGTGCTCGCCGCGATCGCGCAGTGCGAGTCCGGCGGCGACCCGACCGCGGTCTCCCCGGGCGGCAAGCACCGCGGCAAGTACCAGTTCCTGCGCTCCACGTGGGAGCAGATGGGCGGCCAGGGCGACCCGGCGAAGGCCCCCGAGCCCGAGCAGGACGCGATCGCGGCCAAGCTCTACGCCGAGCAGGGCGCCAAGCCCTGGCCGGTCTGCGGCCCCAAGGCCGAGGCCCAGGTCGGCCGGACGGCCACCTAGCGCCCGGACGGCAGCAGCCGCACCGTCCGCAGCCCGCCCGCGAGCGCGCGGCGCCACGGCCCGTCGCCCTCCGGCGCCACGGCGCGGTCCAGCAGCAGCGCGGCCAGCTCGCGGGCGGCCGCCGGGTCGTGCGGCGGTGAGACGTAGGTGCGGTCGGCGCGACCGCCCAGCCCGGGCGTGAAGCGGTCCGTGACCTCGACGCGCACGCCCTCCACGGCGCGCAGCCTACGGCCCGTGGGCCAGGCGCTCACGCGCGACCCACGGCAGGCCCACCAGCCCCTGGACGGTCCCCCGGGCCGCGGCGTCGTCGCGGCGCGCCGCCCACAACGCGCGCCCCGTCGCCGCCGCGGCGCCGCGAGGGCCGTCGAGCAGCCAGCGCGTCCAGAGCTCGTTGCGCACCTCGCGCTGCCGGCGGGCCTGCCGGTCGCGGGCCGGCGACGGATGGTGGTGGGCGACCACGTCGGGCTGGTGGCGCACGCGCAGGCCGCGGGCGGTGAGGCGCCGGGCCAGGAGCTCCTCCTCACCGCCGATGCCGAAGCGCGGGTGGAAGCCGCCGGCCGCGAGGAAGGCCTCGCGGCGCACGACCGCCCCGCAGGCGACGAAGCCATGGACGGCGTGGCCGAGCGCGTCGCGCGGTCCGCGCTCCATGGCGGCGCACACCGGGTCCAGGCGCTCGGCGTCGCCCACCAGCACCCTGGCGGCGACGAGGCCGAGCTGCGGCGCCGCGGCGAAGCGCCGGGCCACGGTCGCCAGCGCGCCGGGCGCCCACCACGAGTCGTCGTCGGCGAAGGCGACGAGCGGCGCGTCGACCAGCCGCGCGCCGACGTTGCGCGCCGCCGCGCCGCGGTCGGTGCCCAGCGCGACGACGCGCGCGCCCGCGCCGAGCGCGACGGCGACCGTGGCGTCGCGCGAGCCGTTGTCGACCACGACGACCTCCGGGCGCTCGGGCAGGCGGGCGAGGCGCTCGAGGGTGGCGGTCAGCGAGGCGGCGCGGTCGCGCGTCGCGATGACGATGGCGGGCGGCGGCTCCATCTGGCCACCCACGTGCCCGGCGCGTGCGCGCTCGCCCGGCCGCGACGCGACGGTGGTCCGGCGATGGCTGGCTAGAGCAGCAGCGCGCCCTCGTGGGTCAGCAGCCAGCGCTTGGCGGGCAGTCCGCCGCCGAAGCCGGTGAGCCCGCCGTCGGCACCGATGACGCGGTGGCACGGCAGGACGATCGCCAGCGGGTTGGCGCCGTTGGCCAGCCCGACGGCACGGGCGCCGCGCGGGCCCCGGCCCAGCCGCGCCGCCAGCTCGCCGTAGGTCGTCGTCGTGCCGAACGGGATGTCGGCGAGCGCCGTCCAGACCTCGCGCTGGAAGTCCGTCCCGACCGGGCGCAGCGGCAGGTCGAACGCCTCGAGCTCCCCGGCGAAGTACGCGCCGAGCTGCGCGGCCGCCTCGCGCAGGACCGGCGTCCCGGGCGCGTCGGCGGGCGTGCCGGGCGCCAGGAACGCGACGCGCGTGAGGGCGTCGTCCTCGGCGGCCAGCCCGAGCGGCCCGACGGGCGAGTCGACGACGGCGGTGCTGATGGCGACGGCGATGGCGGTCATGCCCTCATGACGGCGCGGGCGCCGGGTCCGTGAGGTGGACGGCGAGGCGCTCGCGCAGGACGTCGGGCACCGGCGCCGGCCGGCCGTCGCGCCCGACGCACACGTAGCGCAGGACGACCTCCGCGACGTCGGTGCCGTCGCGCGTCATGGTGAAGCGCTGGACGATCGACGTCGTCCCGATGCGGTCCACGGTGATCGCCACGTCGAGCAGGTCGTCGAAGCGGGCTGCCGCGAGGTAGTGGACGTTGGCCTCAGCCACGACGACGTCGTGGCCCCCGTGCAGGAACGTGTCGTAGCCGCCGAGCTCGTCGCGCCACAGCTCGTTCGTCGCCAGGTCGGCGTAGGTCAGGTAGTTGGCGTTGAAGACGACGCCCTGGGGGTCGCACTCGTTGTAGCGGACGCGCAGCGTGTGGACGAAGCTCACGCGCGCAAGCGTCTCACCCGCCCAGGCGGTACGTCGCCGAGGCGGTGGCGACGAGCGCCTCCTGCGCGTCGCGGACCTCCACGCGCACGAACGACAGGCGCCCACCGCGGCGCAGGACCTCCGCGTCGGCCACGAGGTCGCCGCGTGCGGGCGCCAGGAAGTCGGTGTGCAGCGAGACGGTGGCGCCCGCGGGGTTCGCCGGCGCGGGCTCGTCGATCGACCAGGCGGCGGCCATCGCCGCGGTGTCGGCCAGCGTGGCGACCGCGCCCCCGTGGACGACGTCGGCCATCGTCGCGAGCTCGTCGCGGAAGGGCAGCTCGAGCCGTGCGCGGTCGTCGCCCAGCTCGCCGACGCGGATGCCCAGGAGCCGGGCCAGCGGCGAGTGCGGGATGAACGCCGCGATGACGTCGCGGCGCGAGGGGGTCGTCGTCGAGCTCATGCCCGCGATCGTCGCGGACGGGCTGCCGCTACGCCATGACCCGGAAGGTCATGAGCGAGGGGTCGGCCGCGCCCTCGACGTAGCCGTCCTGGGCCACGACCTCCTCGAGGTAGTCGACGGTCTCCTCGCTGAGCACCTCGCCGGGGACGAACGCCGGGATGCCGGGCGGGTAGGGCGTGACGAACTCGGCAGCGACCCGGCCGACGGCGTCCTTGGGCTTGACGTCCTCGGTCGGGGCGAAGAACGCGTCGCGCGGGCGGACCGCCTGCTCGGGCAGGTGGCGCGGGAGGGCAGGCAGGCGCCCGTGGGACGGCGCGCCACCCTCGCGGTCGACCATGTCGCGCAGGCCGCGCACGAGCCGGTCGACCTCCTGCGGGCCGTGGGCGAAGGTGACCAGCGGGACGATCCGGCGATGGTCGGAGAGCTCGACGTCGACCTGGTGGTGGTCGCGCAGGAAGTCGTCGGCCTCGTAGCCCGTCAGGCCGACGGGGGCGACCTCGATCAGCACGTGGGTCGGGTCGACCTCGTGGACGCCGGGCCGGGCCAGCAGCTCCTCGGGCGTGACGACGTTCAGCTCCGGCACCTCGTCGGCCACCCGGCGGCGCAGCTCCATCGCGGCGTCGACGGCCTGGGCGAGCAGTCGCTCGCCGTCACGCACGAACTGCCGGCGCGCGCCGTCGATGCTCGACAGCAGCAGCGCCGAGGCGCTGGTGGACTGCTCGAGCTCGAAGCACAGCTCGAGGCGCTCGGTGTCGATGCGGTCGCTGCCGACCGACAGCACGGACGTCTGGGAGAGGCCGGACAGCGTCTTGTGCACCGAGCCGATGGCGAGGTCCGAGCCCTGCTCGAGCGCGCCCTTGGGCAGGTCCGGGTGGCCGGACAGCGCGTAGTCCAGCCCCCAGGCGTCGTCGGTCACGAGCGGCTTGCCCAGGGCGTGGCAGGCGTCCGCGAGCCGGCGGACGTCGGCCGTCGTCCCGTAGTAGGAGGGCGTGAAGACCATCCCGCCGGCGGCCTCCGGGTGGGCGCGCAGCGCGGCTTCGAAGGCGTCGGCGTCGACGGTGTGGGCGAGCTCGAGCTCCTCGTCGTAGACCGCCGGCACCCAGACCGGCCGCGCGCCGGAGAGCACGAGCCCGGCGATCACCGACTTGTGGCCGTTGCGCGCGAGGACGACCTCCTGGTCCGGGGCGCCCAGGGTGAGCAGCGCGACGTGGACGCTCATCGAGCTGCCGTTGGTGGAGAAGAGCGTCTGCTGGGCCCCGACCGCCTCAGCGAAGAGCTGCTGGGCGGTCTCCTCGACCTGCCACACGTGGTTGCGCGTGTCGACGCCGTGGCTCATCGGCGCGTCGGCCTTCAGGACCTCGTGGCCCGCCCACTCGGCCACGTCGGCCTCGCCGCGGCCGGCGCCATGCGCGGGGATCCCGAAGGTCAGCCGGTCGTCGCGGTGGTAGGCGGCCAGCGCGTCGGCGATCGGCGCCGTCGTCTGGTCGGCGGTGGCCGGGCCCTGCTTGGCGGCGAGGCGCGCCTCGGCCTTGTTGCGCGCCTTGCGCAGGCGGTGCGTGCTCGGCATGTCCCTGGACTGCCCGGTCCGGGTGCCGCGACACGCGATCGCTAGAGGTCGGCCTGCAGCTCCCTGCCGCCGCCGCCGTGGTCGCGCCTGCGGGGGTAGATCGAGTACGAGCCGACCGCCGTCCCGAGCAGCCGCTCGTCCCCGGCGGTGACCTGCGCGCGAAGGACCGCGCTGGTCTTGTTGCGCCGGTCGACGTGCGCGTGGCAGGTCACGCAGCCCTCGCGGGCCGTCGCCACGAAGTTGATGGCGACGTTGAGGGTGGCGATGCCCTCGTCGTCGGTCGTCTGCTGCCACAGCGCCGAGCCCATCGCGTAGTCGACGAGGGCGAAGCACGCGACGCCGCTGAGCAGCCCCGCCGGGTTGATCAGCTCGTCGCGGATGTCCAGGCGCAGCACGCCCGGGCCCTCGTAGCGGAAGCCGAAGAAGGCGCCGACGCCGTCGATGGACCAGGGCCGGTCGGGCACGCCCGCGAGACGCTACCCGCTGCCTGCGGCGCGGCTCTAGGGGACCTGGCGGAAGGTGAGGACGACGCCGCCCAGCACCACCACGTCGCCGTCGGTCAGGTCGTGCTGGGTCACGCGGCGGCCGTTGACCCACGTGCCGTTGGTCGAGCGGTCGTCGAGGATGCGGGCGGTGCCGCCCGGACGGTGCACCACCACGGCGTGGCGACGGGAGACGCCGACGTCGTCGAGGGCGATGTCGGCGGTGAAGCCCCGCCCGAGGCGCATCACCGGCTCGGCGAGCGGGATGGCGCGGGCGTCGTCGCCGGACTCGGCGATGAGGTAGAGGCCGGGGTCGAGGGCCGAGGGGTCCACGGCCCGCGAGCGCTCGCGGTGGCTGAGGGCCGGCAGCGCGTCGTGCGCACCGGTCTCCTGCGCGAGGCGGTCGAGCGCTCGTACGTGGCGCTCGGGGGCGAAGGTGGGGGCCATGGCGTGCATGGCACCGCACCGACCTCAAGGCCAGCTCAGGATGCGCTGAGCGGCAGGTGGGTGCCAGGCACCCCTCAGCGGCCGACGAAGTTCGGCTGCTCCCAGACGCGGCGCTTGAGGTAGTCCTTGACCTGGGCGACGTAGCTGTCGCTCTTGCCAAGGTGCCAGCGGCCGGACGCCCAGACCCCGATGGAGCCCCAGAGGTCGCCGGCGCGGTACTCCTCGGCGCGCTCGACGGTGTTGAGCCACGGGTGCTTGCCGTCGTAGTAGGAGCGGATGATCGCGCCCCAGTAGTCGGCGTTGAACGCGCTGGCCTGCTGCATGAACGGCAGGCAGCAGTGGTAGGGGCGGCGCATCTGGAAGAGGCCGAAGGAGTCGCCGCCGTCCCCCAGCGTGCGCACGTCCCACCAGCTCTCGACCGCGGCGACGGCGCGGACGAGGTCGTGGTCGATGCCCCACTTGATCGCGGTCCACTCGAGGATGTCGTCGGTGTTGCCGCGGAAGCGCCCGTCGACGTCGGCCTTGTAGGGCATGTCGCTGCGGCGCCGGAAGATGCGCAGCTGGGACGCGGTCGGCACCCGGCGGTTGGCCTTCGCGTTCTGCGGGCGCGGCTCCCAGCCGTGGCGCTTGACCTTCTTGGCCGCGGCCGCCGAGCTCAGGGGCTTCGTGCCGACCTTGGCCATCCACGGGTTGGCGGCGCCCGCCGCGGCGGGACCAGCGGCGAGGAGGGCGAGCGCGGCGAGGAGGGGGACGAGCAAGCGCACCGGGGCAGGCATCGGCATCGTGGCGCGGGCCGTTGAGCGGCGCGGTCAGCGCGCGACGGGTGCGGGTGCGGCGTAGGCGTCCGCCAGGTGCTCGACCAGGTGCGAGAGCGCGCTGCCGCCGCCGGCCAGCCGCCGCTGGCGCTCCGCGCCCGGGTTGGCGGCGAGCTCGGCGACGAGGTCGAGCTCGGCCTCGCAGCCGAGGTCCTGCGCGTGGGGACGGGCGGCCTCGAGGAGGCCGTCGAGCACCTGGCGCACCGGCACGGTGCATCCCTCGCCGAGGTCGACGAGCTCGGCCTCCATGCCGTCGCGCGAGGCCAGGAAGCGGTTCTCCTGCAGGACCTCCGTGGCGTCCAGGAGCGGCTCGGGGGCCCAGCCCTCCTCCAGCTCGAGGCGCGCGACGGCCTGCACGAGGGCCGCGATCGCGGCGGCGTCCTGCAGACGCGTCTGGACGTCGGCGATGCGCACCTCGACGGTCCCGATCTCCGGCTTGGGGCGCACGTCCCACCAGAGGTAGCTGTGGTCGGCGAACGCGCCGCAGCGCAGCAGTTCGCCGACGACGCGGACGTAGTGGTCGTAGTCGTCGAAGCGCCGCGGGATCCCGGTGCGGGGGAAGGCGCCCCAGATGGGGATGCGGGCGCTGGCCAGGCGCGTGTCGCGCCCCTGCCAGAACGGGGAGTTGGCGCTCAGGGCGAGCAGGACGGGGACGTGCAGGCGCAGCCGGTTGAGCAGCCGGATCGCGAGCTCGGGGTCGCGCACCCCGACGTGGACGTGCTGGGCGAAGGTCGGCTCGCGACGGGCGAGCTCGCCCATCGTCCGGCTGATCTCCTCGTAGCGCTCGCGGGGCGTGACCTCGGTGTCGGTCCACAGCGTGAACGGGTGGGTGCCGGCGGCGCCGACGGCCAGGCCGAGCCCGCGCAGCTCGTCGGCCAGGCGCGCGCGGATGGCGGCGAGCTGGGCGATCGCGTCGCCGACGCGCTGCGCCGGGTCGCTGGCGTACTCGACGACCGCGAGCTGCGTCTCGACCGACAGGCGGTCGCGCAGGTCGTCCGAGAGCCGCGGCAGCACGTCGATCGAGCACTGCTGCAGCTCCCAGGAGCCGGGGTCGAGGAGCATGACCTCCTCCTCGACGCCCACGGTGTAGGGCGCGGACGGCGTCCAGCGCGACCAGTCCGTGTCGCGATCGGGCACCTCCCGGCCATGCCCGGTGGCGCGCGGTCCTAGTCCGCGGCTCGGCGGATGGCTAGGCGCCGTCGCCGAGGAGCGGGCGCGGGTCGAACGTCACCCGGATCCGCGTGATGCGCCCGTCCTCGACGTGGCTGCGGTTGGCGACGGGGATCGGGCCGGCGTCGCCCACCTGGAGCTCGAACCACGTGACGACGTCGGGGCCGTCGGCGCTGAGCTGGAGCACGTCGAGGCGCCTCGTGGCGGCGGCGAGGCCCTCCAGGCCCTTGCGGCAGGCGGCGGGTCCGTCGGCGGCGCCGAGCGGGCCGCGGAAGGTGACGTCGGGCGCGAGCAGCGGCTCGAGGCGGTCGAGGTCGTTCGTCCTCCACGCGTCGAAGTAGGCGGCCATGACGTCCGCGGGGGTGGTGGGGGTCGTGGCGGTCTGCGTCATGGGGCGATGGTCCCGCCACCAGACGCAGAAGTCCAAGTCATGGTCCTTCGCCCTGCTAGAAGTCGCGGTTATGGACCTGCGGCAGCTCGAGTACCTCGTGGCGGTGGCGGAGGAGGGCAGCTTCACGCGGGCGGCCGAGCGGGTGCACGTCTCGCAGCCGGGGGTCAGCGCTCAGGTGCGCCGGCTGGAGGCCGAGCTGGGGCAGGAGCTGCTGGACCGGACGGGCCGCGCGGTGCGGCTCACGACCGCGGGCGCGGCGGTCCTCCCGCACGCGCGGGCGGCGCTCGAGGCGGCGGCAGAGGTCCGGGAGGAGGTCGACCGGCTCGCTGGGCTGGTGCGCGGTGCGGTAGCCCTCGGGGCGGTCTACGGCTGCGGCGCACTCGACGTCCCCGGGATGCTCGCGGAGTTCCACGCGGCGCATCCGGGAGTCGACATCCGGCTGGTCGAGGACGCGTCGGACCGGCTGCTCGCCGACGTCCTGGCCGCGCAGCTCGACCTGGCGATCGTCGGGCTCGCGGGTGACGCGCCCGCCGGGATCGCGACCCACACGCTGGTCCACGAGCCGTTCGTGGCGGCGGTCGCCCCGGACCACGCCCTCGCGGGACGCCGCTCCATGCGCATCCGTGCCCTGCGCGACGTCCCGCTGATCAGCATGCCGCGGGGGACCGGGATGCGCAGTGCGCTGGAGGCGGCGTGCGCGGCGGCGGGCGTGACGCCGCGCATCGCCTTCGAGACCGGGGACCCGGCCGTGCTCATGCGGCTGGCCGGCCGGGGGCTCGGTGTGGGCATCCTGCCGGCGTCGGCGATCGCGGCCAGCGAGGGCGCGCTCGTGGGCGTCGCGCTGACCGCTCCGCAGCCCTCGGGATCGCTGTCGCTGGCGTGGCGGGAGGGAGGCCCCTCGGCGGCGGCCGCACGAGCGCTGCTGGACCACGCGCGCGACCGGCTGGCCGCATAGCCGATCGTCGGCGCCGGGGCGTTCTGGGCGCCGGTGAGCTGCGCCTGGCGTCGCAGGACGTCACTCGACTGTTCAGGATGTACTGAGCACCCGGGTCGATCCGGAAGTTGGCGCATTGCCATGCTGTCAGGCGATTCCGACCTGAGCCCCGCCTGACTGTCGACCAGTCGACGGTGCACGTCTGCCGTGTCCTCCGTCAGACTGTCGGCCGTGCCGACGACGCGTGACGCTGCAGACCCCCGGATCCACAAGGCGCTCAGCCACCCGATCCGGGTCGAGATCCTCCGAGCCCTGGACGACGGCCTGGCCAGTGCCGTCGAGGTGTCCCGGGCCACGGGTCACCCGCTCGGGCAGGTGAGCTACCACTTCAACCAGCTCGCCCAGCTCGGCCTGATCGAGCTGCGCAAGACCACCCCGCGTCGCGGCGCGCTCGAGCGCCACTACGGCCTGATCGAGACGGCCCCGACCGCGGCCGCTGACTGGCGCAAGCTCACCAAGACCGCCCGTCGCAACGAGGCGAACACCGTCCTCGGCGAGGTCGCCGACCAGATCGCGGGCGCCCTCAAGGACGGCGGCTTCGACAGCTCCGACTCCCACGCGCGCCTGGAGGACCTCAAGCTCGACGCGCGCGGCCGGCGCGACGCCGCCAAGGAGGTCACGGCGCTCGTGAAGCGTCTGCGGGCGATCGAGAAGGAGAGCGCGAAGCGCGCGAAGGACAAGCCCGACGACCTCGCCCAGTGGGCCGTCGCGGTGCTGCAGTACGGCTCGCGGGGCGCCTAGCCCCTCGCGCGGCGGGCGCGCGGTGGCGCGCGCCCGCCCCGCCGTCCGGCGCGTAGTCCACCCGGATGGGAAACGCGCGGGCTGGACGTGACTCCGGGCTGGCGCGACGGGCTCCTACCAACGCGGTCCGGGCCGCCGAACGGCGGGTGGCGGTGAGAAGCAGGGGTCTGACCCTCCCTTCTCACGGCGCGCCCAGGCGGCTCCGATGCCCGTGGCGTCCGATGTGCCGATGTGCAGGAACTTCGTGTCGTCGGACGGGTGGTGAGAAGAAGGGGACTGTCCCCTTCTTCGCAGCGGACCTCGTCGCGTACGCTCGCGCCATGGCGTTCACCCACAAGAACCTGAAGGCGGACGTCGAGGACGTCGGGTCGAACTTCGACGGGCCGGAGGACCTGCACTTCCACCTGGCGACGAGACCGCTCGAGCTCGAGAAGTCGGGCCTCAGCGTGCAGTGGATCCCGCCGGACTACCGCTTCCCCTACGGCCATACGCACAGGGAGCAGGAGGAGGTCTACGTCGTCGTGCGCGGGAGTGGGCGGATGAAGGTCGACGACGAGGTCATGGACCTCCGTGCGTGGGACGCCGTGCGCGTGGCACCGGGCGCGTGGAGGGGCTACGAGGCCGGCCCGGACGGCCTGGAGATCCTCGTCATCGGCGCGCCGAACCTCGGCGGATCGCCGCGCGACGACGTCGAGGGTCGCCGCGACTGGTGGGTCGACTAGCCGCGCGCTCGGGTGTTGCCGGTCGTCTTCGTCGTCGCCGCGACGGTCTGCCTCTGGATCGGCATCGGGCTGATCTGGAACGTCAACGGCATCGCCGACTGGTGGATCGACCTCTGCCGCCGCGAACGGGCGATCATGCGGCGCGTCGTCCCGTGGCCCGAGGAGACCCGCAGGATCGCGCGGCGTCGCGGCTGGATCCTGGTGGCGCTGGCATCGCCTTCGCCATCGCCGCGCCGGCTCTCCCGTTCGGGCAGTGAGGCGATGGCGCGACGGCCACCGATGAGCTCGCGGTCGTGGGACGGTCTTCTCCCACATGAGCGACCGAGATCCGGCCCTGGAGCCCTTCGACGCCCTCATCGGGACGTGGGAGCTCGAGGCCACACACCCGGCCTTCGACGGCGTGATGCGGGGCGAGATGACGTTCGAGTGGCTCGCCGGGGGCAAGTTCCTCGTGCAGCGCTCGCACAACGACGAGGAGATCGCACCCGACACGATCTCCGTCATCGGGCCGCCGGAGGAGGGTGAGGGCCTGGTGCAGGAGTACTTCGACTCGCGCGGCGTGCGCCGGACCTACGGCGTCTCCCTCGACGACGGTGTCCTGCGGTTCTGGCGCCACCATCCCGGCTTCGAGCAGCGCTTCGAGGCGAGGATCGCTCCCGACGCGTTCGACGGCCTGTGGCAGCTCGCCCAGGAGCCGGGCGTGTGGAAGGACGACCTGGCGATCAGCCTCCGCCGGCGCAGCTGAGCACCGCGGGCGAGGCAGCGCCCCTGCTCAGGGGCGGTGCGCCGACCACCGCGCGGGCGCGGTCCCGCAACAGCGCCCCCCGGACGGCGACGGGGCGCCCGAAGGCGCCCCGTCGACCGGACATCAGGTGTCGCTGGTGCTCAGCCGCAGCCGGTGTTGTTGCCGCAGGACGAGCACGTGTAGCAGGAGCCCGTGCGCTGCATCATGCCGCCGCACTGGTTGCACGCCGGCCCGAGCTCCAGGCCCTTGAGGCGGGCCGGGCGGACGGGCGGGGTGTCGGTGAGCGCGGAGGTCGGCGCCGTCGGGGTGCCGCCGCCGTTGGAGGCGGTCGGCGCGGGCGGCGTGGCCGGCCCGGCGGTGTCGGACTGGACGGAGACGACGGTGTCCTCCGCCGTCTTCTTGGCCCGGACCTCCGGCGTCAGGATCCCGAGCTCCTCCTGGATCTCGGCGTCGAGGAAGCGCGAGGCGAGCCAGCGCATCATGTAGTCCGGCAGCGACTTCGCGAACGGGATCTCCGGGTTCTGGGTGATCCCCTCCGGCTCGAAGCGCATGTAGGCGAACTTCTCGACGAGCGTCTCGAGCGGCACGCCGTACTGCAGCGCGATCGAGATCGCCGTCGCGAAGGAGTTCATCATCCCGCGGAGGGTCGAGCCCTCCTTGCCGACGTCGGTGATGAAGATCTCGCCGACCGAGCCGTCCTCGTACATGCCGGCGGTGATGTAGCCCTCGTGGCCGCCGACGGAGAACTTGTGGGTGATGGACTGGCGCTCGCGCGGCATGCGCCGGCGGCGCGGGCCCAGCGCGGCCATCGCCTTGTCGACCTCGGCCTTCACCGCGGCGTCGAACTCCGGCGTGCCGGCGGCCGGGACGGCCGCGGCGCCGCCGTCGCCCTGCGCCTCGGTGCGCAGCGCCTGGGCGGTCTTCGAGCCGTCGCGGTAGATCGCCAGCGCCTTGACGCCGACCTCCCACGCCTTGACGTAGGCGTCGCGGATGTCCTCGACGCTCGCCGTGTTGGGCATGTTCACCGTCTTGGAGATCGCGCCCGAGATGAACGGCTGGACCGCGCCCATCATGAGGATGTGGCCCATGTGCGAGATCGCGCGCTCGCCGACGGCCACGTCGAACACTGGGAGGTGCTCCTCGTCGAGGCCCGGAGCGCCGACGATCGTGCCGTGCTCGTCGATGTGGGCGACGATCTGCTCGATCGACGTCTCGTCGTAGCCGAGCTCGCGCAGCGCCAGCGGCACCGTGCGGTTGACGATCGTCATGGAGCCGCCGCCGACGAGCTCCTTGTACTTGACCAGCGAGAAGTCCGGCTCGACGCCGGTCGTGTCGCAGTCCATGAGGAACGAGATCGTCCCCGTCGGCGCGAGCACCGTGGCCTGCGCGTTGCGGTAGCCGTGCAGCTCGCCCAGCGCGACGGCCTCGTCCCACGTGCGGCGCGCCGCGTCGAGCAGCGCCGTGTCCGAGCACGTCTCGTCCGGGATCGCCTGCGAGGCGTCGCGGTGCATGCGCATGACCGCGTTGTGCGGCTCGCGGTTCTCCTCGTAGCGCTCGTACGGGCCGATCGCCGCGGCGATGCGCGCCGACTGCAGGTACGCACGGCCGGTCATCAGCGCCGTGATGGCAGCGGCGGTGCCGCGGCCGGCGTCCGAGTCGTAGGGCATGCCGTTGGACATGAGGAACGCGCCGAGGTTGGCGTAGCCCAGGCCGAGCTGGCGGAACGCGCGGGCGTTGACGCCGATCTCCTCGGTCGGGTAGCTCGACGGCCCGACGACGATCTCCTGCGCGAGGAAGACGATGTCCGTGACGTGCTCGAAGGACGCGATGTCGAACGAGCCGTCCTCGCGGCGGAACTTCATGAGGTTCAGCGACGCGAGGTTGCACGCGGAGTCGTCGACGTGCATGTACTCCGAGCACGGGTTCGACGCGTTGATGCGCCCCGAGTTCGGGCACGTGTGCCACTGGTTGATCGTCGTGTCGTACTGGACGCCCGGGTCGGCGCAGCGCCAGGCGGCCTCGGCGATCTCGTGCATGAGCTCGCGCGCGTCGATCGGGTCGCCGATCGGCTCACCCGTCGTGCGGGCGATCGTGCGCCACTCCGAGCCCTCCTGGACGGCGTGCATGAACGCGTCGGTCACGCGGACCGAGTTGTTGGCGTTCTGGTACTGGATCGACGTGAAGCCGTCGCCGTCGATGGACATGTCGAAGCCCGCGCGCGCGAGGGCCTCGGCCTTGTCCTCCTCCTTGGCCTTGCACCAGATGAACTCCCGGATGTCCGGGTGGTCCACGTCGAGGACGACCATCTTCGCGGCACGGCGGGTCTTGCCGCCGGACTTGATGGTGCCGGCCCACGCGTCGGCGCCGCGCATGAACGAGACCGGGCCCGAGGCCGTCCCGCCCTTGCTCAGCGGCTCCATCGAGCCGCGGATGTTCGAGAGGTTGATGCCCGACCCGGAGCCGCCGCGGAAGATCCGGCCCTCGCGCGTGTTCCAGTCGAGGATCGAGTCCATCGTGTCGTCGACGCTGAGGATGAAGCAGGCCGAGCACTGCGGCTGCTCCTCGAAGCCGACGTTGAACCAGACGGGCGAGTTGAAGGCGGCGAGCTGGTGGACGAGGACGTACGTGAGCTCGGCCTCGAAGGCGTCGGCGTCCTCGGAGGTGGCGAAGTAGCCGCGCTGGCGGCCCCAGTCGGCGATCGTCCCGGAGACGCGGCCGACCATCTGCTTGACCGAGCGCTCACGCGACGGCGAGCCGAGCTGCCCGCGGAAGTACTTCTGGGCGACGATGTTCGTGGCGTTCTGCGACCACGACCTCGGGAACTCGACGTCCTCCTGCTTGAACGAGCCGACGGCCGCCGTGCGCAGCTCCCACTCGACCTGGTCGAAGGGGTGCACGCCGGGCGTCGTGAAGCGCCGGCGGACGCTGAGCGCCCGGCCAGGGCGCACGACGTCTGCAACGGGGGTCTGGGCTGCTGGCTCGAACGTCACGACGGGTCTCCTCTTCTGGCCGCTCGCCTGCGGCCTGGTGCTCACGTGGGGCTGAGCAGGATCCGCCTGGGTCCGGACGGAACGCGAAAGGCCTGCACGTCCCAGTCTAGGAGCGGACCGAGCCCGCCCTGCGACCCCGTCCGAGGGGCCGTCAGCGGCCGAGCCGGACCCAGTCCGTGAACTCGGCCCAGGCGGCGCTGGTGCGCCAGCCGGCCTCGGCCGTGGCGTGGCGCGCCCGCGCCATCCAGGCGGGCTCCCAGGCCCACCAGCGGGTGGCGGCGACCGTCGCCGCGGCGAGCAGGAGGAGACCACCGAGGACGAGCAGGAGGACGAGCGGCGCGGGCGCGTCGTCGGGCGTGGTGGAGCGCGCCGGGGCGGCGTCGACGGCCTCGGCGATCGCCGAGTCGCGCGCCGCCTGCGAGGGCTGGGGCGTCGGGGCCGGCGCCGGCGTGGTGGTCGCGCCCGGCGTGGTGGCCGTCGCCTGCGGCGTCGTCTGGGCCGGCGCCTGCTGGGGCGTCGTCTGCGCGGGCGCCGCGGGGGTGCCCGAGCCGCCCGTCCCGGCACCGCCGGCCGCTGCGCCGGAGCCGCCGCCACCGCCGCCCGAGCCCTTCTTCCCGCACGCGCCCGACGCGCGCTGCTCGGCGGCCGCGTCGATCGCCGCCGGGAAGTCCGGCGCGTACTGCTGGATGTCGGGCGTGACGAGCTTGCGCGCGTCCGCGAGCTCCTTCGCCGAGAAGTCGCAGCCGTCGATCTTCCCGTCCTTGCGGTACTGCTGGAACATCTTGGCGAACGCCTTCGCGGCGGAGCCCTGCGCGCTCGCCACGGCGGGCGCGGCGACGGGGACCGCGACGGCGGCGCAGGCGACCAGGGCAGTCAGGCGACGGCGCATCCACGCAGGAGGGTAGCCCGGTGGGCCGCAGGTCGTCGCGGCACGCGGGTACGCTCGGGCGGCCGACCGATGGCCGTGTCCCGCACCCAGGCCCCGCCGGCCGCCACTGCCGCGCCGGGCGCCGGACGCCTGCGCCGCGCCGCGGCCCACCCCGGCCTCCCCGCCACCGCGGTCCTCGCCGCGCTCGTCCTCGCGTGCGCGTACGCGGCCTTCGCCGACGGCGCGGTGAGCCTGCGCGAGGAGGCGCGCCTGCAGGTCGGGCTCGCCGTCCTCGCGCTCCTCACGACCGGGGCGTGGGTGGCAGGGGCGCGGCTGCGCCCGGTGGCCCCGCGACTGGCGTGGTGGGGCGTCGCGGCGCTCACCGCGCTCGCGGCGTTCTCGGCGCTGAGCCTCCTGTGGAGCGTCGCGCCCGACAGCACGTGGCAGGCGACGAACCGCGCGCTCGCCTACGTCCTGGTCGTCGTGCTGGCCATCGCGGCGGCCTCGTCCGCGCCGCGCGCGCTCGAGCGCGTCGCCCTGGGCTGGCTGGCCGTCTCCCTGCTCGTGGCGACCTACGCGCTGGGCGGCAAGGTCGCGCCCGGGCTCGACCTCCTCGGCCTGGTCGACCTCGACCACACGCGCGACGTCGCACGCCTGCGGGCGCCGCTGGGGTACTGGAACGCGCTCGGGCTCGTCTGCGCGATGGGCGCGCCCGTCGCGCTGCGCGTGGCGGTCGACGACCGCCGGGCGCTGCCGGTCCGCCTCCTCGGGCTCGCCGCGCTCTTCGAGCTGCTCGTCGTGCTCGGCGCCACGTACTCGCGCGGCGCGATCCTCGGCGTCCTCGCGGCCGTCGCCGTGCTCACGCTGCTCGGCCCAGCCCGCCTCAAGGGCCTCGTCGTCGCGGTCCTCGCCGTCCTGGCCGCGCTGCCGCCGATCCTCATCGCCTACCGGCGCGAGGGCCTGACGACCAACGGCGCGCCGCTGGACCTGCGCATCGCCGAGGGGCGCGTGCTGCTCACGGGCATGGTCCTCTGCCTCGGCGCGCTGCTGTGGGTGGCGTGGCGGCTCGAGCTGCTCGAACGGCGGATCACGTGGACCGCCGCGCACGAGCGCTTCGCGTGGCGCGCCGCGGCGGTGACCGTCGCGCTCGTCGCCGTCGTCGGGTCGATCGTCATCGCGTCCCAGACCCAGGGCGCGCGCGGCCTGGTCGAGCGCATCGGCGACTCGTTCGAGAGCCGGACCTCGGACACCACCTTCGACCCTGGTCGCGTCGTCTCGACGGACTCGAGCAACCGCGTGGGCTGGTGGAAGGAGGCGCTGGGGTCCTTCAGCGACAAGCCGGCCGGGGGCTGGGGCGCAGGCTCGTTCGCGACGGTGCACCTGCGCTACCGCGAGGACGCGATCCCGGTGCGCCAGCCCCACAGCGTGCCGCTGCAGTTCCTCAGCGAGACCGGGCTGCCCGGCTTCCTGCTGGCCTTCGGCGGCCTCGGCGCGCTCGCGGTCGTCGGCACGTGGCGGATCCGGCGGCTGGGACCCGGGACGCAGCGCGACCTCGCCGGCGCGCTGCTGGCGGTCGGCGCCGCGTGGACGGTGCACGGGCTCGTGGACTGGGACTGGGACATCCCGGGCGTGACCGTGCCGGCGCTGCTGTGCGTCGCGGCGCTCGCGGCGACCCCCGGGGCCGGCGCGTGGGCGCGGCGCGACGCGCCGGAGGACGCCTTCCGCGACGTCGACCGTGAGGGACGGCCGTCGGTCGGCCGCGCCGCCGGGCTGACGGCCGCGACGCTCCTGCTCGCCGCCTACGTGGCGAGCTCGGTGCTGCCCGCGTGGTCGGAGTCCAAGACGACCGCCGCCCAGGCGTCGCTGGCGGAGGACGCCTCGCCTCGGGAGCTCGAGCACGCCGCCGCCGAGGCCGACCTCGCCGCGCGGCTGGACCCGCTCGCCGTGCGGCCGCTCTTCGCCGAGGCGACGATCGCCCAGCGGCGCGGGCGCCTCCTCGACGCGCGCCGCGCGCTGCTCGAGGCGGCCGACCGCCAGCCCGACGAGCCCATCGTCTGGTTCCGCCTGGCGAGCGTCGCCCTGCAGCTCGCCGACCGCGACGGCTTCCGCGACGCCTCCCGGCGCTTCGCCGCGCTCGACCCCCGCAACCCGGGGGCGCGGCGGATCGCGCTGGAGGCCGAGGCCTTCCTGACCCCGGCCGGCGCGTCGGCGAGCGCGACGGGGACGCCGCTGCCGCTCGTGACGGCCCAGCCGCAGACGACGCCGGGGGTCGTCCCGGGCGCGACCACCCCGGGCGCAGGTCTGCCGAGCCAGACGACGCCGCCCGCGACGACGGCGCCCGCGCCTCCGCCGGGCGCCACGACGCCGAACCCGACGCTCCCGGCGCCGGACGGCGCGGCCACGCCCTAGACGCGGCTACGGGGCGACGTCGAAGAGCGACGACAGCGCGCCGAAGAGCAGCAGGGCGCCCGTGCCCAACGCGGCCACGAGCAGCAGGACGCCGACGACGCGCTCGGAGGGCAGGAAGCGCGAGTCGGCGCGCCGGGTGGCGGGCCGGCGGCGCGGGGCGGCGGTGACGCGGCCGCGGGCGCGGCGGGCCGGGACCGTCGCCGTGGCCGTGGCCGCGGCGACGCCGGCGCCCTCGGCCGCGGCGACCGGGGCGGGACCGCGGTCGCCGCGCCGGCGCCGGACGACCGGCGCGGCGGGGCGGTCGTCGTCGTCCGGGTCCACGGCGGGCAGCTCGGCGCTGCCGTCGCCGGCGTCGAGGTCTCCCTCGTCGAGGGCCTCGTCGTCGCGGTGGCGCAACGCCGCCTCGGCCTCCTCGGCGGCGAGTCGGAGGGCGTCGGCCTCCTCGGCGGCGCGAGCGGCCTGGTCGGCCTCGGCCACGGCGGCGGCCTCACGGGCCCGGGCCTCCGCGGCCTCGCGGAGGCGCTCGAGCTCGGCCTCCTCGGCGGCGCGCTGGGCCTCGCGGGCCTCGCGCTCGGCCTGCGCCTGGGCCTCGGCGGCGGCGCGGGCTTCGGCCTCCGCGAGCGCGGCTGCCTCGCGGGCGGCCTGGGCGTCGGCCTCGGCGGAGGCGCCGGCCGCCAGCAGCTCCTCGATCTGGGCCTCGAGCGTCGCGCGCGCCGCCGACTCGGCCTGGGCTCGGGTGGAGGCCTCCTGCAGCTCGTCGAGCGCCGTGTCGAGCTGCTCGCGCGCGGACGCGGCCGCCGCCGCGTCGTGCTCGGCCTGCACGGCGGCGGCGTCCGCGCGGGACTCGGCGTCGGCGCGCGCCGCCTCGGCGACGGACGCGCGCTGCGCGGCGGCCTCGGCGGCCGCCTGTGCCGTCTCGCGGGCGCGCTCGGCGATCGCCGCGCGGTCCTCGGCCTCCTGGGCGTCGGCGGCCGCGTCGTCGGCGTCGCGCTCGGCCAGCACGCGCGCCTCGGCCTCCTCGTCGAGGCGGGTGCGCAGGAGCGCCAGCTCCTCCTCGACCGCCCCGGCCCCTTCGACCGTCTCGCTGTGGCGCGCCTCGAGCTGCGCGATGCGCGCGGCGAGCTCGTCGCGCTCGCGCGCGACGGCGTCGAGCTCCTCGCGCAGCGCCCGCTGCGCGTCGGTCGCCGCGGCGTGGGTCGTCTCGAGCGCGCTGCGCGCGTCGGTCAGCTCCCCCAGGCGCGCTTCGAGCTCCTGCTGCTCGGCGCCCGCGGCGTCGAGGGCCTGGCGCAGGCCCTCGAGCTCGGCGTCGCGCTCGGCGAGCCCCTCGCGCAGGTGGGCGGCGTCGCGGGCGTGGGCGGCGGCGTCGTCGCGCGCGGTCGCGAGCTGCGCCTCGAGCGTCCCGACGCGGTCCGCGACCGCGCGGACGGCGTCGAGCTCGGCGACCAGCGCGCGCTCGCGCGCGTGGGACTGCGCGTTCTCGTCGCGCAGCGCGCGCAGCTCCGCGGAGACGTGCTCGCGGTCGCGCTCGGTGTCCTGCGCGGTGGCGCGGAGCTGGTCGAGCGCGTCCTGCAGCGCGGCGGCCCGCACCTCGAGGTCGCCCGCGTGCTCCTTGGCCGCGCGCAGCTCCTCGGCCGCGCCACGGCCGGCCTCGAGCGCCTGGGCGAGCTCCTCGCGGACGGCGGCCTCGCGCTGCTCGGCGGTGTCGAGGGCGGCCTGTGCGGTCCCGAGGTCCTCCTCGAGCGCGACGATGCGGCGGCGGGCGTCGCCGGCAGCGGCCCGCACGACGGAGAGCTCGGCGGCGTAGCCGCGTTCGCGGGTGCCCAGGGAGCGGGCGGCGCTGCCCTCCTGCTCGACGCGGGCGGCCAGCTCCTGGGCTCGGGCCTCGGCGTCCGTGGTCGCGGCCCGGGCGGCGTCGAGCTCCTCGCGCAGCGCGGCCTCGCGCTCGTCCGCGGCGGCCTGGGCGGCGCGCAGGCCGGCGACGTCCTCCTCGAGCGCACCCGCCTGCCCGCGGGCGGCGGCGAGCTCAGCGTCGCGCTCCTCGGCGGTGGTGCGCAGCGCCGCGAGCTCAGCCTCGCGCGCCTTGGCGGTGGTGCGCAGCGCCTCGAGCTCGGCGCCCAGCGCCTCCTCGCGCGCGGCGGCCTCGGCGACGAGCCTGCGGTGCTCGGTGAGCTCGGCGGCGAGCGCGGCCTGGCGCTCGGTGGCCTCGGCGTGGGCCCGGCGGACGGCGTCGAGGTCGTCGCGCAGGGCGAGCTCGCGCTCGTCGGCGGCCTGCGCCGCGGCGCGCAGGGCCGCGAGCTCCTCGCCCAGCGCCTCCTCGCGCTCCGTGGCCGCCGTGGTGGCGGTCTCGAGCTGCGCCTGCAGCTCGCGCTCGCGCGCCGCGACGGCATCGAGCTCGTCGCGCAGCGCCCGCTCCTGGGCCGCGAGCTCCTCCTCGCGCGCCCGCGCGTCCTCCGCGCCGGCGCGCAGGCCGTCGAGCTCGCCCTGCAGGGCCTGCTCGCGCTCGCCGGCGGCGGCGCGCAGCGCCTCGACCTCGGCGGCGAGCGACCGCTCGCGCTCGGCGGCCGCCGTCGCGGTGGCGCGCAGCGCGTCGAGCTCCTCGCGCAGGGCGAGCTCGCGGTCGTCGGCCTTCGCGGCGGCGACCCGCAGCGCCTCGACCTCGGCGGCCAGCTCGTCGGCGCGGCCCCGGGCCTGCGCGCCCGACGTCCGCAGGTCCTCGAGCTCCGCGCGCAGCGCCTCCTCGCGCTTCGTGGCCTCGGTGTCCTCCAGGCGCAGGGCGTCGAGCTCCTCGCGCAGAGCGAGCTCGCGCTCGTCGGCGGCCTCGGCGGCCGCCCGCAGGGCCTCGAGCTCGCCCCGCAGCTGCGCCTCGGCGACGCTCGTCGCCTCCGCGCCCGAGCGCAGGGTCGCCAGCTCGGCGTCCAGCGCCTGCTCGCGCGCCGCCGCCTCCTGCGCCCCGGCGCGCAGGCCATCGAGCTCCTCGCGCAGCGCCGTCTCGCGCTCGCGCAGGCCGTCGAGCTCCTCACGGAGGCCCAGCTCCCGCTCGTCGGCGGTCGTCGCCGCGGCGCGCAGCGCCTCGAGCGCCTCGCCCAGCTGTGCCTCGCGGGTCCGCGCGGCCTCGGCCGCGGCCGTCAGTGCGTCGACCTCCTTGGCGGCGGCCGCCGCCGCGCGCTGGGCGTCGACCACCGCCTCGTCACGGGCGCCGAGCTGCTCCTCGAGCCGCGCCGCCCGCTCGACCGCCTCGGCCAGCGACGCCTCGCGCTCCTCGCCGCGCTCCTGGGCGGCCTCGAGCTCGGCGCGGATGCCGCCGGCCTCCTCGCGGACGCGGACGACCTCGCGCTCGGCGTCGCGCTGCTCGGCCAGGACCTCGTCCAGGCGCGCCTGCAGCGCGTCGCGCTCCTGCTCGGCCTCCTGGGCCCGGCGCTGCGCGGCGTCGCGCGCTGCCGCCTCCTCCTCGAGGCCGGTGCCGGCGCTGGAGGCCTCGCGCCGAGCCTCCTCGAGCTCGTCGCGCGCCGCCTCCAGCGCGGTGCTGGTGGCGGTGAGCCGCTGCGCGAGCTCCGCCGCCCGGGACGCCTCCTGCTCGGCGCGCGCCAGCGCGGTCTCGAGCTCGGGGACGCGGGCCCCCGTCGCCTCGGCCTGCTGGGCGCGCTGGGTGAGCGCCGAGACGCGCTCGGTCGCCGCACGGGCGGCCTGCTCGGCCTGCGCCGCGCGCGCCTCCAGCGCCTGGACCTGGGCGGTGAGCTGCTCCTGCGCCTCGCCGGCGCCGACGAGCTCGCCCGTGAGCGCCCGGACGCGCTCCTCGGCCTCCTCCAGGCGCCGCTGGGTCTGGGCGGCGCGCTGCTCGGCCTGGGTCGCGCCGCCGCGCAGCGCCTCGAGCTCGGCCGCGGCAGCGGTGCGCTCGGCGCGGACGGCCTCGAGCGCCTCGCGCAGCCGTCCCGCATCGGTCGCCGCCGCCTCGCGCGCCTGCTCGAGGTGCTCGGCGCGGGCCTCGAGCTGCTCGGCGCGGCGGCGCAGCTCCCCGTGCTCCTCGATGAGCGCCTCCGCGCGGGCCTGGACGCCGCGCGCCTGCTCGGCGTCCTCCTCGGCCGCGACCGCGCGCTGCCGCGCGCGCTGGGCCTCGACCTCCGCCGCGGCGAGCCGCTCGGCCGCCTCGGCGGCGGCCTCCTCGAGCTGGGACGAGCGCGCGCGGACCTCCGCCAGGCGCTCCTCGAGCCCGGAGACGCGGCTGGACGCCTCCGCCTCGCGGACCTCGAGCGCGGCCGCGCGCTGCGCCGCGGCCGCGGCGGCGGCGCGTGCGTCGGACAGCCCCTCGGCCGCGGTCGCCGCCTCGCGCCGGGCCACCTCGGCGGCGCGCTCGGCCTCGGTGCGCCGGCGCTCGGCGTCGGCCGTGCGCTCGGCGAGGGCCGCGGCGCGACCCTCGGCCGCCTCGCGCGCCTCGGTGGCCTGGGCCGCCGCCTGCTCGGCCAGCCGCGCGCGCTCCTCGAGCTCGGCCGTCGCGCTCGCGGCGGCCGCGCCTGCGGACGTCGCGCGGGCCTGCTCGGCGGCGAGGCGCTCGCGCGCCTCGGCCAGGGCCTCGTCGAGCTCGCGCACGCGCGGCTCGACCTCGGCCAGCCGCGCCTGCGCCTCGCCGGCCTCCGTGACCGCGGGCTCGAGCTCCGCGATGCGCGCCTCGAGCCCGGCGATCCGGGCCGCGGCGTCCTGCTCGCGCGCCGCGAGCTCCTCGCGCAGGCCGGCGACGGCCCGGTCGGCCTCGCCGCGGGTGCGCTCGAGCTCCGCCTGGACCGCGGCGAGCTGCGCGCCGGCGTCCTCGCGGGCGGCGTCGAGCTCGGCCGCGGCGGCCGCCGACGCCGTCTCGGCCTCCTCGCGGACCCGGGCGAGCGCCGCGCGACCCTCCTGCTGGGCCTGCTCGAGCGCCGCCTGCAGCATGCGGACCTGCTCGTCGGCGTCTGCGCGCACCGCCTCCTGGGCGGACTCGGCCTCCGCGCGGGCGGCGGCGAGCTGGGCGACGAGGTCGGCCTCCCGGCGCTCGGCCTCCTGACGCGCCGCGAGCGCCGCCGCCGCGCCCGCCTCGCGCGCCGCCGCGGCCTCGCGCTCGAGCGCCGTCTCGCGCTCGGCGGCCTCGCGGGCGGTCGCGGCGGCTGCGGACTCCAGCTCCTGGACGCGCCGTGTCCGCTCGCGCTCGGCCTGGGCCAGGCGCGCCTCGAGCTCCTGCAGCTTCTCGCGGGCCTCGCGCTGCTCGCGTGCCGCGCGGTCGCGCAGCGCCTCGACGCGGCGCGTCCCCGCCTCCTCCGCCGCCGCGGCGCGCTCTCCCGCGGCGCGCAGCTGCTCGGCGGCCTCGCGGGCGTCACGGTCGCGCGCGCCCTCCAGCTCGGCGACGCGCCCCTCCAGCTCGGCCGCGCGCGCCGCCGCGTCGCGGGCCTGCACGGCCCGCGCCTCGAGCTCGCGCCGCGCCTGCTCGAGGGCCTGGGAGACCTCCTCGCCGCGGGCCGCCAGCGGCTCGAGCTCCGCCACCCGCGCCGCGGCCTGCTCGGCCAGCGCCGCGCGCTCCTCGAGCGCCGCCCGGCGCGCCGTCGCGTCGGCCACCGCGGCGTCGAGCGACGCGACCTGCTGCTCGAGCTCGCCGACGCGCCGCTGGGCGTTCTCGGCGGCGGCCGCGCGCTCCTCGAGGGCGGCTGCGCGCTCCTGGACGTCGGCCAGCTCGGCCAGGCGCGTCTCGAGCTCGGCGACCCGCTCGCCGGACTGCGCCGCGGCCACCCGCAGCTCGGCCAGCTCGCTCGCGGCCCGGTGGGCGCGGCTCTCGGCGTCCCGGCGCGCCGCCGCCTCGCGCTCCAGCGCGGCCTGCGCGTCGGCCAGCTCCTCGGCGACGCGCTCGGCCTGCGCGAGGCGCCGCTCGGCGTCGCCGCGGGCCCGGCGCTCCTGGGCCAGCTCGCCACCGAGCTGCTTGCTGCGGCCCTCGGCGTCCTCCCGGGCCGTGCGCAGCTCCGCGTCGAGCGCCGCCAGGCGCTCCTGCATGCGGCCCACGCGTTCGGCCGCGAGCGCCGCCTGGGCCACCGCCTCGTCGCGCTCGACCTCGACCTTCGCGGCCCGCTCGAGCGCCCGTGCCGACTCCTCGGCGCGCGCCTCGGCCACCCGTGCGGCCTCCTCGGCGGCCGCGACCCGCGCCTGGGCCGCCTCGGTCGACGCCGAGCGCTCCTCGAGCTCGGCGCGCGCCGCCGCGGCGGCCGCCAGCGCCGCCTCGAGCTCGCGGCCGCGCTCGTCGGCCACGCGCGAGCGCTCCTGCAGCCCGCTCGCCGCCTCCTGGCGCGCCTCGTGCTCGGCCGCCAGTCGCGCCTCGAGGTCGGCGACGGCCTGCGCCGCCTCGCGGCGCTCGGCCTCGAGCGCCGAAGCCTGCTCCTCGGCGCTCGCCCGCGCCCGCTGGAGCTCCTCCGCCGCCGCCTCGCGCGCCGAGGCCAGCTCCCGTGCGGCGGCGGCCGCGGCGCGGTCGGCCTCCTCGCGCAGGCGACGCAGCTCGTCGGCGCGCTCCTCGGCCGTGGAGCGCTCGCGGGCCAGCTCGGCCTCGAGGGCGTGCACGCGGCGCCCCGCGGCGTCACGCTCGCGGTCGCGGGCCGCTTCGATGTCCGCGGCGGCCTTCGCGACGAGCGCCGCGCGCTCCTGGCGCAGGCGGCGGTCGAGCTCCTCGCGGGCGCGGGTGACCTCGTCGGCCGCCCGGCGCGCCGCGGCCTCGGCCTCCGAGCGCTCGCGGCCGATCTCCGCGACGCGCGCCTCGAGCTTCTGGACGCGCTCGGCCGACCCCGCCGCCGCGACCTCGGCCCGCTCGCGCGCGGCCCGCTCGGCGGCGACGCGCCGCTCGGCCTCCCGCCGCGCCGCCTCCTCGTCGTCGAGGCGCAGCTCGAGCTCGCGCATGGCCTGGCGGCGCGCCTCGGCGGCCCGCTCGGCGTCGGCGCGCCGGCGGCGCTCGTCCTCGATGGTGCGCTCGGGCGTCGGCGCCGCCGCCGGACGCCCCGCCGGACGCTCGCGCACCCGCGGCTTGGGCAGGTCGGCGATCGAGCCCCGTCCGGCGTCCAGCGCGAAGGCGACCAGCGCCCCGGAGACGAGGTCCGCCGGCGCGCTGTAGGCCGCGCGCCAGCCCACGCCCTCGGGCGTGGCCTGCGGCGCGGCGTCGTCGGGGCCGGGCAGCGGCGAGAGCCGGTGGGTGCGGCGGCCGTCGTCGACGAGGAGCATCGGCGGCGAGAGGCGTTCGCGCACGTCGCTGACCCACCTGCCACTGAGGCGCAGGAGGGCGGTCCCCGGCGTGGCAGGGACGAGCTCGAAGCCCTCGACGTCGAAGCGGGCCAACGCCAGGAACCTAGAGGTTCTGGGCCCCGGATCCCGGTCCCGGCGGCAGGAGGTCCGCGACGGCGGACAGCGCGTCGGCCAGGACGAGATCCGGTGCCTTGGCCGCGTCGAGGACCCGGAAGCGCTCGGGCTCGGCGGCCGCGAGGGCGTCGTAGGCGTGGGCGACGGCCTCCATGAGCGCGGCGCCCTCCTGCTCGAGGCGGTCGGCGCCACCGGCCCGGGCGCCCTGGCGGGCGGCGCCCAGGGCGGGGTCCACGCGCAGCAGGAGCGTCCGCGCCGGGCTCAGGCCGCCGGTGGCGAACCGGTTGAGCGCGGCGACCTCGTCGACCCCGAGCCCGCGGGCGGCGCCCTGGTAGGCCAGCGAGGAGTCCACGAAGCGGTCGAGCAGGACCCAGCGCCCCGCGTCCAGCAGCGGACGCAGCCCCTCCTCGACCAGCTGCGCGCGGGCGGCGGCGAACAGCAGAGCCTCGGCCCGCGCCCCGACCCGCAGCTCCGGGTCCTTCACGAGCTCGCGCACGCGCTCGGCGGCCGCCACACCGCCGGGCTCGCGCAGGAGCGCGACGTCGACGCCGCGCTCGCGCAGGGCGGCGGCGAGCGCCGCGGCGAGGGTCGTCTTGCCCGCGCCGTCGATCCCCTCGACGGTCAGCAGCATCGGTGGCCGACGCTACCTCTAGCCTCAGACCTCGTGCTGCCTGCCCTCGAGCCCCACCCGCACGCCAAGGCCGTCCTGGGCGCCGCGCTGCCGCCCGAGGGCCAGGCCTCGCACGCCTACCTCTTCCACGGGCCGGCGGGCTCGGGCAAGCGCCAGGCGGCGCTCGAGTTCGCCGCCGCGCTGCTCAGCGACGGCGCCGACGACCCCGCCGCCGCGCGCGAGCGCGTCCTGCACAAGGTGCACCCGGACCTCACCTGGGTCGCCCCGAGCGGCGCGGCCGGGATGCTCGTGGACGACATCGACGAGCCCGTCGTCGCTGCGGCGACGCGCACGCCGTTCGAGTCGCGCCGGCGGGTCTTCGTCCTCGAGCGCGCCGACACGCTGAACGACCAGGCCGCCAACAAGATGCTCAAGACGCTCGAGGAGCCGCCGGACTTCGCGCACCTCGTGCTGCTGGCCGACAGCACCGCCGGCGTCCTGGCCACGATCGCCTCGCGCTGCCAGCACGTGCGCTTCGAGACGCCGAGCATCGCGGACGTCGCGGCCCGGCTCGGCCGCCACGGGGTGGCCGGCGAGCAGGCCGAGGCGTGCGCGCGGCTCGCCCAGGGCGACGTCGAGCGGGCGCTCGAGCTCGCGCTCGGCGAGGGTCCCGCGCTGCGCGGCGCGGCCGAGGGCCTCGCGCGCGCGTGCATCCGCGGCGACCTCGCGTCCGCCCCGTGGAAGGTCCTGCTCGAGCAGTCGCGCACCCACGGCCAGCTCGCCGCCGACAAGGAGGCCGAGCGCGTCGCGGCCGCGGCGGAGTTCCTGCCCGACAAGGAGGCGCGCCGTGCCAAGCGCGAGGGCGAGACGATCGCCCGCCGCGCCCAGCGCCGCGCCTTCACCCAGACCCTCGACCAGGGGCTGCTGCTCTGCGGGCTGTGGCTTCGCGACGTCGCCGCGCTGCTGGACGGCGCACCGGACGTCGTCCACCACGTCGACCGCATGGCCGAGCTGGAGCAGGACGCCGAGGCGGTCGGACGGCCCGGGCCGCTGCGCGAGGGCGTCGGGCTGGTGGAGGAGCTGCGCACGCTGCTCGTGCTCAACCCCTCCGAGGAGCTCGCGCTGGAGGCGCTGGCCTCGCGGCTCGAGCGCCTCTTCGCCTAGCTGATCAGCCCGGCGCCGACGAGCGCCAGGACGATCGTGCCGAGCACGACGCGGTACACGACGAACGCCCGCAGCGTGTGGGTCGTGAGGAAGCGCAGCAGGCCGGCGATGCACGCGTAGCCGACGACGAAGGCCAGGACGACGGCGATGATCGTCGCACCGACGGGAGCGCCGCCCTCGCCCCCGATGTCCTTGGTCTTGTAGAGCCCCGACAGCACGACGGCGGGGATCGACAGCAGGAACGAGAAGCGCGCCGCGGCCACACGGTCCAGGCCGAGGAGCAGGCCGGCCGTGATCGTCGCGCCCGAGCGCGAGACGCCGGGGACCAGCGCCAGCGCCTGCGCGCAGCCGATCGCCATGCCCTGCCTGGCCGAGAGCTGGTCGAGCGTCTTGTCCTGCTTGGCGCGCCGGTCGACCGCGAGCAGGATCAGCGCGAAGACGATGAGCAGCGTCCCGATGATCCAGAGGTTGCGCGCGCCGTCGTCGATCTGGCTCTCGAAGGCGACGCCCAGCAGGGAGATCGGGATGGTCGCGACGATGAGGTACCAGCCCATCCGCGCGTCGAGCGTCGAGCGCAGCGCGGGGTCGCGCAGGGAGGCGAACCACGTCGTCCCGATGCGCCAGAGGTCCAGGCGGAAGAAGATGAGCTCGGCCGCCATGGTGCCGAGCTGGACGACGGCCGTGAACGCGGCGCCCGGGTCCTCCCAGCCCGCGAAGGCGGGGACGATCCGCAGGTGCCCGCTCGACGAGATGGGCAGGAACTCCGTGAGGCCCTGCACGATCCCGAGGACGATGGCCTGGAGGGCGTCCATGCGGCGCGGGACCCTAGCGAGCCGCGCGTCACCGTCTGGTCACCGGATGTCGATCGGGCCGAGCGACGCTGTGCGCCCGTGGAGCGCGAACGCGCGGAACCGGTGGAACCGGGGGTGCTCGGGCCCGTGGAAGTCGGCGGACCCGGTGGTGAGCAGCCCGAGCTCGGCGCAGTGGTCGGCGAGCAGGAGGGTCTGCTCGCGCGTGTGGGTGACGTAGAAGACCTCGACGCCGTCCAGGCCGGCGGCGGCGAAGCGGTCGACGGTGGCGAGGACCTCGGCATCGTGGTCGAGGTCCCAGAAGGGGTGGGCCCAGACGGCGAGGCCGCCCGCGGCGTGGACGGCGTCGATCGCCTCGGCGACGGTCGGCCGGGTGCGGCGGCGGTAGGCCGGGGCGCCGGGGATGAGGTAGGCCTCCAGGAGCTTGCCGAAGTCCGCGAGCCCCTCGTCGGCGAGGCGCGCGGCGTTGGCGGGGTGGTCGAAGGCGGCCTGGGCGAGGTGGGGACGGCCGATGGGCCGCCCGCTCGCGGCCCGCGCCTCCAGCGCGCCGCGGTCCAGCGCGAGGCCCGCCTCCTCGAGCGCGTCGGCCATCCGCCACGCCCGGGCGGCCCGGTCCTCGCGCCACGCGGCGAGGGTGTCGAGCAGCGCCGGGTCGGTGTGGTCGATGCCGTACGCGCAGACGTGGAGGTCCTCCCGGTCGCCGTCGAGCGCGCTGAGCTCCGCCGCCGGGACGACCGCGACGCCCGCCGCGCGCCCCGCCTCAAGGGCCTCGCCGACGCCGTCCACCGTGTCATGGTCGGTCAGCGCCAGCAGCTCGACGCCCGCGGCCGCCGCCGCCGCGACGACCGCTGACGGCTCGAGCGCGCCGTCCGAGCGCGTCGAGTGGGACTGGAGGTCGAACGTGGGCGCCGTCATGGGTGGAACGTGCCAGGTACTTTCCTCATGGGTGGAAAGTGCCAGGTACTTTCCACCACCGCGCGATCGGGTTCTCCAGGGTCCCCACGAGCTGGAGGGCGCCCGCCGGGTCGTCGAGGTCGACCATCTGGCGCGGGTCGCGCAGCTGGAGGCGGTTGAGGCAGGAGCGGGCGAAGGACGGGGCAAGGAGGTCGTGGGCCGCGAAGCGCTCCGCGAGCTCGGGATGGTCGTCCTGGTAGCCCTCGACGCACGCGCGCACCGCGGCCCAGAAGCCCTCCTGGTCCAGCGCGCCGTCGCGGTGCAGGACCGCCGCGAGGAAGCGCAGGAAGCAGTCGACGACGTCCGTGAAGATCGACAGGACCTTGAGCTCCTCGGGGACCTCGGCCTGGATTCGGCGCACCGCGTCCGGCACGTCGCGGGCGGGGTCCATGAGCACGACCTCCTCGGCGATGTCCTTCATGAGCACGCGCCGCGGGACGTCGTCCTCCAGCACGAGGATGAGGTTCTCGCCGTGGGGCATGAACACCAGCTCGTAGGCGAAGAAGCAGTGCAGGAGGGGGCGCAGGTAGGCGTGGAGGTACGCGCTCACCCACGCCCGCGCCGACAGCCCCGACCGGCGGATGAGCGCGGCCGCCAGCGAGCGCCCGTCGCCGTCGGTGTGCAGCAGCGACGCCATCGTCGCCACCCGCTCGCGCTCGCCCAGCCGACCGGCCGGGCTCTCGCGCCACAGGCCAGCGAGCATCTTCGCGTAGGGCGCCTTGTCGCCCCCGGCGGGCGCGTAGACCGGCGTGCGGTAGCCGACCGCCGCCACCTCGCGCAGGACCTCGAACCGGCAGGTCTCGCGCAGCTCGCGGTCCCCCGCGACGAGCCGCGCGACCCAGTCGTTGATCGCCGGCGTGCCCTCCATGTAGGCCGCCGACAGCCCGCGCACGAAGCCCATGTTCACCACCGACATCGCGGTCTTCGTGTAGTGGCGCGACGGCGTGCCGGCGTTGAAGAACGTGCGGATGGACTGCTGGGCGAGGTGGTCGTCCTCGCCCTCGCCGAGCAGCACGAGCCGGCGCTGCGCGACGTCCGCCGCGAAGGTCACCGCGAGCTTGTGGCGCCACTGCCACGGGTGCACCGGGACCAGGACGTAGTCGGCGAGGTCGAGGCCCAGCTGGCGCAGCGTCGCCGCGAAGCGCCCCAGCAGGTCCGGCCCGAGCTCGGCCGCGAAGAAGCGCTCCTCGTCCACGTCGGCGCTGAACGCCGCCACGGAGCAGTCGCGGTGCGCGGCGACCCAGAGCAGCCGCACGGGCCGCCCCGCCTCCGGGGCGAAGCGCGCGAAGTCCTCGACGTCCCAGCCGATGCGGCCGCTGTTGGCCACGAAGCACGGGTGGCCCTCGACCATCCGCGACTCGATCGTCTGGAAGTCCGCGCCGGCGAGCTGCTCGGCGCTCAGCGGCGCGCGCCCCAGCCGGAAGGCCAGCGCCGACAGCGTCGCCGACAGCTCTTCGAGGTAGACGCCCAGGCGCGCGTCGTCCTCCAGCCCCAGCGACGTGCGCAGGTCGACGGCGAGCTGCAGGACGTCCGGCGCCTGCTCCTCCCCGCCGGCCACCCGGACGACCGACGCCGGGTCCACGAGCCAGTGCTCGAGGGCCAGCACGTCGGCGGTGAAGCGCCAGGTCGCCTCCCCGCCGTCGCTCCGCACCACGTAGGCGCCCCCGCCCTCGGCGACCGGCTCGACGAGCAGCTCGTGGGCGAACTCCGCCAGCGCCTTGGCGGCCAGGTGGCGGGTGGCCCGGGCCCACAGGTCGGGGCGCAGGTGGGCGACGGCCTCCTGCTCCAGGACGGGCGGCGGGGCGGCGTCGAGCGTCATCGGGTGGCCTCCTCGAAGGCGGTGCGGGTGCACACGCTCAGCAGCGCGCGCTTGTCGGGCAGCTGGACGACGCGCAGCTCGCGGAAGCCGACCGCGGCGTTCAGCCGGTGGATCGCGGTGTTCTCGGCGTCGGGCTCGACGACGACCCGCGCGACGGCGGGGTCCTCGAAGCACCACGCCATCACCGCGCGCATCGCGGTGCGCGTGAAGCCGTGGACCGGCGTGTCGGTCGGTGCGACGAGGACGTGCATCCCGAGGTCGCCCTCCTGGACGTCGTACGCGTCGCCGACCGGCGCGTGGGCCGGGTCGTAGCGCTCGGCGAGCACCGCGGGCTCGCCGTCGGCCAGGCCGATCGCCGCGTCGTGGTGCGCCGACGCGGCGATCTGGACGTACTCCGCGCGCACCGCCGCGACGTCGGCGTCCTGCATGAGCCAGAAGCGCGCCTTGGGATGGGTCACCCAGCGGTGCAGCAGCTCTGCGTCGGCGTCCGGATCGACCGGCCGGAACGCGAACCGGACCGCGACGGGTGGAAGGTGCCTGGCACCTTTCATCCGATCGCCTCCGCCAGCGGGCGCTGCGGCGCCCCGAAGCGCTGCATCGCGATGCGCTCCTCCACGGGGTAGACCTCACGGCCGAGCAGCGCGCGGATGATGGTGCTGTTGCGGTGCGCGCCCATGCCGAGGTCGGGCGCGACGAAGCCGTGGGTGTGCAGCTCGGCGTTCTGGACGAAGACCCGCGGCCCCTCCGCCTGCACGGTGTAGTCCTCGCGCACCGCGTAGCGCCCCCGGCCGTCCCAGGCGATCCGGTCGCGGATCGGCTCCAGGAACGCCGGGACGTCGTAGCGGTAGCCCGTGGCGAGGACCAGCGCGTCGGCCTCGAGCCCGATGCGCTCCCCGGTCTCGCCGTGCAGCAGGTCGAGCGCGACGCGCCCGTAGGCGTCGCGCCGCGCCGCCTCGAGCGCGGTGCCCGTCAGCAGCAGCGGCACCCGCCGGCCCTGCACGCGCCGGCGGTGCAGCTCGTCGAAGACCTCGTCGATGAGCGCGGCGTCGATGCCCTTGTACAACGGCGCCTGCTGGGCGACCACGCCGTCGCGGACGGCCTCCGGGAGCGCGTGCACGTAGCGCGCGTACTCCGGCGAGGTCAGCTCGAGCGTGAGCTTCGTGTACTCGAGCGGGAAGAAGCGCGGCGAGCGCGTGAGCCACACGAGCTCCTGCTCGTCGTCCATCCGCCCGAGCAGGTCGAGGAAGACCTCGGCCGCGCTCTGCCCGCCGCCGACCAGGACGACGGACCGCTGGGCGGCGAGCCGGTCGCGCGCCGGCAGGTAGCCCGCGGTGTGGACCGCCACCTCCTCGTCGAGCCCGTCGCAGCCCGGGGGCACGTGCGGCACCGTCCCGACGCCGAGGACGAGGGTGCGCGCGCGCAGGACCTCGTCCGCCCCCGTCGCCCGGTCGACCGCCCGCACGACGTGCGCGTCCTCGCGGGCGTCGTGCTCCACCGCGACCACCTCGCGGCCGAAGCGCAGCGAGCGCAGGCGGCCCGCCGCCCAGCGGCAGTAGTCGTCGTACTCGGTGCGCAGCGGCTGGAAGCGCTCGCGGATGTAGAAGCCGTAGAGCGTCCCGGTCTCCTTGAGCCAGTTGAGGAAGGAGAACGGCGACGTCGGGTCGGCCAGCGAGACGAGGTCGGCGAGGAACGGCACCTGCAGCGTGCTCGTCTCGAGCAGCATGCCCGGGTGCCAGGCGAACTGGGCCTCGCGCTCGAGGAAGACGCAGTCGAGCTCCTCCAGCGGCTCGGTCAGGCAGGCCAGGCCGAGGTTGAACGGGCCGATGCCGACCCCGGCCACGTCATGGACGTGCGCGGCGCTCACGCCGCCACCTCCTCGACCGCCGCCGCGCCGTGCCCGGCGAAGGCCGCCGCCTCCTGCGCCACGAGGTCGAGCACCTCGGCGAGGTCGTCGACCGTCGTCTGCGGGTTGAGCAGCGTGAGCTTGAGCCACTGCCCACCCCCGACCGTCGTCGCCGCCACGACCGCGGCGCCCGCCGCCATGAGCGCCTCGCGCGCGTGGCGCTGCGCGGCGTCGTCCGCGCCGCGTACGCGGAAGACCAGCGTGCTCAGCGCGGGCGCGACGGCGACGTCGAAGCGGGGGTCGTCCGCGAGCAGCGCGTGGCCCTCGCGGGCGAGGTCGCACACCTGGTCGAACAGCTCGCCGACCCCCTCGGCGCCCAGCGTGCGCAGGGTGAGCCAGAGCTTCAGCGCGTCGAAGCGCCGCGTCGTCTGCAGGCTCTTGTCCACCTGGTTGGGGACCTGCGCGCTCGCCGGGTTGAGGTAGTCGGCGTGGTGGGTGACGTGGCCGAGCTTGGCCCCGTCGCGCACGAGCAGCGCGCTGGAGCTGATGGGCTGGAAGAACGACTTGTGGAAGTCGACGGTGACCGAGTCGGCGCGCTCGACGCCGTCGAGCAGGGCGCGGCGCCGGGGCGAGACGAGCAGCCCGCAGCCGTAGGCGGCATCGACGTGCAACCACGTCCCGGCGTCCGCGCAGGCGTCGGCCACCTCGTGCAGCGGGTCGATCGAGCCGAAGTCCGTCGTCCCCGCCGTGGCGACCACCGCCATCGGGTGCAGCCCGTAGCGCGCGCAGCGCTCGAGCTCCTCGCGCAGGGCCGCGGGGTCCATCCGGAACGCGTCGTCGCAGGCGACCGGGACGACCGCGTGCTTGCCCAGACCGAGCAGGTCGGCGGACTTCGCGACGCTGAAGTGCCCGACCTCGGAGACCAGGACGCGCAGGCGGCCGAGGTGCCAGCCCGCGGCCAGCGCCTCGTCGCGGGCCAGGTGCAGGCCCTGGAGGTTGGACTGCGAGCCGCCGCTGGTGAAGATCCCGTCGGCGGCCTCGCCGAAACCGGCGCGCGCGGCGGCCCAGTCGACGAGCCGGCGCTCGATGAGCGTGGCGCCGGCGCTCTGGTCCCACGTGTCCAGCGACGAGTTGACCGGGGCGAGGATCGTCTCGGCCAGCAGCGCCGGGATCGCCACGGGGCAGTTGAGGTGGGCCAGGTAGCGCGGGTGGTGGAACCACACGGCGTCGCGCAGGTAGAGGCGCTCGACCTCGTCCAGCGCGGCGTCGAGCGAGCGCACCGGGCGGTCGAGGTCGACGGCCGCGACGGCGGGCTCGAGGTCGTCCGGGGTGGCGCCCGAGAAGGGCGCGTCGACGGCCTGGACGGTGGAGGCGACGCGGTCGGCGCCGCGGGTCACGGCGCGCAGGTAGTGCTCGGCGGAGTGGGACCCGAGCAGCGCCGGCGGGGCGAACCGCGGGCGGGATGCAGGAGAGGCGGACACACTCTCCTCCATAACCCGAGTTAGGGCACCCTAACCACTGAGTGATCAGGGTGCCCGCGTGCGGACAGCTACTGCGGCTGGACGACCTTCGTGGCGGGGTCGCCGTCGATCGCCGCCTGCAGCGTGTCGAGCTCGTTGTCCAGCAGCCAGGGCAGGCTCAGCGGGCTCGAGTAGCCCAGCGCGCCCGAGAACTGGTCGCCCAGGTCGAGGTAGACGATCCGGTCGTCCTTGAGCGCCTGCAGGCGCCGCATGACCTTGTTGGCCTCGATGTCCTTCTCCGGGCCGAACATGACCACGAGGTCCTGGTCCATGAGCCGGAACTGCTCCTGGCTGAACTCCGTGTAGAACGACTTGCCGGCCAGCTCGTCGACCTTCGCCGGGGTCTTCAGCCCGAGGTCGGCGAAGAAGCGGCTGCGGGTGTCGGCCGACGCGTAGGCGCCGTAGCCGTCGGGCCCGCCGTAGGCGAGGATCGCGTCCTTGCCCTCGAACTCCGGGTGCTCCTCGCGCGCCGCGGCGAACTTCGCCTTGACCTCGGTGATGACCTCGTCGGCCCGCTGGTCACGGCCCAGCGCCTTGGCGATGAGCTTGAGCTGCGCGTCCCACGGCATGCCGAAGTCGATGAAGTCGCCGCTCTGGGCGATCGTCGGCGCGATCTTCGAGAGGCGCTCGTAGTCGGCCTTCTGCATGCCGGTGTTCAGGGCGATGATCAGGTCGGGACGCCGGGCGGCGACCGACTCGTAGTTGATCTCCTGGCCGCCGATCGACGGGATGTCGGTCGGGAAGTCCTTCGCCCACGGGCGCTTGCGCCAGTCGTAGCCGCCGAGGAAGTCGCGGGTGCCCACCGGCGTCACGCCGAGGGCCAGGACGGCGTCGAGCTCCGTGTAGCCCACGACGACCACGCGCTTGGGCTCGGAGGGCACCTCGGTGGTGCCGAACTTGTGCTTGACGGAGACGGGGAACGACGCCGTCGCCGCGCTCTCGCTGGTCGCGGCGCCGGTCGAGGACGCGCTGTCCTCGTCGTCGCCGCACGCGGCGAGCCCGAGGGCGAGCACGAGGGCGGCCACGAGCGCGAACGCGCGGGTGATGGTCTTCATGGGTGGGGTCCTCCTGGGGTTCTCGAGGTCAGGCGGCCGGGGTGCTCGCGCGGGCCGGCTCCGGGGTGGAGCGGGCCTCGCGCTCGCGGCGGCCGAGGGGCAGGCAGAGGGGGGTGCCGGTCACGGGGTCCTCGACGACCTGCGCGGGCAGGCCGAGGACCTCCCGGACGAACGTCTCGTCCACGACGTCGCGCGGCGCGCCCGCGACGTGGACGCGTCCCTCGCGCAGCGCGACGAGGTGGTCGGCGTAGCGGCAGGCCTGGTTGAGGTCGTGCAGGACCATCACGACGGTCCGGCCGTGCCGGGCGACGAGGTCGTGCAGCAGGTCGAGGACGTCGATCTGGTGGGCGAGGTCGAGGAACGTCGTCGGCTCGTCGAGCAGCAGGACCTCGGTCTCCTGCGCGAGCGTCATGGCGATCCACGCCCGCTGGCGCTGGCCACCGGAGAGCTCGTCGACCGCCCGGTCGCGCAGGTCGGCCATGGCCGTCGCCTCGAGCGCGTGACGGACCGCCGCCTCGTCGGCGGGCGACCACTGGCGCAGGAGCGTCTGGTGGGGGTGGCGGCCCCGGGCGACGAGGTCCTCGACCTGCAGCCCGTCGGGCGCCACCGGCGACTGGGGCAGGATCCCGAGGCGCTTGGCGACGTCCTTGGTCGGCTGCTCGCTGATCGCCCTGCCGTCGAGCAGGACGGTGCCCCGCTTGGGCTTGAGCAGGCGGGCCAGCGCCTTGAGCAGCGTCGACTTGCCGCAGCCGTTGGCCCCGACGATCGCCGTGACCTGCCCGCGGGGGATCTCCAGGTCGAGGTCGTGGACCACGTCGCGGTCCTCGTAGGCGACGGTCAGGCGCTCGGCGCGCAGCGGCGCGGTCATCCCGTGACCCCCAGGCGGTTGGCGCGGCTCAGGAGGTACAGGAAGTACGGGGCCGCGATGATCGACGTGACGATGCCCACCGGGATCTCGTCCGGCGAGAACAGCAGGCGCCCGGCGGTGTCGGCGACGCAGACGAGCGTCGCCCCCACCAGGGCCGCGACCGGCAGCACGCTCAGCGGCGTGACCGACCGGGTGAGGCGCCGCGCGATGTGCGGCGCGATGAAGGCGGTGAAGGCGATCGGGCCGCCCGCCGCCACGGCGACGCCGACGAGCACGAGGGCGATGAGCAGCAGGCCGAGCCGCTGGCGCTCGACGTTCGCGCCCAGCGCGCGGGCGACCTCGTCGCCGAGCTGCAGGACCTGGAGCTGGCGGGCGAGCAGGAGCGCGAGCGGCACGAGCACGGCGACCGTCCCGAGCAGCGGCCAGACGTGGTCCCAGTCGCGGCCGTTGAGCGAGCCGACGATCCAGATGTAGGCCAGCGCGGCGTCGAGGACCTGGCCCTGCGTGAGCACCCAGGCGATGCCGGCCTGCAGGACCGCGGCCACGCCGATGCCGACGAGCACCAGGCGATAGCCCTGCATCCCGTTGCGCCACGCCAGCGCGTACAGCACGACGCCGGCGACGAGCGCACCGGCCAGCGCGGCGCCCGGGACCGCGTACGTCGCGGTCGAGTCGAACAGGACGATGAACGACACCGCCGCGAGCGCCGCGCCGTGCGAGACGCCGATGATGTCCGGCGCCACGAGCGGGTTGCGCGAGATGTCCTGGAAGATCGCCCCGGCGACGCCGAGCGCGACGCCGATGAGCAGCGCCACGAGCGCGCGCGGCAGGCGCAGGTCGACGACGACGAAGCTCGTCGCCTCGTCGCCGGCGCCGACGAGCGCCTTGAGGACGTCCAGCGGCGCGATGTCGAGCTCGCCTCGGCCGACGTCGACCGTGAGGGCCGCCAGCATCGCGACGGTCAGGGCGGCACCGACCACGACCGCGCGCGGCTCGAAGCGCAGCGACAGCGGCCCGCGGCGCAGGGCGACCTTGTGGGCGCGGGCGCTCACAGCTCGCTGAGCCTCCGGCGGCGCACGAGCCAGATGAAGAACGGCGCGCCGATGAGCGCGGTGATGATCCCGACCTCGAGCTCGTCGGGACGCGAGACGACGCGGCCGGCGACGTCGCCGACGAGCAGGAGCGTGGCGCCGAGGACGATGCTGAACGGGATGACCCAGCGGTAGTCGGGGCCGACCAGGGCGCGGGCGACGTGCGGGACGGTGAGGCCGACGAAGCCGATGGGACCCGCTGCGGCGACCGCGCCGCCGGCGAGCAGGACGAACCCGAGGGCAGCCCAACCGCGCGAGCGGTCGACGTGGTGGCCGAGGGACCGGGCGACCTCGTCGCCCATCGCCAGCGCGTTGAGCGAGCGGCCGCACAGCAGGGCGATCGCCAGGCCGGTGAGCATGAACGGCGCGACCGCGGTCAGCACCTCGGTGTCGCGGCCGGCGATCGAGCCGACGATCCAGAAGCGGAACTCGTCGAGCGTCTGGGCGTCGAAGACGAGGATCGCGCTCGTGAGCGCGGTGAGCAGGGCGGTGAGCACCGCGCCGGCGAGCGCGAGCTTGACGGGCGTCGCGCCGCCGCGACCGGTCGCCCCGAGCAGGTAGACGAGGACCGACGCGAGCGCCGCGCCCAGCAGGGCGAAGCCGGCGTAGGCGACCGGCGCGCTGATGCCCAGCACGCTGATGGCGGCGACGACGGACAGCGCGGCGCCGGAGTTGATGCCCAGGATCTGCGGCTCGGCCAGCGGGTTGCGCGTGACGCCCTGCATCAGCGCGCCGGCGGCACCGAGCGCGCCGCCGACGAGCACGCCGAGCTCCGTGCGCGGGATGCGCAGGTCGTGGACGATCGCGTGGGCGTCGGTGTCGTCGCGCGAGACGAGCGCCTCCCACACCTCGCGCAGCGGGATGTCCAGCGAGCCGATGGCCAGCGAGGCGGCGCACGCGGCGAGCAGGACGACCAGCGCGGCGGCCAGGCCGGCGGTCCGCGCGCCGGGGGACCGCAGCAGCGCCCCGGTGCGCGGGCGGGCGACGGACGGCGTGGTGGTCGGGGCGGCGACGGCCATCGAGGGCGGCGCGACCAGGGACCGGTGCTTCGGGTGCCCTAAGTCGCAGCGCCCGTCAGGCTAGCCTAACTCCCACCAGCGTGGTCGGAGATGCTCTCGAGGTAGGCCAGCACCGCCAGCACGCGGCGGTGGTCGTCCGACGAGGGCGGCAGGTCGAGCTTGCTGAGGATCGCGTTGATGTGGTTGCTCACCGACTTCTCCTCGATGACCAGCCGGGCGGCGATCGCGGCGTTCGAGCGGCCCTCGGCCATGACGGCCAGGACCTCGCGCTCGCGCGGCGTCAGCTCGTCCAGGCGGCTCGGCCGTCCCCCGGTCCCGAGGAGCTCGGCGACGACCTCGGGGTCCAGCGCCGTGCTCCCCGCGGCGACGCGCTTGACCGCCTCGACGAAGTCGCGCACGTCCCCCACCCGGCTCTTGAGCAGGTAGCCCACGCCGCCGGCCCCGTCGGAGAGCAGCTCCGCCGCGTACACCCGCTGCACGTACTGCGAGAGGATCAGCACCGGCAGGCCCGGGACGGCGCGGCGGGCCTCGATCGTCGCCTTGAGCCCCTCGTCGGTGAAGGTCGGCGGGAGGCGGACGTCGACGATCGCCACGTCGGGACGCAGCTCGACCAGCTGGTCCGCCAGGCCCTCGCCGTCCTCGAGCGCCGCGACGACGTCGAAGCCGTAGCTCGTGAGCATCCGCGTGAGGCCGTCGCGCAGGAGCGCGAGGTCCTCGGCTACGACGACGCGCACGGCAGCCGGGCCTGGACGGTGGTCGGCCCGCCGGGCGGGCTGGTGATGGTCAGCGTCCCGTCGAACGGCGCGAGGCGCCGCTGGACGCCGCGCAGGCCGGTCCCCGCCTCGGGGTCGGCGCCGCCGCGACCGTCGTCGGTCAGGTCGATGGCCAGCCCGCCGTCGCGGTCGGCGGCGCGCAGGGCGATGTGCCGGGCGCCGCTGTGGCGGATGGCGTTCGTGAGGAGCTCGACGGTCGTGAAGTACGCCGCGCTCTCCAGCGGCGCCGGCAGGCGGCGGTCGACGTCGACGGTGCAGCTGACCGGGACGGGGCTGCGGGCGGCGACGTCCTCGAGCGCGGCGCGCAGGCCGCGCTCGGTGAGCAGCGGCGGCGCGATGCCGTGCACGAGCGCGCGCAGGTCGGCCATCGCGGTGTCGGCGTCGGCGCGGGCCTGGGCGAGCATCGTGCGGGCGGCCTCGGGCTCGCGCTCGAGCAGGTCCTCGGCCATCCCGAGGTGGAGCGTCAGCGAGACCAGGCGCGCTTGGGCGCCGTCGTGGAGGTCGCGCTCGATGCGCCGCAGCTCGCCGGCGGAGCTGTCGACGGCCTGCTGGCGCGTGTCGGTGAGGCGCTGGACGCGCGCGGCCATCCGCGCGGCCTTCGTCGGCGCCAGCAGGAAGCGCGTCCAGGCGTCGTCGGCGCGCAGGAACAGGCGCGGCGCGAAGGCGCAGAGCACGAGCATCAGCCCGCCGACCGGGACGGCGAAGAACGCCATCGCCAGGTCGGTGACCATCACCCACTGGTACGGGACGCGGCCGTCGCCGTCCAGCGCCCACACCGCCGGCATGACGACCCCGAAGACCGCGGCGGCGAAGAGGTCGACGAAGAGCACGAAGAGCGGCACGCCGACGGGGACGGCCAGCCAGGCGACGTCGCGCCACGAGCGCGGCGCGGGCGACGTCCATCCGTGCTCGGCGCGGCGGGCGTCGGCGCGGGCCTGCGCTCGGATGCGCGCCCGCCGGGAGACCGGCGCGGCGAGCAGGAGGCCGAGGCGCACCAGCCCGTCGAGCGCGGCGAGCGCGAGACGCCGCGCCTCGCCGCTTGCCTGCCGGAGCGCCTCGCGCATGACCTTCGACGGTACGGCCAGACCGGCGGCCCAGGCAAGAGGTGCCAGCACCTGTCCTGGCTGAGGCGCGCGCGCCTGCCCAAGAGGGGTCGCTGCGCCGTCGACCGCGGCGCGCCTTCTGGAGAGCCTGCGGCCATGACCCTCCACCACCCCAAGCCGCGCGCCGTCGTCGCCCTCGTCGCCGCGCTCTGCGCGCTCGTCGCCGTCGCCCCGGCGTCCGCCAAGCGGACCGCCCCCGCCGGCGGCCTCCAGCAGGACCTCCAGCAGCTCGTCGACCCCGAGGCGTTCCCTGGCGTCCTGGCGTCGGTGCGCGACCGCGCGGGCCGTGTCACGAACGCCGTCGCGGGCGTCGGCGACCTGCGCACGGGCCAGCGCCCGCCGGTCGACGGCGAGGTCCGCATCGGCTCCAACACCAAGACGTTCACCGCGGTGGCCGTCCTGCAGCTCGTCGCCGACGGCAAGGTCGACCTCGACGCGAAGGTCGAGGAGTACCTGCCGGGCCTCGTGCGCGGCCCCGGCGGTGACGGGCGTGAGATCAGCGTCCGCCAGCTGCTGCGCCACACCAGCGGCCTGCCGAACTACACGAACTTCCTCCTGGAGACGGGGATCCTGCCCTGGATCCACACGTACTTCCAGCCGCGCGCGATGCTCGACAAGGGCCTGGCGCAGGAGGCCGAGTTCGCCCCGGGCACGAGGTTCTCGTACTCGAACACGAACTACGCGGTGCTCGGCCTCATCGTCGAGGCGGTGACCGGCCGGCCGATCGCCGAGGAGCTCGAGCGGCGCATCGTCCAGCCGCTGCGCCTGCGCCACACGTACTTCCCGGGCGTGGGAGAGCAGGAGCTGCGCGGCCGCCACCCGCACGGCTACCACCGCGACGACCCGGCCCAGCCGCTCGTGGACGTCACGGTCCAGGACCCGTCCTTCGGCTGGGCCGCCGGCCAGATGGTCTCGACGCCCAGCGAGGTCAACCGGTTCTTCCTCGCGCTGCTCCAGGGCAAGCTCGTCTCGCCGGCCCTGCTGCGCGAGATGCAGGAGACGGTCCCGGCCGACGAGCTCGGCGCGGGCAAGCGCTACGGCCTGGGCCTGGTGCGCAGCGAGCTGCCGTGCGGCGGCGAGGCCTGGGGCCACGGCGGCAACATCGCCGGCTTCACGACGGTCAACGCCGCGACCGCCGACGGCCGCGCCGCGACGATCGCCCTCACCGGCCTGCCCACGGTGATGGAGCAGGTCGAGGCCATGGAGGGCGCGGTCGGCCGCGCGCTCTGCCGCTGAGCCTCCGCGGCGGCGTCGGTTCTGTCCAAGACCGCGCCGCCGCACCGTTCCTAGGGTCCCGGTCCTCGTACCGGGACCCGAAGGAAGGAGCAGCAGGTGGCACGAGAGCTGGTGTGGACGGGGTTCGTCTCGCTCGACGGCGTGGCGGACTCGCCGGGCGGGACGGAGGAAGGGCATCGCAGCGGCGGCTGGGTGCTCGAGCACTTCAGCCCCGAGTCCTTCGCACTGAAGGGCGAGGAGCTGGAGGAGACGACCGCGCTGATGTTCGGCCGGCGCAGCTACGAGGCGTTCGCGCCGGTGTGGCGCGACTCCGACGACCACGCCGCGTACAAGGACCTCCCGAAGTTCGTGGTCTCCACCTCGCTCGCCCAGGACGACCTCATCGACGGCTGGGGCGACATCACGATCCTGCGCTCCGCCGAGGACGTCGCCGAGGTCAAGCGGGGCGACGGCGGCGCGATCTTCATCCACGGCAGCCCCGAGCTTGCCGTCTCGCTCGCCGACGCGGAGCTCGTCGACCGCTACAACCTCCTCGTGCTCCCGGTGCTGCTCGGTGCCGGGAAGAGCCCGTTCAGCCGGGCAGACCGCGACAAGCAGCGGCTGCGCCTGCGCGACTCCGCGGTCTACGCCAACGGGGTGGCCAAGCTCCTGTACGACGTCGTGCGCTGAGCCGGGTCGAGGGCCAGCGGGCCGCCCTCCCCGTCCTGCAGCTGGCCGGCGGTGCGCCCGACGTACCGGCGCAGCGCGCGGGCGAGGTGCGGCTCGTCGTAGAACCCGAGCGCGAACGTCACATCCGCCGCCGGCGCGCCGGAGGCCAGCAGGACCGCGGCCTCGCGGGCGCGCGCGATCTGCCGGACGGCGCCCCGGCTCAGGCCGGTCGCCGCCCGGAAGCGGCGCTCCAGCGTGCGGTCCGTGACGGCGGGGCGATCGCCGCGCAGCGCCGCCGTCACGAGCGGGTCGCGCTGCACGGTGCCGTCGGCCACGAGCCGCGCGACGAGCGCCTCGGCGTCGTCGGCGCCCGGCACCTCCCAGCGCCGGCCGTCGAGGCGGAACCGGCCGCCGCTGACCTCCGGCAGCTCGATCCCGCCGTCGACCAGCGCCGGCGTCGGCACGCCCCGCAACGACGTCCCGACCGCGAACTGGTTGCCCAGGAACGTCGCGCCCTCGGGCACCGGCGCCGTGCCCGTCGCACGCTCCGGGCCGCTGACGGCGGCGAGACGCCGGCCGTCCTGCTCCCAGAGCACGAGCCCCCAGGTCTCGGTGGCCACCGACGTCATCTCGGTCACGGCGCCGCTGCGGCAGGTCCAGACGGACTGCACCCACGACGAGTCCGACGGTCGCGTCTCGAACGCGAGGCCCACGACGCGGACCCTAGAGGGCGGCGCCGTCGCCGAGGACCCGGGGCGGGACCCTCGCTATCCTTGGCCCGCCCCGCCGCCGTAGCTCAGCTGGTAGAGCACTTCACTCGTAATGAAGGGGTCAGCGGTTCGAATCCGCTCGGCGGCTCTGGACGGACGCCCCCATGGTCACGGCTCGTCGAAGAGCGGTGTGACGTCGTCGGGCAGGGCGGCGCGGGCGGCTGCGGCGAACGCGGCCAGCAGCCTGGAGCGGCGGGCGGCTTCGGTGGCCAGCCAGACGTGGTCGGGTTCGGCGTCCGTGAGCGGGACGTAGACGACGTCAGGCCTCGAGTAGTAGCGGGTGGCCGAGCGCGGCAGCACGATGATCCCGTTGCCGGCGGCGACGTGCTCGAGCTTCTCTTCGACCGACCGCAGCTTGGTGCTCGCCGACAGCCCGGGAACCGGGGCCGGATCGAGGTAGCGCAGGTGCGGCTGGTCCGCGAGCTCGCCATGGCGGAGTCGCCGCCGGTCGGCCAGCGGATGGTCGGCGCGGAGGGCGACCAGGCGCGGCTCGCTGAACAGCGGCTCGAGCCGCAGCCCCTCTCGACGTAGGGGAGCCCGGACGAAGCCGATGTCCACCCGGCCCGACAGGATCAGCTGCTCCTGGTCGTCCCACTCCATCCGGCGGACGTCGACCTGGACGTCGGGGTGCTCGGCGCCGAAGGCGGCGATCGTGGCGGTGGGGACGATGCCGGCGCGAAAGCCGACGACCAGGTGGTGCCTGCCGCGGCCCGCGCGCTGGACGCGCCGGCGTACGCCGTCGGCGCTCGCCAGCAACGACCGTGCGTCGCCCAGGAGCTGCTCGCCGGCCGGGGTCAGCGTCACCGATCGCTTGTCGCGCTCCAGCAACGCCACGCCGAGCTCGCGCTCCAGGGCCGCGACCTGCCGCGACACCGCCGGCTGGGCGAGGTGCAGTCGCTCCGCGGCCCGCCGGAAGTGCAGCTCTTCGGCAACCGCCACGAACGAGCGCAGCTTGTGGAGGTCGAGGTCCACCGCCGCAGCGTACTGATGCCATCCCGGCATCAGAACCGCGGAAGTCGGTCTTGGACAGGCCGCTGGCGCGCGCTCACCATCGCCGCATGACGACGCTTGCAGACTCCCGGGTGCTGATCATCGGCGCCACCAGCGGCATCGGCCTGGCGACCGCCCGGCTCGCCGCCGACGAGGGCGCCCACGTGCTGATCGCCGGCAGCCGCGAAGCCGCGGGTCGACGCGGCGCTCGAGACCCTGCCGACCACGGCCGAGGGGTACGTCGTCGACGCGCGCGATCAGCAGGCCCTGCGCAGGGTGCTGAGCACCATCGGCCGGGTCGACCACCTCGTCTACACCGCCGGCGAGTCCCTCACCACCAGCCTGCTGGCCGATCTCGACCTCGCCGCGGCCCAGGAGGCCTGGAGGATCCGCTACTGGGGCGCGCTGGCGGCCGTCAAGCACGCGAGGGTCTCGACGTCGATCACGCTGACCTCCGGCTCTGCCGGGGCACGCCCAGGCTCGACGTGGGCCAACGCCGCCGCGGTCTGCGGTGCCACCGAAGCACTGGGTCGCGCGCTGGCGGTCGAGCTGGCACCGGTCCGCGTCAACGTCGTGGCGCCCGGTGTCGTGCGCACCGACCTGTGGCGCGACATCGACGCCGAGGCGCTCTTCAGCGCGGTCGGGGAGGAGCTGCTGACCGGACGCGTCGGCGAGGCCGCCGAGATCGGTGAGGCCTACCTCCACCTGCTGCGCAGCGGCTTCACGACCGGGACGACGCTGCGCATCGACGGTGGCGCGCTGCTGGCCTGAGCTGCGACCTCGCATCGGAGGGCTCAGCGGCCTCCAAGCCGCTCGGCGGCCCCTCGCGCGCTCAGGGCCGCCACGGCTCGCGCACGTGGGTGAGCCAGACGAGCTCGGGCTCGAGGGCCAGGACGGTGTGCTGGCCTTCGGTGCTCGGCTCGTCGAGCTCGCCGAACCACACCGCGACGTCGCCGCCGACGACGACCGGTCGGTCGCCGGTCTCGAGGACGACCACCTGCATCCCGTCGGTGTGGCCGGGCGCGGGGACCAGCCGCACGCCCGGCAGCAGCTCGTGCTCCCCGTCGACCGCCACGTACTCCACGCCGGGCGCGTCGACCCACTCGGGCAGCGTGTAGTCGGGCTTGGTGCGGGCGTCGTCCAGCTCTCGGCGCTGGACGTAGAACGGCGTGCCGGCGAGCAGGTGGTTGCCGCCGCAGTGGTCGAAGTGCAGGTGGGTGTTGACGACGAGGTCGATGCTCGCGAGGTCGAGGTCCTGCCCGGCCAGCGGCCACAGCCGCGGGTCGAGGTCGGCCGCGGCGGGGTGGAGCTGCTCGATCCCCGTGTCGACGAGGATCCGCGCGTCGGGGTGGTCGACCACGTGGACGCAGACCGGCATCCGCTCGCCGTCGGCCAGGAGGTCGGCGACGACGAGCGGCGTGACGGTGACCGACGCGGCGCTCACAGCGCCGCCGGCAGGTCGAAGCGCGCGAACTGCGAGCGGTCGAACGTCGTGATGTCGCCGACGACGCCGTCGCGCACCCCGAGGACGTCGATCGCGAGCGGCTCGTGCGCGGCGTCGCCGGGCCGGCGCACGTAGGCGGCGACGGCGGGCTGGCCGTTGGCGCGCGTGACGACGCACCGCAGGCTGCCGAACGCGTCCGAGCCGAAGCCGCCGTCGACCCATGCCTGCACGACGGTGTCGCGGCCCTCCCACAGCCCGGGCGCCGGCGGCATGGAGAAGCGGACGTCCTGGTGCAGGAGCGCGGCCGTGCCCTCGGCGTCGGCGCGCTCCGTGCAGTCGACGTAGCGCGCGAGCAGCTCGCGCTCGGCGGCGGTGGGTTCGGCGTCCGGCCGCCACGCCTCGCGCTCCTCCGGGAGGCGCTCGCGCAGCTCGCCCCGCGCGCGCTGCAGGGCGGAGTTCACCGAGGCCTCGGTCGTCTCCAGCAGCCGCGCGCTCTCCTTGGCCGAGCAGCCGAGGACGTCGCGCAGGACGAGCACGGCCCGCGGCAGCGGGGCGAGGTGCTGGATGGCGACGATGAACGCCAGCTCGACGGTCTCCTTGGCCAGCGCCGCGCCCTCCGGGCCCTCGCGCCGGTCGGGCAGCTGGTCGAGCAGCGCGTCGGGGTAGGGCTGCAGCCAGGCGACCTCGCCGCTGGTCGACGGCCGGCGCGGGCGCTTGTCGAGCGCGTCCAGGCACGCGTTCGTGGCGATCCGGTAGAGCCACGCGCGGACCGAGGCGCGGCCCGCGTAGGTCTCGCGCCGCCGCCACGCGCGCAGGAAGGCCTCCTGGACGAGGTCCTCGGCCTCGTCGAAGGACCCGAGCAGGCGGTAGCAGTGGACGTGCAGCTCACGGCGGTGCGGTTCGACGCGAGCGCTGAAGGCGTGCTCGTCGAGCGGGTGGAGGTCGTCGGTGATGGGGCTCATGGTGGGTGTGACGGCGGACGGCCCGAAAGCTCATCAGGAGCCTGTTGCCAGATCGGCACAGGCTCTTGCCAGCGAGGTCGCAGCGTGCGACCGTCCCCGGCGATGGCGACGCACGCGCACGACCAGGACCACGACGACCGCACGCCGGCGGAGTACTGGGAGGCACGCTACGCCGACGGCCACACGCGCTGGAGCGGCGCGGTCAACGCGTCGCTCGCCGCGGAGGTCGGGTCGCTCACGCCCGGGAGCGCCCTGGACGTCGGGTGCGGCCAGGGCGGCGACGCGATCTGGCTGGCGCGCCACGGCTGGACGGTGACCGCGACCGACGTGGCCCAGAGCGCCCTGCAGGTGGGGGCCCAGGCCGCGGCGCAGGCCGGCGTCGCCGGCGCCATCACCTGGGAGCGCCACGACCTCGCCACGTCCTTCCCGGACGGGACGTTCGACCTCGTGACCTCGAGCTTCCTGCACTCGCCGGTCGCGCTTCCGCGCACCGCGATCCTGCGCCGCGCCGCCGCGGCCGTCGCGCCGGGCGGCACGCTGCTGGTCATCGGCCACGCGCCGTCCGAGCGCCATCCGCACGCCGGGCTCCAGACGGCCGACGAGGTCGTCGCCGAGCTCGCCCTGCCCGCCGACGCGTGGGCGCTGCGCACGTGTGCGCTCGTCGAGGTGGAGCACGCGTTCCCCGGCGAGGAGCCGACGCGGCGCACCGACGCCGTCGTGCGCTACGAGCGCGCCTGAACGCGCCCCGCGCCCGTCTGCGCGTCCCACCGGCGCAGCAGCGGCGCCGGGTCGACCGGCTCGCCCTCCCAGTAGCCGGGCGCCCGCCACAGCTCGAAGTGCAGGTGGCAGCCGGTCGAGTGGCCGGTGGTGCCGACGAGGCCGAGGGCCTCGCCGGTGACGACGCGGTCGCCGACGGCGAGCGCGGGGAGCTCCTGGAGGTGCAGGTAGGCGGCGGAGGCGCCGCCGGCGGTGTCGAGGACGACGTGGTTGCCGCGCACCCCGTCGTAGCCGACCTCGCGCGCGACGCCCGCCCGTGCCGCCACGACCGGCGTGCCGCACGGCGCGACGACGTCCTGGCCCTGGTGGCCGCGCCCGGCGCCGAGGCCGTCGCCGAACGTGTGCGGCCCGCGGACCGGGAAGAACGCGCGGACGGCGTCGAACGGCGCGCCCGCCGGGGCGACCGGGCCGTCGTCGACCGCGGCGAGGAAGCGGAAGCGCCCGTCGGGGACGCGGCGGCCGGTGGCGGTCCTGCCGTCCCAGCTCAGCGTGCGCGACGCGCCGGGCGCCAGCGGCCCGACCTCCCACGAGGCGATGGGCCGGCGCGCGCCGCCGCCCACGAGCACGACCCTGACGCGCCGCGCGCCGCCGGCCGGCGCGGTGACGGTCAGGCGCTGCCTGCGCGGGCCGTCGAGCAGCAGCCGCTGCGAGCGGACCTCCGCGGCGCGCAGCTGCGCGGGCGGCGTGGCGGCGGCCGGTGCGGACCCCTGCAGCGCCGGCAGCGCCCACGGGGCGGCGACGGCGACGGCGAAGGTGGCCAGGCCGGCGGCCCGGACGATGCGGTTCCCCTGAGGCACGAGCGAGCACGCAGGGGTGCGCCGCGCAAGCCCCCTGCCCGCGCGTCCCCTGCCGCGGCGTGGGCTTCCACGCCGTCGCGGGAGCCCCTGCCCCTGCACGACCGCGCCCACGGCTGCGACGATGCCGGGGTGCTGTGGGACGTGCTGCGGGGGACGGCGCACTTCAGCGACGCTCGGCGGGCGGCGCTGCAGGCCGAGGGCGTGGTCCTCGAGGCCGACGACGCGAAGGGCACGCTGACCTACCGCGACTACCGCGGGCCCGACCGCCGGGCGAGCTGGCGCAAGGAGGGGCTGCGCGTCGCGCTCGCCGTCACCGGCCGGCGGGTCGCCGCCGACCGCCGCGGCGGCCCGCTCCTCGACGTCCCGTTCGACCACCCGGGGGTGGCGGGCATGACGACCGGCGTCGACGACGGCGGCAAGCTCGTCGTGGCCTGGGACTGCGCGCTGCTGCGCGACGACACGACAGGCCGCCAGGAGCTGCGGGTCGTCCTGCCCGGCGCCGAGCGCGACCGGGCCGTCGCGCTCCTGCTGGCCCGTGGTCTGGGTCCGTTCGCCGCGGGCTGAGGCCGGCGCTCAGTCGCCGTCGAGGTCGCGCACGAGCGCCGTCACGCGCCGCTCGACCTCGTCGCGCAGGCGGCGGACCTCGTCGACCGGCCGGCCCTTCGGGTCGGGCAGCTCCCAGTCGACGTAGCGCTTGCCCGGGATGTACGGGCACGCGTCCCCGCAGCCCATCGTCACGACGACGTCGGCCTGCTCGGCGAGCTGCGCGCTGAGGCGCTGGGGCCGGACGCCGGCGAGGTCGATCCCCACCTCGCGCAGGACCTCGAGGACCTCCGGGTGCACCGCGCCGTCGGGGTCGGCGACCGACCCGGCCGACGACGACGTGTGGCGCCCGCCGGCCGCGCGGTCGAACAGCGCGCGGCTCATCTGCGAACGGCCGGCGTTGTGCAGGCAGACGAAGAGGACGTGGCTCATGGGTGCTCCGGGTGGGGGACGACGACGTCGCGGGCGGCCGTGCGCGGGATGCCCGGGTACAGGGCGCGGACGAGCGCCACCGCGACGGCGACGCCGACCAGCTGCATCGCCACGAACGCGGGCACCGACGCCGGCGCGATGCCGGCGAAGGTGTCCGAGAGCATCCGGCCGACGCTGATCGCCGGGTTGGCGAAGCTCGTGGAGCTCGTGAACCAGTAGGCGGCCCCGATGTACGCGCCGACGGCCGCCGGCGCGCTCGCCGCACGGCCCGAGCGCGCGAGGCTGAGGACGAGCGTGACGAGCCCGGCCGTCGCGACGACCTCGGCGAGCAGGTGCCCGCCCGAGGCCCGGTGGGTCTCGGCGATCGAGACGGCGTCCAGGGAGAACATGCCGTTGGCGAGCACCGCACCGGCCACGCACCCGAGGACCTGGGCCGGCACGTAGGCCGCGGCGTCCCGCCACGCCAGGCCTCCGAAGAGCGCGTCGGCCAGGGTCACCGCCGGGTTGAGGTGGGCGCCGGAGACCGGGCCGACCATGAGGATGATCGCGTAGAGCCCCACCGCCGTCGCGGCGGCGTTCTCGAGGAGCTGCAGGCCCGCGTCGTCCGACAGCCGCTGGGCCGCGATGCCGGAGCCGACCACGACCGCCGCCAGCAGCGCCGAGCCGACGGCCTCGGCGAGCAGGCGGCGGCCGAGCGGCGGGGTCACGCCGCGCAGCAGGCGCGCACGGTCCCGCAGCAGTCGCCGGGCTCGTGGTCGGCGCAGCCGCAGGCGGTGCCCTCGGCGACCGCGAGCCCGCCGTCGCCGTGCTCCTCGGTGTCCTCGTGGGTGACGAAGACCTCCCAGGGCGTGCCGTCGGGGTCGCGGACCCAGACCTTGTCCTGGCGGGCGTAGCAGCAGGTGGTGTCCAGCTCGTCGAAGGCCGCCAGCCCGGCGGCGACGAGCCGCTCCTTGGCGGCGAGGACGTCCTCGGTCGTCTCGACCTGGATGCCCGCGTGGTTGAAGGCGCCGAGCTCCGTGCGCTCGCCCTGGGTGAGGGTGAGGTTCAGTGCGGGCTGGACGACGGAGAGCTTGGCGTAGCCCGGCTTGCGCTTCTCGGCGGTCGTGCCGAACAGCGCCTCGTAGAAGGGGACGGCGCGGTCGACGTCGGTGACGGTGAGCGCGAGGTGGGGCCTCAGGACAGCCATGAGCGAAGGACCTCCAGGGTCGAGTCGTCGAGCGAGTAGTAGGCCCACTTGCCGCGTCGCTCGACCTCGACGAGCCCGGCTTCCCGAAGCTTCTTGAGGTGGTGCGAGAGCGTGGGCTGGGAGACGTCGAAGAGCGGCTGCAGGTGGCACTGGCAGACCTCGCCGTCCGCGGTGCGCAGGTGCTCGAGGACCTGGACGCGGATCGGGTCCGACAGCGCCTTCGCCAGGTCGGCGACCGCGATCACATCGACGCTCATCTATGTGAGCGTCGCATAGACGATCATCTATGTCAACGGTCCGTCCTCGACGCGCGGCGTCCAGGACCGCGAAGATGCGCTCCGTGTCGTCCGAGCGGCTGCAGACCCTCGCGCTCCTGCGCCGCGCCCGTGATCGCATGGACCGCGAGCACGACCAGCCGCTCGACGTCGAGGCGATCGCGCGCGGCGTGCACCTGTCCGCCGGCCACTTCAGCCGCGCGTTCCGCGAGGCCTACGGCGAGACGCCCTACAGCTACCTCATGACCCGCCGGATCGAGCGGGCGATGGCGCTCCTGCGCCGGGGCGACCTGAGCGTCACCGAGGTCTGCTTCACCGTCGGCTGCTCGTCGCTCGGGACGTTCAGCACGCGCTTCACGGAGCTCGTCGGGATGTCACCGAGCACGTACAAGCGCGAGGCGGCGGGGTCGGTCGCCGGGCTGCCGTCGTGCGTGACGAAGGCGGCCACCCGTCCCGTTCGGCGCCCGAAGAGCGCGCCGGAATCGGTCAGGGATCGAGAAGCCACGACGCCGGCCCGGACGTAGCGTGCCCGCCATGGACATCACCATCAGCGCCAGCTTCCTCCCCCACGACGACCCCGAGGCCGCGCTGGCCTTCTACCGCGACGCGCTCGGCTTCGAGGTCCGCAACGACGTCGGCTACGAGGGCATGCGGTGGATCACCGTCGGCCCCGCCGGCCAGCCCGGCACGTCGATCGTCCTGCACCCGCCCGGGGCCGACCCCGGCATCACCGACGAGGAGCGGGCGATGATCGCCGAGATGATGGCCAAGGGCACGTACGCGAGCCTGCTGCTGGCCACGCCCGACGTCGACGCCGCCTTCGAGGTCCTCCAGGGCCGCGACGTCGAGGTCGTGCAGGAGCCCACGGACCAGCCCTACGGCATCCGCGACTGCGCGATCCGCGACCCCGCCGGGAACATGATCCGCCTCCAGGAGGTCAAGTAGGCGATGGCGAGCACCGGCCTCGAGGCGCCGGCGGTCCACGGGGCCGACAGCCACGACCTCATCCGCGTCCTGGGCGCGCGGGAGAACAACCTCAAGGACGTCAGCGTCGAGCTCCCGAAGCGGCGCCTGACGGTCTTCACCGGCGTCTCGGGGTCGGGCAAGAGCTCGCTGGTCTTCGGCACGATCGCCGCCGAGTCCCAGCGCCTCATCAACGAGACCTACAGCGCGTTCGTCCAGGGCTTCATGCCGACGCTCGCCCGGCCCGACGTCGACGTGCTGGAGGGCCTGACGACCGCGATCATCGTCGACCAGGAGCGCATCGGGGCCAACCCGCGCTCCACGGTCGGCACCGTCACCGACGCCAACGCGATGCTGCGCATCCTGTTCAGCCGGTTGGGCCAGCCGCACGTCGGTCCCCCGAGCGCGTACTCGTTCAACACCGCGTCGGTCACCGCCAAGGGCGCGATCACCGTCGAGCGCGGCGAGCGCAAGACCGTCAAGGCGTCGTTCTCGCGCCAGGGCGGCATGTGCCAGCACTGCGAGGGGCTCGGGCGCGTCTCGGACATCGACGTCTCGCAGCTGCTGGACGAGCGCAAGTCGCTCAACGAGAAGGCGATCACCATCCCGGGCGTCTCGATGGACGGGTGGTACGGGCGGATCTTCCGCGGCAGCGGGTTCTTCGACCCCGACAAGCCGATCGCGAAGTACACGAAGGCCGAGCGCCACGACCTCCTGCACAAGGAGGCGACGAAGATCAAGGTCGAGGGGATCAACCTCACCTACGAGGGCCTGATCCCGATGGTCCAGCGGTCGATGCTGTCCAAGGACCGCGAGGCGATGCAGCCGCACATCCGCGCGTTCGTCGAGCGGGCGGTGACGTTCCAGACGTGCCCGGAGTGCGACGGAACGCGGCTCAGCGAGGCCGCGCGGTCCTCGAAGGTCGACGGCAAGAGCATCGCCGACGCCTGCGCGATGCAGATCACCGACCTGGCGGAGTGGGTGAGCGGGCTCGACGAGCCGTCGGTGGCGCCGCTGCTGGGCGCGCTGCGCGAGACCCTCGACTCGTTCGTCGAGATCGGCCTGGGCTACCTCAGCCTCGACCGGTCCTCGGGGACGCTGTCGGGCGGCGAGTCCCAGCGCGTGAAGATGATCCGCCACCTCGGCTCCGCGCTCACGGACATCACCTACGTCTTCGACGAGCCGACGATCGGCCTGCACCCGCACGACATCGCGCGGATGAACGAGCTGCTGCTCGCCCTGCGCGACAAGGGCAACACCGTGCTCGTCGTCGAGCACAAGCCCGAGGCGATCGCCATCGCCGACCACGTCGTCGACCTCGGCCCGGGCGCGGGTGCGGGTGGCGGCGAGGTCGTGTTCGAGGGGACGGTCGAGGGGCTGCGTGAGGCCGACACGGTCACCGGACGCCACCTGGACGACCGCGCTTCGGTGAAGGCGTCGGTGCGCTCGCGCTCCGGCGTCCTCGAGGTCCGCGGGGCGGACACGCACAACCTGCAGTCGGTGGACGTCGACGTGCCCCTGGGCGTGCTCGTCGTCGTGACCGGCGTCGCGGGCTCGGGCAAGAGCTCGCTCATCCATGGCTCGGTCGCGGGGCGCGAGGGCGTCGTGGCGATCGACCAGGGGGCGATCAAGGGCTCGCGGCGCTCGAACCCGGCGACGTACACCGGTGCGCTGGACCCGATCCGCAAGGCGTTCGCGAAGGCCAACGGGGTCAAGCCGGCGCTGTTCAGCGCGAACTCCGAGGGCGCGTGCCCGGCGTGCAACGGCGCGGGCGTCATCTACACCGACCTGGCGATGATGGCCGGGGTCGCCACGACCTGCGAGGAGTGCGAGGGCAAGCGCTTCGACGCCGCGGTGCTCGAGCACCGCCTCGGCGGTCGCGACATCTCCGAGGTCCTGGCCATGTCGGTCGACGAGGCCGCGGCGTTCTTCGCCGAGGGGGAGGCCAGGACGCCCGCGGCGCACAAGGTCGTCGTCCGGCTCGCGGACGTCGGGCTGGGCTACCTGACGCTCGGCCAGCCGCTGACGACCCTGTCGGGGGGCGAGCGCCAGCGGTTGAAGCTCGCCACGCACATGGGTGACGAGGGCGGGGTCTACGTCCTGGACGAGCCGACGACGGGCCTGCACCTCGCCGACGTCGAGCAGCTCCTCGGCCTCCTGGACCGCCTGGTCGACGCCGGCAAGTCGGTGATCGTCATCGAGCACCACCAGGCCGTCATGGCCCACGCCGACTGGATCATCGACCTCGGCCCGGGCGCCGGCCACGACGGCGGCCGGGTCGTCTTCGAGGGCACCCCGGCCGACCTCGTCGCCGACCGCTCGACGCTCACCGGCCAGCACCTCGCGCAGTACGTGGGCGCGTGACCGAGCGCGCGCCGGCGTGACCGCCCGCTCCGTCCCGCTCTTCGTCGTCGCGGCGGTCGCCGAGATCGGCGGCGCGTACCTCATGTGGCAGGCGGTCAAGGAGGGTCGCGGCCTGCTGTGGGGCCTCGCGGGCGCGGCCGCGCTCACGGGCTACGGCGCGGTCGCGGCGCTCCAGCCCGACGCCGGCTTCGGCCGGGTCCTCGCCGCCTACGGCGGCGTCTTCATCGTCGGCTCCCTGCTCTGGGGCATGGCCTTCGACGGCTTCCGCCCCGACCGCTGGGACGTCGCGGGCGCGGCGGTCTGCCTCGTGGGCGTCGCGCTGATCATGTACGCGCCGCGGGGCTGAGGGGCGCCGTCGGTGAGCTGCGTGACACCTCGTGCCGACCTGGGGTGCACGAGGTGCCACGCACTCGATGGCGGCCACGCGGGTAGGACGAGGGGCGAGGATGTCGACCGCCGCCGACACGTCCCAGCCGCTCGCCGTGGACGACCGTCCCCGCCGTGCGCGACGCGCGAGCGACGCCGCGCTCACCGCGCTCGGGCTGTCCTGCCTCCTGTCGCTCCTGGGCGACGGGCTCGTCATCGACGGGCTGACGCTCGTCCTCTCGATCGCCACCGTCATCGGAGCGGTGCTGTGGGCGGTCTTCACCTTCGTGGACAGCCCTCCGGGCGAGAAGCGCGCCTGGAGCGTGGTCTGGCTGCAGGTCCTCGGCCTGTTCGCCGCACTCGCGGCGGTGTGGTTCGTCGTCGACCGCGCGCTCTAGCCGCGCCGATGACGCCTCGAGCATGTGGGACATGCACGAGCCGTCACCGGGCGCGACGCTCAGCCCGCCGGCGCGCCGTCCAGCGGCTCGAGCTCGTAGACCGGCGAGCCGTGGGCGTTGCAGCCGGCGCGCAGCACGCGCCAGCGGTGGCCGTTCGAGCACGTCGCCACGTAGACGCCGTCCTCCTCGCCGAGCTCGAGCAGGCCGGCGTCGCAGGTGGGGCAGCGGGTCATCAGCCCAACCGCTCCGGCAGCCCGAACGCCGCGAAGGCCTCGCGCAGCCGCTCGGTGTCCGCGTCCTTCTCGGGCCAGCGCTCGTAGAAGTCGCGGTCCTTGACCGGCGTGTCGCGGACGACGAAGGACGTCACGGACCGGATCCGCTCGCCGTCGAGGGTGAGGACGTCCAGGGCGAACGGGCGGAAGTCGCCGAACTGCGGGTGGTGGCAGTAGGCGGCGCTGGCGGGCTGGCCGTTGACCGTCGTGTGGAGGTGCTTCCACTGCCACTCGCCGCTCAGCGGGCCGCGGGCGAGGAAGCCGCGGATCGCGTCGCGGCCGTCGAACCACACGGGCAGCGGCGGCATCGACCACGCCGCCTCCTCGGCGAGCATCCCCACGACGGCGTCGACGTCGAAGCGGGCCATCGCGTCCATGTAGCGCTGCACGACCTCGCGCACGCGCTCGTCCCCCACCGACCGGAGGTTGGCCTGCTGGGAGCGCTCCGGGAGCTTCTCGTCGACCGTCTTGCGCGCGCGCTGCAGGGCGCTGTTGACCGACTGGACGGTGGTGTCCATCGCGTCGGCGACCTCCTGGGCGCTGAAGCCCAGGACCTCCTTCATGATCAGCGCCGCCCGCTGGTTGGCCGGCAGGTGCTGGAGCGCGGCGATGAACGCGAGCTCGACGCTCTCGCGGCGCTCGAAGCGCGCCTCGGGCTGGACGAGGCCGTCCTCCTCGACGAAGACCTGGTCGGGGTAGGGCTCGATCCAGACGGTCTCCGTGGGCGGCTCGCCCCAGCCGTCCTTGGGGTCGGTCGGGCCGGTGTGGTCGAAGGGCAGGACGCGCCGCTTGCGCTTCTGGATCGCGTCGAGGCTCGTGTTCGTCGCGATCGCGTAGAGCCAGGAGCGCAGCGAGCTGCGGCCGTCGAAGCGCGGCAGCCCCCGCCACGCGCGCAGGAGCGCGTCCTGCAGGGCGTCCTCGGCGTCGTGGACCGAGCCGAGCATCCGGTAGCAGTGGGCGTGCAGCTCGCGCCGGTGGGGCTCGACGAGCGACGCGTAGGCGCCCTCGTCGCCTCGGCGCGCGGCCTCCAGCAGGCCCTGGTCGGCGGCGAACGAGGCGGGCGAGGGGGCCATCGGCCAAGAAGTCTGGCGGGGACCGATGAGTTCCCGCAAGGGACCCGGTCCCTAGGGACACGATGCTGACCTCAGAGACCACCACCCCCCTCCACCAGCCGGAGCCCGAGGACCGCTCGCGCTGGGTCGCGCTCGTGGTCCTCTGCACCGGCATGCTGATGATCGTGCTCGACGCGACGGTCGTGAACGTCGCGCTGCCCACGATCCAGGACGACCTCGGCTTCAGCCAGTCCAGCCTCGCCTGGGTCGTCAACGCCTACATGATCGCCTTCGGCGGTCTGCTGCTCCTGACCGGCCGCCTCGGCGACCTCCTCTCGCGGCGCGGGATGGTCCTCGCCGGCCTCGCCGTCTTCAGCGGCGCCTCGGCCCTCTGCGGCCTGTCCCAGAGCGACGCGATGCTCGTCGTCGCGCGCTTCGTGCAGGGCGTCGGCGGCGCGATGGCCTCCGCCGTCATCCTCGGGATGATCGTGACGATGTTCCCGGAGCCGCGGGAGCAGGCGAAGGCCATCGGCGTCTTCGCGTTCGTCGCCTCCGCCGGCGGCGCCGTGGGCCTGCTGGCCGGCGGCGTGCTGACCCAGGCCATCTCGTGGCACTGGATCTTCTTCATCAACCTCCCGATCGGGCTGGCGACGGCCGTCCTGGCGCTGCGCCTGATCCCCGCCGACCGCGGCCCGGGCATCGACCGCTCCACCGACTTCCTGGGCGCCGTCCTGGTGACGGGCGCGCTGATGGTGCTCGTCTACACGATCGTCTCGCCCGCGGCGCAGGACGGCTGGGGCGCGAGCTCGACGCTGCTCTTCGGCGCCGGCGGCCTCGTGCTGCTCGGGCTGTTCGTCGCTCGCGAGGCGACGGCGGCCACGCCGCTCGTCCCGCTGTCGATCTTCCGCTCGCGGGCGGTCACGGGTGCGAACCTCGTGCAGGGTCTCGCCGTCGTCGGGATGTTCTCGACGTTCTTCCTCGGCGCCCTGTACCTCGAGCGCGTCCTGCACTACGACGCGCTGGAGATCGGCCTCGCGTTCCTGCCGACGACGCTGCTCATGGGCGCGCTGTCGCTGCGGTGGTCCGAGGTGCTCGTCATGCGCTTCGGCGCCCGGCGCACGCTGATCCCGGGCCTCGGGCTCGTGGCGGTCGCGCTGCTGCTCTTCGCCCGCTCGCCGGTCGACGGCTCCTACTGGGTCGACGTCCTGCCGGTCATGGCGCTCATGGGCACCGGCGCGGGCCTGGCGTTCCCGGCGCTCATGAACCTCGCGATGTCGGGCGTCGAGCCCAGCGAGGCCGGCCTCGCGTCGGGCCTGGTGAACACGTCCGCGCAGGTCGGCGGGGCGCTCGGGCTGGCGGTGCTCGCGACGCTGTCGACCGGCGAGACCGACCGCCTGACCGCCGCCGGCGAGGCACTGCCCCAGGCGCTCAACGGCGGCTACCACCTCGCCTACCTCGTGGGGGCGGGCGTGCTGGCGCTGGCGCTCGTGGTCGCGGTGGTCGTGCTCGAGCGCGACCCGGCGCCGGAGCCCGTCGCGGGCCGTGCGGCCGGGCCGGTTCGAACCGACCTCGTCTGCGAGCCGGCCTGAGCCGGTTGCGGCCAGACGCTGACCTCGACCACCGTTAGCGTTGCGAACGATGTCCGCCTCCGCCCCCACGTCCCTGGCGATCGAGGCCGAGGGCCTGGTCAAGGTCTTCGGGGAGACCCGCGCCGTGGACGGCGTCGACCTCGCCGTGCCCCGGGGCGCCGTCTACGGCGTCCTGGGGCCCAACGGGGCCGGCAAGACCACGACGATCAAGATGCTCACGACGCTCCTGACGCCGGACGCGGGCCACGCCCGTGTCCTCGGCCACGACGTGGTGGGCGACGCGGACGCGGTCCGCCAGCGGATCGCCCTGACCGGTCAGCTCGCCTCGGTCGACGAGGACCTGACGGGCCGGGAGAACCTCGTGCTGCTCGGGCTGCTGCTCGGGTTCAAGCGCAAGGCCGCGACGGTCCGGGCCGACCAGCTGCTGGAGGCCTTCGGCCTGGTCGAGGCGGCGGGCCGCCTGGTCAAGCACTACTCGGGCGGCATGCGCCGCCGCCTCGACATCGCGGCGAGCATCGTCGTGACGCCGGAGGTCCTGTTCCTGGACGAGCCGACGACGGGCCTGGACCCGCGGTCGCGCAACGAGGTCTGGGACATCGTGCGCGCGCTCGTCGGGCGCGGGACCACCGTCCTGCTGTGCACGCAGTACCTCGACGAGGCCGATCAGCTCGCGTCGCGCATCGCGGTCATCGACCACGGACGGGTGATCGCGGAGGGGACGCCGGGCCAGCTCAAGGCGTCGGTCGGCGGCAGCGCGCTGCACGTGCGGCTGCTCGACGGCGCCGACCGGCCCGACGCGGCCGCGGTGCTCGAACGGGCCGTCGGCGGCGAGGCCGGGGCCGTGCACCTCGAGCCCGACCCGGCCGGCCTGTCGGTGCCGGTCGCTGACGCCGAGGCGGCCGCGGGAGCGCTGGCGGCCCTGAGCGCCTCGCGCATCGGGGTGGCGGGCTTCCAGCTCGGCCAGCCCAGCCTGGACGAGGTGTTCCTCGCGCTCACCGGCCAGCCGGCCGGCGAGGACCGGACCGACAAGACCAGCGAGGAGGTGGCGGCATGAGCCTGGCCGCGGAGCACGCCGGCGAGGACGTCCGGGAGGCCCCGGTCGTCGAGAAGCTGCAGGCCGCGCTGGCCGAGGGCGAGCGGCCGCCGCGGCCGAGCGCCTGGGCGTCGTCGGTGGCGTTCGGCTGGCGCGGGATGCTGCGCATCAAGCACGTCCCCGAGCAGCTCCTGGACGTGACGATCACGCCCGTCCTCTTCCTGCTGATGTTCACGTACCTCTTCGGCGGTGCGGTGGAGGGCTCGACGGACGCCTACCTCCAGTACCTCCTGCCGGGCATGCTCGTGCAGTCGGTGCTGTTCACGACCGTGTACTCGGGCGTGACGGCGAACACGGACCGCACGAGCGGGGCGACCGACCGCTTCCGCACGCTGGCCATGTGGCGCCCGTCGCCGCTCGTCGGCGTCCTGCTCAGCGACGTCGTGCGCTACGGCGTGGCGTCGGTCATCGTCGTCGCGCTGGGCCTGGTGCTCGGCTTCGACGCCGACGGCGGGGTGGGCGGCATCGCGCTGGCGATCCTGCTCGTGGCGGCGTTCGCGTTCAGCCTCGCGTGGCTGTTCACGTGCGTGGGCATGGTCATGCGCTCGCCCAACGCGGTGATGAACACCGGGTTCATGGCGCTGTTCCCGCTGATCTTCCTGAGCAACGTGTTCGTCGACCCGTCGACGCTGCCGGCGGCGCTCGAGGCGTTCGTCGACGTCAACCCGATCTCGCACCTGACCACCGCGGTGCGCGGCCTGATGGCGGGCGACGCGGCGGGTGAGGACGTGCTGCTCGTGCTCGGCGAGGCGGCGGTGATCACGGCGGTGTTCGCGCCGCTCACCGCGCGCCTGTACCACCGCGGCTAGCTCCCGGCCCGGCCGCCCGCGGGTGCGCGGGCGGCCGCGGTCGCGCGCAGGCGCTGCTCCCAGACCAGCGGGTCGGCCTCGAGCAGGCTCACCTCGACGCCGAGCTCGCGCAGGGCGTCGGCGAGGGCCTCGCGGCGGATGGCGCCGTAGGCCAGCACGTGGGCGACGACGCCGCCGTAGCTGAAGGACTCCGGCGGCTCGCAGAGGGCGTCGACGAACGCGTCGTCCCACGCCTGGCGCTCGCGCAGCCGCGCGACGAGCTTCGTGAAGCGCGCGGCGGCGTGGTCGAAGCGGCCGACGAGCTCGGCGGGGTCGGCCGGGTCCGGGCTCGCCTCCGGCCACGCCTCGCCGGCCATGGCGGCCACCCAGACCTCGAGCGTCGCCACCAGCCGCTCGGCCATCACCCGCACGCTGGCGTCCTCGCCCTCGAACCAGACGAGCACGCGGCCGGCGGCGACGGGCCGGTCCAGGTCGGCCGGCGGCAGTGCGGCGGTGGTGGCCAGGAGGTCGCGCGTCCGGGCCACGTGGTGGCCGAGCTGGCGGTCGACCGGATCCAGGCCGGGCGGCGGGGCGCCTTCCCCGCCGCGGGCGCCGGTGCGCGCCGGTCCGGGCAGCAGGACGCCGGCGGGCGCGTGGAAGTGGACGCCGTTGGGCGCGGGCGCGTGGAGGGGGAGGTCGGCGGCCGCCGAGGCGTAGGCGGTCGGCGGCGCGCCGAAGAGCCGCGAGAAGGCGCGGCTGAAGGCGGCCAGCGAGCCGTAGCCCGCGGCCTCGGCGGCCTCCGTGGGCGTCGCGCCGCCGTGGCGCAGCTGCCACGCGGCGCGCTCGAGCAGGAGCCGGCGGCGCAGGGCCACGGGCGTCTCGCCGGTGGCGGCGTGCAGCAGCCGGTCCAGGTGGTCGCGGCTGAACGCCGCGCGCCTGGCCAGCTCCCGTCCGTCGGTCGGCTCGTCGAGCGAGTCGAGGACGAGGTCGAGGAGGTCGCGCAGCCGGTCGTCGCTCACGGCATCGCCCATCGTCGCGCACGCGGGGGTGGTGGGTGCCAGGCACCCACCACCCGGCGGCTTGATCGCGTTCGACGTCCTCGCGCGCGAGACCGGCGCGTCGCGCAGGATCGGCGCATGCCCAGCTGGTCCGACTTCGAAGCGGCGGCGCCGGAGCTCGCGGTGCTCGTCCGCGCGCGGCTCGACGCCCACGTCCACCAGACCCTCGCGACCGTCCGTGCCGACGGCGGTCCCCGCATCTCCGGCACGGAGTCCCAGATCGCCGACGGCGAGCTGTGGATCGGGTCGATGTGGCGGGCGCGCAAGGCGCTCGACCTCCGGCGCGATCCCCGCTTCGCCCTGCACAGCGGCTCCGACGACCCGCCCGCGTGGCAGGGCGACGCGAAGCTCGCCGGCGTGGTCGAGGAGGTCACCGACGAGGCGACCGTCAAGCGCCTCAACGGCGAGGCCGCCGCCGACGGCCCGTCGCACCTCTTCCGCCTCGACCTCCGCGAGGTCTCGCACGTGGCCGTCAACGACGCGGGCGACGGGCTGGTCATCGACGCCTGGACGCCGCAGCGCGGCACCTGGCGCATCGAGCGCGCGTGAGGGGCGACCGATGAGTCTCCGACGTGGCGGCGGTCTGCACGTCATGCACGAGCGCAAGGTGGTCCTGAAGATGGTCCTGTCCCTCGACGGCTTCGCGACGTCGCTCGACGGGACGCACGAGTGGATGTTCGAGTGGTTCGGCGACGACTCTGGCGCGCGGACGCTGCGCACGCTCGAGGAGGCCGGGGTGCACGCGATGGGCCGTCGCAGCTACGAGGTCATGGGCCCCCACTGGGCGGCGTCGCAGGGACCGGTCGCCTCGGCCATGAACGACAAGCCGAAGGCCGTCTTCTCGCGCACCCTCGAGCAGGTGAGCTGGGGCCCCGCCGAGGTCTTCGCCGACGTGGCGGCGGGCATCGCGGACCTCAAGGCCCGCGAGGAGGAGGGGACGATCCTGATCCATGGCGGTCCGGGCTTCGCCGCGGCGCTGACGCAGCTGGGTCTGGTCGACGAGCTCCAGCTCACGACCGTCCCGATCGCGATCGGTGCGGGCCGCAGCCCGTTCGCCGAGCTCCGCGAGCCGCTCGCGCTCGAGGTCGTCGACGAGCAGCGCTTCCGCAGCGGCGCGCTGGGGCAGGTCCTCGTGCCGCGGCGCTGACGCGATGCGACGGGGTCTGACCCCGTCGCACGGCCGAGCGCGCGATGCGACGGGGTCTGACCCCGTCGCACGGCCGAGCGCGCGATGCGACGGGGTCTGACCCCGTCGCACGGCATGCTTGGGGTCCCTGTCAGGCTGGCCGCTGGACGGCCGACCCGGGGACCGAGGCATGCTCCACGTCCACCGAGCCGAACGCGCGGATGCGCTGGTCGACGCCCTGCGCGCGGTCCTGGCGGACCCGCCGCAGGACGCGTTCGCGGCCGAGGTCGTGGCGGTGCCCTCCAAGGGCGTGGAGCGGTGGATCGCCCAGCGACTGTCGCACGCGCTCGGGACGTCGGCCGGGCGGGAGGACGGGGTCTGCGCGAACGTCCTGTTCCCGTCGCCGCGGCGGGTGCTCGACGAGGCGGTCGCGGTGGCGGCCGGCGTCGATCCCGAGGAGGACCCGTGGTCGCCCGAGCGGGCGGCCTGGCCCCTGCTCGAGGTCGTCGAGACGCACGCCGGCGAGCCGTGGCTCGCGACGCTCACTGCCCACCTCGACCGGGCGCAGGGCCGCCTGGCGACGGTCCGCCACCTCGCCGGGCTGTTCGACCGCTACGCCCTGCACCGGCCCGAGCTCCTGCGGGCGTGGGCCGCGAGGGACGACGCCGCCGTCCCCGACGCGGCCCGCTGGCAGCCCGAGCTGTGGCGCCGGCTGCGCGAGCGCCTGGGCGTCCCCAGCCCGAGCGAGCGCCTGCCGGGCGCCTGCGCGCGGCTCGAGGCCGAGCCCGACGTCGTCGACCTGCCCGACCGCCTCGCGCTGCTCGGCCTCACCCGCCTGCCCGCCGCCCGCCTGCCGGTGCTCAGCGCGCTGGCCGCCCACCGCGACGTCCACCTCCACCTCCTGCACCCGTCGCCGGCGCTGTGGGACCGCCTCGCCGCCCACCCCGAGCTCGCGGGACCGCTGACCCGCCGCCGCGACGCCCAGGCCGCCGCCCTGCCGCGCCACCCGCTGCTGCGCAGCTGGGGCCAGGACGCGCGCGAGCTGCAGCTCGTCCTGGCCGGCGCCGCCGCGCCGACCGCCGACCACCACCACGCACCTGCGCGCGCGCCAGCCTCCTCCGCCGACGACGCCCCCGCCACGCCGACCCTCTTCGACCTCGACCCGCCGCCCGCGCCCGCAGCTCCCACCACGCTCCTGCACCGCCTCCAGCAGGCCATCCGCGACGACGTCGCCCCGCCCGAGCGCGTGGAGGACCGCCCGCTCCTCGACCCCGCCGACCGCTCGCTGCAGGTCCACAGCTGCCACGGCCGCGGCCGGCAGGTCGAGGTGCTCAAGGACGCCGTCCTGCACCTGCTCGCCGACGACCCGACGCTCGAGCCGCGCGACGTGATCGTCATGTGCCCCGACATCGAGGCCTACGCGCCGCTCGTGCACGCGACGTTCGGCGCGGGGGAGGTCCTCGCCGACGAGGAGGACGACGAGCTCGCCGAGGACGACGACGCCACGGCGACCACCGCGGGACCCGAGCTGCGCGTCCGCCTCGCCGACCGCGCCCTGCGCCAGACCAACCCGGTCCTCGGCGTCGTCGCCCGGCTGCTCGAGCTGGCCGACAGCCGCCTGACCGCCTCCGAGCTCCTGGACCTCGCCGACCGCGAGCCCGTCCGGCGGCGCTTCGTCCTCGACGACGACGACCTCGCGCGCCTCGAGGACTGGGTCGCGACGTCGGGCACGCGCTGGGGCCTGGACACGGAGCACCGCGCGCGCTTCCGGCTGCAGAAGGTCGCGCAGGGCACGTGGGAGGCCGGCCTGGACCGCCTCCTGCTCGGCGTCGCCATGACCGAGGAGGACGACCGCCTCGTGGGCGGCGTCCTGCCGCTCGACGATGTCGGCAGCTCGGACATCGACCTCGCAGGGCGCTTCGCCGAGCTCCTCGCGCGCGTCGAGGACGCCCTGCGTGCCTTCGCCGGAGAGCACCCGCTCGCGCACTGGGTCACCGCGCTGCAGGACGCCGCCGACGCGCTCGCCGCGACCGCCCCGCGCGACGCCTGGCAGCGCCAGGAGCTGGCGGCGATCCTCGCCGACGTGGCCGAGGCCGCGGCCACGCCCGCGACGCCGCTCACGCTCCACGACGTCCGCGCACTGCTCGCCGACCGCCTGCGCGGCCGCCCGACCCGCGCCAACTTCCGCACCGGCCACCTGACGATCTGCACGCTCGTGCCGATGCGCGCGGTGCCGCACCGCGTCGTCTGCCTGCTCGGCCTCGACGACGAGGTCTTCCCGCGCGGCGGCGCGCGCGACGGCGACGACCTCGTCCTGCAGGACCCGCACGTCGGCGACCACGACGGCCGCCTCGAGGACCGCCAGCTCCTGCTCGACGCGCTGATGTCCGCGCAGGACCGTCTGGTCGTGACCTTCGGCGGCAAGGACGAGCGCACGAACGTCCGCCGCCCGCCGGCGGTGCCGGTGGGCGAGCTGCTCGACGTCGTCGACCGCACCGTCCGCGCCCCCGACGGGACGGCGGCCGCCACGCACGTCGTCGTCGAGCACCCGCTCCAGCCCTTCGACCCGCGGGCGTTCGCGGGCGACGGCGAGGGCCCGTGGAGCTACGACGCCACGATGCTCGACGGCGCCCGCGCCCTGATCGCCGAGCGCGTCGCTGCGCCGCCGTTCCTCGACGGCCCGCTGCAGCCGGTCACCGGCCAGGTCGTCGAGCTCGACGACCTCGTGCGCTTCGTCGAGCGCCCGATCGGGTTCTTCCTGCGCCGCCGCCTCGGCGTCCTGCTCGGCCGCCGCGACGACGAGGTCGACGACGCACTGACCGTCGAGGCCGACGGCCTCGAGCGCTGGGCCGCCGGTCAGCGGCTGCTCGAGGCGCGCTTGCGCGGGACGGACCTCGAGACGGCGAGGACCGCCGAGCGCGCCCGCGGCACCCTCCCGCCCGGGGGTCTGGGCGACCGTCTCCTCGACGACCTGAGCACCGACGTCGAGGCGCTCCTCGCGTGCGCGCGCGAGCGCGTCGACCTGACGACCGCGCCCGCGTCGGTCGACGTCCGCGCCACGCTGCCCGACGGACGCCTGCTCGGCGGGACGGTCCCCGGCGTCGCGGGCGAGGTCCTGCGCGCCGTGAGCTTCAGCCGCCTCGGACCGCGCCCGCGCCTGGCCGCCTGGGTGCGCCTGCTGGCGCTGACCGCCACCGACCCGGAGCGCCCGTGGCGCGCCGTGACGATCGGCCGCGCGAGCAGCGACGCCCGGCGCGGCGCGCGCATCTCGGTGGCCGAGGTCCCGCCGCTGCAGCCCGAGCCCGAGGAGCGCGCCGCCGCCGCGGCCGCGCAGCTCGGCGTCCTCGTGGACCTCCTGGACCGCGGCCTGCGCGAGCCGGTCCCGCTCGCCTGCCGGTCCTCGGCCGCCTACGCCGCCGAGCGGCGCACCGGCAAGCGCCCCGAGCAGGCGCTCGTCGCCGCCCGCGACGCCTGGGAGTCGAGCTGGAACCGGCCGGGCGAGGACGCCGACCCCGAGCACGAGCAGGTCTTCGGCGGACGCGCCGCCTTGGTCGACGTCTGGCTGCCGAAGGTCCGCGCCGACGAGCGCGGCGAGGGCTGGCCCGTCGACGAGGACCACCGGTTCGGCGCCTACGCCCGCCGGCTGTGGTCGGGCCTGCTGCTCCACGAGCGCACGGAGGACCTGTGAGGGCGCCTCAGGCGTTCGACGTCTGCGGGGCGCTGCCGACCGGCGTGACGGTCCTCGAGGCGAGCGCCGGGACCGGCAAGACGTACACGATCGCTGCGCTGGCGACCCGCTACGTCGCGGGCGGCGCACGGCTGGACGAGCTGCTGCTCGTGACCTTCACGCGCATGGCCACCGGCGAGCTGCGCGAGCGCGTGCGCGACCGCCTCACGCAGGCCGAGCGCGCGCTCACCGCCGCCCTCGACGCCGGGACCGACCCTGCCGACCGCGTCGACCGCCTCCTCGCCGACGGCACCCGCGACGAGGTCGCGACGCGCCGTGACCGCCTCGGTCGCGCGCTGGCCGACTTCGACGCCGCCACGATCTCCACGACCCACGGCTTCTGCCTCGAGGCGCTCTCGACGCTCGGGGTCGTCGGGGACATCGAGCGCGGCGCCACGGTCACCGAGGACGCGACGGACCTCCTCGACGACGTCGTCGACGACCTCTACGTCCGACGCTTCCACCACGAGCGCGACAAGCCCCCGTTCGACCGCGCGCAGGCCGGCGAGATCGCCCGCGCGGTCGTCCTCAACCCGCAGGCGCCGATCCTCCCCGAGGACCGCGAGGCGGCGCGCTGGCCGCCGGCGATGCGGGCCCGCCTCGCCGAGGTCGTCCGCCTCGAGCTCGACGCGCGCAAGCGGCGCCTGGGCGTCATCACCTACGACGACCTCCTCGTCCGCCTCGACGGCACGCTGCAGGCGCCGGACGGCGGCGCCGCGGCGATCGCGCGCCTGCGCGAGCGCTACCGGATCGTGCTGGTCGACGAGTTCCAGGACACCGACCCCCTGCAGTGGCGGATCGTCGAGGCGGCGTTCGGCAGCGCGCCGCCCGAGCAGGACGCCGCCGAGGGCCGTGCGCTGGTGCTCATCGGCGACCCCAAGCAGGCGATCTACGCCTTCCGCGGCGCCGACGTCCACGCGTACCTCGCCGCCGCGCACGCGGCCGTCGACCAGGCGACGCTGCGCGAGAACTGGCGCAGCGACCAGGACTTCATCTCCGCGCTCGACGCGCTCTTCGACGGCGCCCGGCTCGGCCACGACGAGATCGTCCACCGCCAGGTGCAGGCCGCCGAGCCCAACCGCGGACGGCGGCTGCACGGCGCGCCGGTCCAGGCGCCGCTGCGCGTGCGCGTCGTGCACCGGCGCGACCCGTCGATCGGCACCACGAAGCAGGGCTACGCGCAGCTCAACCCCGCGCGCGAGCACGTCGCCCAGGACGTCGCCGCCGACGTCGTCGCGCTGCTCAGCTCGGGCGCGCAGGTCGAGGGCCGCCCCGTCCGGCCCGGCGACGTCGCGGTGCTCGTGCGCACCCACCGCCAGGCGACGCTCGTCCACGACGCGCTGAGCCGCGCCGACGTGCCCGTGGTGATCAACGGCGCCGGCAGCGTCTTCGCCACCGCACCGGCGGCCGAGTGGCTGACGCTGCTCGAGGCGCTCGAGCGTCCCACCTCGCCGCCGCGGGCGCACACCGCGGCCCGCACGTGCTTCATCGGCTGGAGCGCCCGCCAGGTCGCCGAGGCCGACGACGACGCGTGGGAGACCGTCCACCGCCGGCTGCACGCGTGGGGGCGGGTGCTGCGCACGAAGGGCGTCGCGTCGCTGCTGGAGGTCCTCACCACCGGCGAGCGCCTGCCGGCCCGCGTCCTGCGCGAGCGCGACGGCGAGCGCCGGCTGACCGACCTGCGCCACGTCGCCCAGCTCCTGCACGCCGCGGCGACCGCCGAGCGCCTCGGGACGACCGCGCTGGCCACCTGGCTGCGCGCCCGCATCCGCGCCGCGGCGGCCGAGAGCGGCGACGAGGAGCGCAGCCGCCGCCTCGAGTCCGACGCCGAGGCGGTGCAGGTCCTGACGATCCACCGCAGCAAGGGGCTCGAGTTCCCGATCGTCCACGCGCCCTACCTGTGGGACCCGATCGGCAAGCCGCGCGGCGTGCAGCCGATCGCCTTCCACCACCCGCGCCTGGGGGAGCGGGCGATCGACGTCGGCCTCGAGGGCGAGCTCTACGACGACCACCTGCGCATCGCCACCGAGGAGGAGCGCGGGGAGGACCTGCGCCTCGCCTACGTCGCGCTCACCCGCGCGCGCCACCAGGCGGTGCTGTGGTGGGCGGGCAGCTGGTCCAGCCGCCACTCGGCGCTCAGCCGCCTGGTCTTCCAGCGCGGCGAGCGCGGCCACGTCGCGGCGGAGACCGACGTCCCCGGCGACGACGAGGCGGCCGCGCGCTTCGGCGCCCTGGCGCAGCGCGCGCCGGGCTGCATCGAGGTCGAGCGCTCCGAGCTGCCGGTCGGCCGGCCGCGCTGGGCGGCCCCGGCGGAAGCTGCCCGCGAGCTCGCCGCCGCGACCTTCGACCGTCCGATCGACCTGCGCTGGCGGCGCACGTCCTACAGCGGGATCGTCGCCGGCGCCCACGAGGCGCGGGTGGCCAGCGAGCCGGAGGTCGGGCTGCTCGACGACGAGGCCGAGACCGACGGCCTGCCGGCGGGCGGCGCGGCGGAGCCGGCGCAGGTGGCGGCGCTGCGCGAGCTGCCGGTCGGCCTCGACGCCCAGCCCTCGGGCGTGCACTTCGGCACCCTCGTGCACCGCGTGCTCGAGCTCGCGGACTTCGACGCCCCCGACGCCGAGGCCGAGCTGCGCACCCACGTCGACGCGCAGCTCGCGCGCCGGCCGCTCGACGTCGACGCGCCCGGTCTGGCCCGCGACCTCGCCGCGGTGCTCGAGACGCCGCTCGGCGGCGCCTTCGACGACGTCCGCCTGCGGGACGTCGCCCGGCGCGACCGCCTCGACGAGCTCGACTTCGAGCTGCCGCTCGCGGGCGGCGACACGGCGCGGGGCCGGGTCCTGCTCGACGCGGTCGCCGCCGTCCTGGCCGCCCACACGCCGGCCGGCGCGCCGCTGCACGGCTACGCCGGGCAGCTCGCCGACGAGCGCCTCGCGCGGGAGCTGCGCGGCTACCTCACGGGGTCGATCGACCTCGTCCTGCGCCTGCCCGGCGAGCGCTTCGTCGTCGTCGACCACAAGACCAACCGCCTCGCCGCGCCCGCCGAGCCGCTCACCGCGTGGCACTACCGGCCCGGGGCCCTGGACGCCGCGATGCAGGAGGCCCACTACGGGCTGCAGGCCACGCTGTACTCGGTGGCGCTGCACCGCTACCTGCGCTGGCGCCTGCGCGGGTACGACCCCGACCGCCACCTCGGCGGCGTGGCCTACCTGTTCCTGCGCGGGATGACCGGCGCCGCCACGCCGACCGTCGACGGCGCGCGCGTCGGCGTGTTCGCGTGGACCCCGCCGCCCACGATGGTCGCCCAGCTCAGCGACGTCCTCGACCGCGGGGGCGCCGTCGCATGACCGCGCCGGTCCACGAGGACCCGTTCGACGTCCGCCTCGTCCGCGGCGCCACCGGCCTGCTCGAGGCGTTCAACGCCGCAGGCGTCCTCGTCGCCGCCGACGTCCACGGCGCCACGCGGCTGCTGCGCCTGGCCGGCGAGGACGACGAGCGCGTCGCGCTGGCCGCCGCGCTCGCGGTTCGCGCGCCGCGGGCGGGCCACGTCTTCGCCGACCTCGCGGACGTCGGCGCCACCACGGTGGTCGACACCGACGAGCCGGTCGACGTCGCGGCGCTGCCGTGGCCGGCGACCGACGGCTGGGTCGCGGCGGTGGCGCAGAGCGGGCTCGTGGCGGTGGGGGAGGACGACGACCCCGGACGCGCAGCCCGGCCGCTGCGCCTCGTCGGCACGCGCCTCTACCTGGACCGCACGTGGCGCGAGGAGCGCCAGATCGCGGCCGACCTGCAGCGGCTCGCCGCCACCGCGCCGGCGGCCGTCGACGAGGCGCTGCTGCGCGACGGCCTCGCGCGGCTCTTCACCGACGACCGGCAGGCCCAGGCCGGCGCGACCGCCGTGCGCCAGGGCCTGGCCGTCGTGGCCGGCGGGCCGGGCACCGGCAAGACGACGACCGTCGCCCGCGTCCTTGCGCTCCTGGTCGAGCAGGCCGCCGCGGCCGGCGGGACGCCGCCGCTGATCGGCCTCGCCGCCCCGACGGGCAAGGCGGCGGCGCGGCTGCAGGAGGCCGTCCACCAGGCGGCCGCCGAGCTGCCCGTCGCCGGCGCGGTCCGCGAGCGCCTGCTCGCCCTCGACGCCGTCACGCTGCACCGCCTGCTGGGCTGGCGGCCCGACAGCCGCAGCCGCTTCCGCCACCACCGCGCCAACCGGCTGCCCTATGACGTGGTCGTGGTCGACGAGACCTCCATGGTCTCGCTGTCGCTGATGGCCCGGCTGGCCGAGGCGGTCCGCGGCGGCGCGCGCCTGGTGCTCGTCGGCGACCCCGGCCAGCTGACCTCGGTCGAGGCGGGCGCCGTGCTCGGCGACGTCGTCGGGCCGGCGGCGACGGGCGCGCCGGCGGGCGGCGTGATGGGGCAGCGCGTCGTGGTCCTCGAGCGCGTGCACCGCTTCGGCGAGGAGATCGGCGCGCTGGCCGAGGCGATCCGCCGGGGGGACGCAGACGCGACCGTCGACCTCCTGCGCGCCGGGGGCGAGGCGGTCACGTGGATCGCCGACGACGCCGGTGCGCCCGAGGACCCGGCGGCGCTCGACGGCGTGCGGCGCCTCGTCGTCGACGCGGGCCGCGCGGTCCACACGGCCGCCCACGCCGGTGACGCCGTGGGCGCGCTGGCGGCGCTGGGCGCCGTGCGGGTCCTGTGCGCCCATCGCCGCGGCGCCCACGGCGTCGCGCAGTGGACCGCGCGGATCGAGGGCTGGCTCACGGCCGAGGTCGAGGGCTTCTCCGCGCGGCGGCGCTGGTACCCCGGCCGCCCGGTCCTCGTCACGGAGAACGACCACGAGCAGCGGCTCTACAACGGCGACACCGGCGTCGCCGTCGCCCGTCCCGGCGGGCGCCTGCGCGTGGCCTTCGAGCGCCGTGGCGAGGTCGTCCTGGTCAGCCCGACCCGCCTGCGCGCGGTCGACTCGCTGCACGCGATGACGATCCACAAGAGCCAGGGCTCGCAGGTCGGCACGGCGGTCGTCCTCCTGCCCGACGCCGGCTCGCGCATCCTCACGCGGGAGCTGCTCTACACCGCGGTCACCCGGGCGCAGGACCGGCTGGTGCTCGCGGGCACCGAGGAGGTCGTGCGGGCCGCTGTCGAGCGCCCGGTCGCCCGCGCCTCGGGACTGGGCGAACGGCTGTGGCGGCTGTCCTAGACTCGTCGGATGCCCCAGCTGCGCTCGCGCACCGTCACCCACGGCCGCAACATGGCCGGCGCCCGCGCCCTGCTGCGCGCCGCCGGCGTGGCCCGGGAGGACTTCGGCAAGCCGATCGTCGCGGTCGCGAACTCCTACACGCAGTTCGTGCCGGGGCACACGCACCTCAAGCCGGTGGGCGAGATCGTCGCCGACGCGGTCAAGGCCGCGGGCGGCATCCCGCGTGAGTTCAACACGATCGCCGTCGACGACGGCATCGCGATGGGCCACGGCGGGATGCTCTACTCGCTGCCCTCGCGCGACCTGATCGCCGACAGCGTCGAGTACATGGTCAACGCGCACTGCGCCGACGCGCTGGTGTGCATCTCCAACTGCGACAAGATCACCCCGGGGATGCTCAACGCCGCCCTGCGGCTCGACATCCCGACCGTCTTCGTCTCGGGCGGTCCGATGGAGGGCGGCACCGCGGTCCTGGTCGACGGCACGGTCCGCAAGCGCGTGAACCTCGTGACGGCGATCGCCGACGCCGTGGCCGACGAGGTCTCCGACGAGGACATCGCCATCATCGAGGAGTCGGCGTGCCCGACGTGCGGCTCGTGCAGCGGCATGTTCACGGCGAACTCCATGAACTGCCTCACCGAGGCGCTGGGCCTCGCGCTGCCGGGCAACGGCTCGACGCTGGCCACGCACACCGCGCGCAAGGAGCTCTACGAGGCGGCCGGCCGCACCGTCGTCGAGATCGCGCACCGCTTCTACGACGAGGACGACGCCTCGGTCCTGCCGCGCAACGTCGCCACGCGCGCGGCCTTCGAGAACGCGATGACGCTCGACGTCGCGATGGGCGGCTCGACGAACACGGTCCTCCACATCCTCGCCGCCGCCCAGGAGGCCGAGCTCGACTTCACGATGCAGGACATCGACGCGCTCTCGCGGCGCGTCCCGTGCCTGTGCAAGGTCGCCCCGAACGGGACCTACCTCATGGAGGACGTGCACCGCGCGGGCGGCATCCCGGCGATCCTCGGCGAGCTGCGCCGGGGCGGCCTGCTGCGCGAGGACGTCACCACCGTCCACTCCCGCTCCGTCGACGAGTGGCTGGACACGTGGGACATCCGCAGCGGCAAGGCGAGCGCCGACGCGCTCGAGCTCTTCCACGCCGCGCCGGGCTGCAGGCGCTCGGCGGAGGCCTTCAGCCAGTCCGAGCGCTGGGAGTCGCTGGACACCGATGCCGCCGACGGCTGCATCCACGACGTCGAGCACGCCTACTCGGCCGACGGTGGTCTGGCGATCCTCTACGGCAACCTCGCGGTCCGCGGCAGCGTCGTGAAGACCGCGGGCGTCGACGAGTCGATCCTGCAGTTCAGCGGGCCGGCGGTCGTCGTCGACTCCCAGGAGGCGGCGGTCGACCTCATCCTCGGCGGCGGCGTGAAGGAGGGCGATGTGGTCGTCATCCGCTACGAGGGCCCCCGCGGCGGACCGGGGATGCAGGAGATGCTCTACCCGACCTCCTACCTCAAGGGCCGCGGCCTGGGCAAGGCGTGCGCGCTCATCACCGACGGGCGCTTCTCGGGCGGCACGAGCGGCCTGTCCATCGGCCACGTCTCGCCCGAGGCGGCCTCCGGCGGCGCCATCGCCCTCGTCGAGGACGGCGACCGCATCGACATCGACATCCCGAACCGCCGCCTCGAGCTCGTCGTCTCCGAGGAGGAGCTGGCCGAGCGCCGCGAGCGCCTCGAGGCCGGCGTCGGCTACGTCCCGGCCGCCCGCGACCGCGTCGTCTCCCCGGCGCTGCGCGCCTACGCCGCGATGGCCACCTCGGCCGACACCGGCGCGGTGCGCGACGTCAACGCCGTCGAGCGCGCCGTGGCCGCGGCCGCGCGCGCCAGCGAGCCGACACTGAGCTAGAGCCCGTCCGCGTAGGCGCGCGCCTCGCCGTAGAGGCGGGCGAAGTCCGCGGGCTTGTAGTGGGCGTTGAGGCCCGAGGGGTTCGGGAGGACCCAGACGGGACGGCCGCCGATGGTGTCCTCCTGCAGGCCGACAGCGGCCTTGGTGCGGCCGAAGGCGACGCGGTAGGCGACCAGGCCGAGCATGGCGACGAGGCGGGGGCGGCTGTCGGCGACGGTGTGCTCCAGCTCCATCGCCCCGGCCAGCAGCTCCTCGCGGCGCAGCTCGTCCGCCGCGCGGGTGGGGCGCGAGGCGATGTTCGTCACGCCCACGCCGAAGGACGGCAGCAGGCCGTCCTCCTCGGGCTTGAGGAGCCGGGGCGTGAAGCCCGCGGCGTGGATCGCCGGCCAGAAGCGGTTGCCGGGGCGGGCGAAGTGGTGGCCGACCTGCGCGGAGCGCAGCGACGGGTTGATGCCGACGAAGAGGACGCGCAGGCCCGGGCCGACGATCGGCCCGAGCTTGCCGCCGGACGGTGTCGCTCCCGCGCCGCTCAGAGCACGAGGATGATGATCAGGATGATCAGGAGCGCCGTGATGGAGATGTGGACGGGGCCGATCTTCATGGCGCCGTCGTACCCCGCGCGGCGGCGCGCCAGCGCTCGGACGCTCGTCCAGCGCGAACCGTGATGGAGTGTCGACGCGCCAGCGAACGGTGACGCGACCGTCACCCTGGAGTTCGCCGTCTCAGAGGCGGTCAACTCCAGGGTGACGAGCAGGCAGCCCGTGAGGACGCGCAACCGCCGCCTCGACGAACCGCCCGCCGCGCCGCCTACATCCGGAAGACGCCGTAGCCCAGCTCGCCCAGCGGCGCGCCCGCGCAGGCAGCCAGCGCCTGGGCGAGCACCGACCGCGTCGCGCGCGGGTCGATGACGCCGTCGTCCCAGAGGCGCGCGGTCGAGTAGATCGGCTTGCCCTGGTGCTCGTACTGGTCGCGGAGCTTCGCGCCGACCTCGGGCTGGCCGACCTCGGTCATGACCGTCGCGGCCTGCTCGCCGCCCATGACCGAGATCCGCGCGTTGGGCCACATGAACAGGAAGCGCGGGGCGTAGGCGCGGCCGCACATGCCGTAGTTGCCGGCGCCGAACGAGCCGCCGACGACGACGGTGAGCTTCGGCACCCGCGCGGTCGACACCGCGGTGACGAGCTTCGCGCCGTCCTTGGCGATGCCGCCGGCCTCGTAGTCGCGCCCGACCATGAAGCCGCTGATGTTCTGGACGAAGAGCAGCGGGATGCCGCGGCGGTCGCAGAGCTCGATGAAGTGCGCGCCCTTGAGCGAGGACTCGCTGAAGAGGATCCCGTTGTTGGCGAGGATCCCGACGGGGTGGCCGTCGAGGTGGGCGAAGGCGCAGACGAGCGTCTCGCCGTAGAGCGCCTTGAACTCCTGCAGCTCGCCGCCGTCGACGACGCGGCGCAGCAGGTCGCGCACGTCGTAGGGCGTCCGGGTGTCCGTCGGGACGAGGTCGAGCAGCCCCTCGGGGTCCTCGAGCGGGGGCCGCGAGGCGATCCGCTCCCACGGCGGCACCGGCGACGCGGGCAGCGTCGCGACGATCCCGCGCACGATCTCCAGCGCGTGGTCGTCGTCCTCGGCGAGGTGGTCGACGACGCCCGACTGGCGGGCGTGCAGCTCGCCGCCGCCGAGCTCCTCGGCGGTGACCTCCTCGCCCGTCGCGGCCTTCACCAGCGGCGGGCCGCCCAGGAAGATCGTGCCCTGCTCGCGGACGATGACCGTCTCGTCGCTCATCGCCGGCACGTACGCGCCGCCCGCGGTGCACGAGCCCATGACGCACGCGATCTGCGGGATCGCGAGCTTCGACATCGTCGCCTGGTTGAAGAAGATGCGCCCGAAGTGCTCGCGGTCGGGGAAGACGTCGTCCTGCATCGGCAGGAAGGCGCCCCCCGAGTCCACGAGGTAGACGCACGGCAGGCGGTTGTGGAGGGCGACCTCCTGCGCGCGCAGGTGCTTCTTGACGGTGATGGGGTAGTACGTGCCGCCCTTGACCGTCGCGTCGTTGGCGACGACCACGACCCGCCGGCCGTGCACGACGCCGACGCCCGTGACGATGCCCGCGCCCGGCGCCGCGCCGTCGTAGAGCTCCTCGGCCGCCAGCGGCGAGAGCTCGAGGAACGGCGCGCCCGGGTCGCACAGCCGCTCGACGCGCTCGCGCGCCAGGAGCTTGCCGCGCGCGTGGTGGCGGTCGACCGCCTTCTGGCCGCCGCCGGTCCGGACACGCTCGAGGCGCGCCTCGAGGTCGGCCAGCAGCTCGAGGTGGGCCGCGCGGTGGCCCGCCGGAGCCTGCGCCTGCGCGCTCACGCCGTCACCGCCACGAGCGGCTGGCGGTGGGTGACCCGGTCGCCCTCGCTGAGCGCGAGCCCCTCGACCGTGCCCGCGTGGGGCGCGGTGATCGACAGCTCCATCTTCATCGACTCGAGCACGAGCAGCACATCGCCCTCCTGGACCTCGTCGCCGTTGGCGACCTTCACGAGCAGGACCGTCCCCGGCATGGGCGCCTCGAGCGAGCCCTGCACGCCGCCGGCGCCGGACCGGTCGGCGCGCCTGGTGCGCGCCTCGAGGTGGTGGCCGTCGCGGGCGATCCACACCGCGTCGTCGCTGACCTCCACCGCGTAGCGGCGCGCGACGCCGTCGAGCTCGACGCGCACGTGGCCGTCGTCGAGCACCCGCACGTCACCGCGCCACGACCGTTCGCCGACGCGCACGACGCCGTCGGCCACCCGGGCCTCGCCGTCGTCGAAGACCCGGCGCCAGGGACCCTCGGGCGTCGCCGTCCCCGCCGCCGCCAGCGCCGCGGCGGGCAGCAGGTCCTCGGGCGCCGCGAAGTCCGTCTCCTCCAGCACCCGCTCGAGCAGACCGGTGTCCTGCTGGCCGGCGCGGACGTCCTCGCGCGCGAGCAGCTCGCGGGTGAACGACGCGTTGGTGGCCACCCCGAGGACCTCGAGCTCGGCCAGCGCGCGATCCAGGCGGCGCAGCGCGGTCGGGCGGTCGGGCCCGTGGGCGATGACCTTGGCCAGCAGGGGGTCGTAGGACGTGCCGACCTCGACGCCCTCCGCGACGCCGGCGTCGACCCGCACGCCCTCGGGCACCCGCCAGCGCCGGACCGTCCCGGCGGCGGGGAGGAACCCGTTGGCGGGGTCCTCGGCGTACAGCCGCGTCTCGACCGCCCACCCCGACGGGGCGTCGCCCGACAGGCTCTCCGGCAGCGGCTCGCCGGCCGCCACGCGCAGCTGCAGCTCCACGAGGTCGACGCCGTGGACGAGCTCGGTGACCGGGTGCTCGACCTGCAGGCGCGTGTTCATCTCGAGGAAGAAGAACTCCGACGCGTCGGCCGTCGCGATGAACTCGACGGTGCCCGCGCCCTCGTACCCGCACGCCGCCGCCAGCGCGACGGCCGCCTCGCCCATCCGCGCGCGCAGGTCGGCGTCGACCACCGGGGAAGGCGCCTCCTCCACGACCTTCTGGTGGCGGCGCTGCAGCGAGCACTCGCGCTCGCCGAGGTGCACGACGCGCCCGTGCTGGTCGGCGAGCACCTGGACCTCGATGTGGCGGGGACGCTCGACCCAGCGCTCGACGATCACGCGGTCGTCGCCGAAGGCGGCACGCGCCTCGCGCTGCGCGGCCTCCGTCGCGGCCTGCAGCTCGTCGGCGGAGCGCACGACGCGCATGCCCTTGCCACCACCGCCCGCGACCGCCTTGACGACCACCGGATACCCGCCGTCGTCGCCTGCGGGGACGACCGGCACCCCGGCCTGCGCCGCGGCGTCCTTGGCGCGGCCCTTGTCGCCCATGAGCTCGATCGCCGCCGGCGGTGGGCCGACCCACGTCAGCCCCGCGTCGACGACGGCCTTCGCGAACCCCGCGTTCTCGCTCAGGAAGCCGTAGCCGGGATGGACCGCCTGCGCGCCCGACACGGCCGCGGCGCGCAGCAGCTCGTCGACCTCGAGGTAGGACGAGATCCGCACCGCGACGTCGCAGGCGTCGACGTGCACCGCGCCCGCGTCGACGTCGGTGAACACCGCGACGGTCCGCAGCCCCAGCGCCCGCGCGGTGCGCGCGACGCGCACCGCGATCTCGCCGCGGTTGGCGATGAGCAGCGGCTCACGCACGGGCGTGCCAGTCGATCGGCCCGGCGACGAGCGTGTGGGACCCGAGCGGGCGCCCGAGGACGTCGCGCACCGCCCGCGCCGCATCGAGCAGCGCCTCGAGGTCGATGCCCGTCTCGCAGCCCATCTCGTGCAGCATCGAGACGAGGTCCTCGGTGGCGATGTTGCCCGTCGCGCCCGCCGGCACGGGGCAGCCGCCCAGCTCGCCGAAGCTCGACTCGAACGACGTGCACCCCGCGTCCAGCGCCGCCACGACGTTCGCCAGCCCCTGGCCCCGCGTGTTGTGGAAGTGGGCCGTGAGCTCGATGCCGGGCAGCGCCTGCGCGGCGTCGCGGAAGAACTGCGCGACCTGCCGGGGGTTGGCCATCCCGGTCGTGTCGCCGAAGGCGATCTCCTGCGCGCCCGCCGCGACCAGCCGCTGGGCGATCTCGAAGACGCGCGCCGGGTCGACGTGGCCCTCGTAGGGACAGCCGAAGGACGTCGAGATGACCCCCTCGGCCCGCAGCCCCTCGCCGACGGCGCGCCCGATCACCGTCTCGAGCCCGGCCAGGGACTCCTCGACCGTGCGGTTGACGTTCTTGCGGTTGTGGGTCTCGGAGGCGCTGAGGAAGCAGTTGACCTCCTGGAAGCGCGACCGGTGGGCCAGCGCGTTGTCCAGCCCCCGCTCGTTGGGGATGAGCACCGTGACCGCGACGTCGTCGGGCACGTCGATGCGCTCGAGCACCTCGGGGCCGTCGGCGAGCTGGGGGATGACGTCGGCCCGGACGAAGCTCGTGACCTCCAGGCGCTGGACGCCCGTGCGCGCGAGCCGGTCGACCAGCGCGACCTTGTCGTCGGTCGCGATGACCTCCGGCTCGTTCTGGAAGCCGTCGCGGGGACCGACCTCGCGGATGCGGACCTGCTGGGGCTCGCCGGCCACCGGGTCAGGCCCCCAGGGCGCGGGCGATGACCATCTGCTGCACCTCGTCGGTCCCCTCGCCGATCGTGAGGATCTTCGCGTCCCGGTAGAAGCGGCAGACGGGGTACTCCTCGATGTAGCCGTAGCCGCCGTGGATCTGCACGGCCTCCTCGGAGGCCTTCACCGCCAGGCGGCCGGTCTTGAGCTTGGCCTGCGCTGCGGTGAGGGTGAAGTTGCGCCCCTGGTCCTTCTCCCAGGCCGCCTTGTAGGTCAGCAGCCGGGCGGCCTCGAGCTCGACGCTCATGTCCGCGAGCTTGGCCTGGATCGTCTGGAACTTCGACAGCGACTTGCCGAAGGCGCGGCGCTCCTTGGCGTAGGCCAGCGCCTGGTCCAGCGCCCCCTGCGCGAGGCCGACGCCCATCGCCGCCACGCCGATGCGCCCGATGTCGAGGATGTGCAGGAACTGCTTGAAGCCCTGGCCGCGGACGCCGAGGAGGTTCTCCGTCGGGACCTCGCAGTCGGTGAACGTGAGCGGCCGCGTGTCCGAGGCGTTCCAGCCCATCTTGCGGTACGGCTGGCCCTGCTCGTAGCCCGGCGTGCCGTACGGGACGATGAGGTTCGAGACCTCCTTCTTGCCGTCCGGGCCGGTGCCCGTGACGGCGGTGATCGCCACGTGGCCGGAGATGTCGGTGCCAGCGTTGGTGATGAACTGCTTGGCGCCGTTGATCGTGAAGACGCCGCCACGCTCGTTCGCGCGGGTGTGGACGTTGCCGGCGTCCGAGCCCGCCTCGGGCTCGGTGAGGCCGAAGGACCCGAGCTTGCGCCCCGCGCAGAGGTCGGGCATGAGCTCCTCCTTCTGGCGCGCGTTGCCGAAGAGGTTGATCGGCTGCGTGCCCAGCGACGTGTGCGCGCACATCGTGATCGCCACCGACGAGTCGACGCGCGCGAGCTCCTCGACGGCCAGCGCGTACTGCAGCGACGTGCCGCCGGCGCCGCCCACGTCCTCGGCGAACGGGATCCCCATCCACCCGAGCTCGCCCATCTTCGCCACGAGCTCGTAGGGGAAGGCCTTGGTGCGGTCGAGCTCCTCGGCCTGCGGCGCCACCTCGCTGTCGGCGAAGTCGCGGACCGTGCGCCGCAGCAGCTCGGTGTCGTCGTCCAGGTCGAAGTGCACGGCGCGACTGTAGCGCAGAAGTCCGAATGACGATTCGAAGTTCGACTCGCCGTTCGGAATCCGGGCCGCTACAGTCCCGCCCTCTTGGCCACGCCGCCGACACGCCCCGCGCTGCGCGCCCGCTACGACCGCCGGCGCCAGGAGGTCGTGCTCGCGGCGGCCCGCGTGTACGCCACGCGCGGCTACGAGCAGACGACCATGCAGGAGCTGGCCGAGGAGGCCGGCATCGCCGCCGGCGGCCTCTACCACTACGTCGGGTCCAAGGAGGCGCTGCTCATCGCGATCTGCGACCAGCTCATGGACCCGCTGCTCGACGACGCCCGCGCGCTGCTCGAGGCCGACCAGGCGCCCGAGGAGCAGCTGCGCGCGCTCGTGCGCCTGTGGGTCGCCCACGTCGTCGAGCACCGCGACCACCTGCTCGTCTTCCAGCAGGTCCGCCACGTCGTCGAGCGCGGCGAGCAGTGGAAGCAGGTCCGCGCGGCGCGCAAGGCCTTCGAGCGCCTCGTCGAGGACGTCCTGGACCGCTGTGGCTCCGAGCTCGTCGACCGCCGCCTGGCGCTGTCCGCGCTGCTGGGCATGGTCAACCACACCGCCCAGTGGTTCCGGCCCCGCGGGCGGCTGAGCCCCGAGGAGGTCGCCGACGGGTACTGCGACCTGCTGCTCGGCGGGGACTAGGGTTGACGGCGTGTCCGCCACCACCGCACCGCCCGTCCTCCCGCTCGTCGAGTCCGACGAGGAGCAGCTGCTGCGCCAGGGCGTGGCCGGGGTCGCCTCGCAGTTCGGCCCGGCCTACATGCGCGACCGCAACGAGGCGGGCGAGCCGCCGACCGAGCTGTGGGACGCGCTGGCCGAGAAGGGCTACCTCGGGGCCAACATCCCGGAGGAGTTCGGCGGCGGCGGGCTGGGCATGCGCGGCCTGGCGATCGTCGGCGAGGAGATCGCCCGTGCCGGCTGCAGCCTCCTGCTCATCGTCGTGTCGCCCGCGATCGCCGGGTCGATCCTCACGCGCCACGGCAACCCCGAGCAGCAGGACCGCTGGCTGCGCGGCATCGCCGCGGGCACGACGAAGCTCGCCTTCGCCATCACGGAGTCCGACGCCGGCTCGAACTCCCACAACCTGGCCACGCACGCGCGCAAGGCCGGCTCCAAGTGGGTGCTCAACGGCCAGAAGACCTACATCTCGGGCGTGGAGGACGCCGACGGGATCCTCGTCATCGCACGGCGCAAGCTCGACGACGGCTCGCTCGGGCTGCCGCTGCCGCTCATCGTCGACGTCGACGCGCCGGGCCTCACCCGCCAGCACATCCCGACGGCGCTGCGCAACGCCGACAGGCAGTGGACGCTGTTCTTCGACGACGTCGAGGTCGACGAGGACCGGCTCATCGGCGGCGAGACCGGCGGGCTGGGCGCGATCTTCGACGGGCTCAACCCGGAGCGGATCATGGGCGCGGCGATCACGGTGGGCGCCGGCGACCTCGCGCTCAAGCGCGCCGCCGAATACGCGCGCGAGCGCGTCGTGTGGAAGACGCCGATCGGCGCGCACCAGGGCATCTCGCACCCGCTGGCCCAGTGCGCGATCGAGCTCGAGCTCGCGCGCACCCAGACGTGGAAGGCGTGCGCGCTGTACGACGCCGGGCTGCCCGCGGGCGAGGCGTGCAACATCGCGAAGTACGCGGCCGCCGAGGCCGCGATCAGGTGCGTCGACCAGGCCATCCAGACCCACGGCGGCAACGGCGTCGCCCTCGAGTACGGCCTCACGGACATGTACTGGGGCGTACGACTGACCCGTACTGCCCCGGTGAGCCGCGAGATGATCCTCAACTACGTCGCCGAGCACACGCTCGGACTGCCGAAGTCCTACTGATGACGCAGGTGGCGCGGCGGGGGCCCGCCGCGCCGCGATGAGGACCTCCGCTCGCTAGGGTCGCCAGCCGATGGACCCGGCCCGCGTGCTCCTGTGCGACGACGCGATCGGCTTCCCGCGGCTCGTCGCCGGGTGGCTCTCCGACGCGCCGGACCTCGAGCTCGTGGAGATGGTCGACCACGAGGCGGCGGGCCTCGCGAAGGCCGCCGAGCTGCAGCCCGACGTCCTGCTGCTCGACGTCGTCCTGCCCGGCGGCCAGATCACGCGCGAGCTGGTGGACCAGTTCCGCGCCGCCGCGGACGGCATGCGCGTCGTGCTCATCTCGAGCCTCCCCGCGGCCGAGCTCGAGCCGTTCGCCGCGAGCATGGGGGCCGATGGCTTCTGCACCAAGGCGACGACCGCCTCGGGGCTGCACGACGCGATCCGCGCTGCGCTCGGCGCGGACGCCTAGGCGCTCAGGCGCCCGGCAGCCAGAAGAAGAAGCGGCTGCCGCTGCCGGGCGACGACTGGACGCCGATCTGCCCGCCGTAGCGGTCGACGTGCCGGCGGGCGATGGCGAGGCCCAGTCCCGACCCGCGGTCGGCCCGCGCGCCGTCGACCTGCTCGAAGGCGCCGAAGATGCGGTCCTGGTCGGCGACCGGGATGCCGCTGCCGTTGTCGGTCACGGCGATGCACCAGCCGTCGCGCTCGGGCTCCGCCGCGATGGTGATCAGCGGCGTGTCGCCGTCGCCGAACTTCAGGCCGTTGGCCAGCAGGTTCTGCAGGACGAGCTCGACGCTCATGACGTCGGCGCTGACGGCGGCGCCCTCGGGCACGTCGAGCTCGACCCGCGCGCCGCGCTCGTCGATGGCGGCCTCGAGCGCCGCCACGACGCGCTCGACCGCGGGACGCAGCTGCACCGTCGCCGGCGCGGAGGGCACGTCGACGAGCCGCGCGTAGGACAGGACGTCGGAGATGAGGTCGCGCATGCGCCCGACCGACGCGGTCAGCTGGTCGAGGACCTCGCGGCCCTCGGCGCTCAGCCGGTCGCCCTCGCGGCGCACGAGCAGGTCGGCGAAGCCGGCCGCCGTGTGCAGCGGCTCGGAGAGGTCGTGCGCGGCGACGGCGGCGAACTGCTGGAGGTCGTGGTTGGAGCGGCGCAGGCGCTCCTGGGTGCGGCGCAGCTCCTCCTCGGCGGCGCGGCGCTCGGTGAGGTCGCGGGTGACCTTGGCGAAGCCGACCAGCACGCCGTGGTCGTTGCGCACGGCGGTGATGGTGACGCTCGCCCAGAAGGTCGAGCCGTCCTTGCGCACGCGCCAGCCCTCCTCCTCGTAGCGGCCCTCGGCCGCCGCGACCTGGAGCTCGTAGGCCGGGTGGTCCCGGTCCTTGTCGGGCTGGGTGTAGAAGATCGAGAAGTGGCGGCCGATCGCCTCCTCGGCCGCGTACTGCTTGATGTTCTGGGCGCCGGCGTTCCACGACGCGATGAAGCCGCCGGCGTCGAGCATGAAGATGGCGTAGTCGCGGACGCTGGCGACCAGGCGGCGGAACTGGTCGAGCTCCTGGTTGGCCTCCTGGAGCGTCGCCGCGCTCGCCCGCAGCTGCTCCTCGGACAGCCGGCGGGCGGTCAGGTCGCGGGTGACCTTGCCGAAGCCCAGCAGCGTGCCGTCGTGGTCGCGGATCGCGGTGATCGTGACGTTGGCCCAGAAGCGCGAGCCGTCCTTGCGCACGCGCCAGCCCTCCTCCTCGTAGCGGCCCTCCGCCGTGGCGATCGCCAGCTCGTCGCCGGGGTGGTCGCGCTCGACGTCCTCCTGCTGGTAGAAGGTCGAGAAGTGGCGGCCGATGATCTCGTCGGCCCGGTAGCCCTTCATCCGCTCGGCCCCGCGGTTCCACGTCTGCACGTAGCCCCGCTGGTCGAGCAGGAAGATCGCGTAGTCGCCGACGCTCTGGATGAGCAGGCCGAGGTGCCGCGCGAGGTCGGGCTCCTGCTCGGGGTGCGCCGGCGCGGCGTCGGTCACAGGAGGGACCGTAGCGCCGCATGCGGCCACGCCGGCGTCTGCGCGCTTACGCGACGCGCACCGGGGCGCCGGCCGGCAGCGCCGCGGCGATCCGCTCGGCCAGGTGTGCGGCGTCGCGGCCGACGGCGGCGAAGCGCCCCGAGCCCCACGTGTGCAGCCACGGCAGGCCCAGGACGTGGAGGCCGGGAACGCGCGTCACGCCGCGGTCGTGCGCGGGGTAGCCGGTGGCGTCGAAGGCCTCCGGGATGCGCACCCACGACCAGTCGCTGCGAAAGCCCGTCGCCCAGACGACGGTGCGCACGCCGGCGGCGTCCAGGTCCAGCGCCCCGGGGGCGTCGGCGCTGGCCGGCGGTGCCCACACCGGGGAGTAGGGGACGGCCGGCGGGGCGTCGATGCCCTGCGCCGCGATCCACCGGTCGATCGTCTCCTCGATGCGGCGCTTGGTCGCGTCGGCGGCGTCGAGGTTCGCGCGCAGGTCACCGCCGGTCTGCAGGACGGCGCCCCGGGCGCCCAGCAGCCGGCCGTGCAGCGCCATGCCCTGCGCGGCGAAGGCGCGCAGGTCGATGTCGCGCCCGCCGTCGCGGCCCGTGACGTAGTGGTTGGGCTCGCGCCGCGCGCCCGTGCCCTCGGGGTGCTCGTCCACGGGCATCTCGTAGTGGCCCATGTCCTCCAGCCAGGCGACGACGTCGCGGCCGCGGTGGAAGCGCGCGACGCGCGGTGCGCTGCCGACGCACAGGTGGACCTGGCGCCCGGCGAGGTGCAGGTCCTCCGCGATCTGGGCACCGGACTGGCCCGAGCCGACGACGAGCACGCCACCGTCGGGCAGCGCATCGGCGTTGCGGTACTGGGAGGAGTGGACCTGGGCGACGTGCGCGGGCAGCGCCGAGGCCAGCGGCGGGACCTTCGCCACGTGGTAGCCGCCCACGGCCAGGACGACGGCATCGGCGGTGAGCTCGCCCCGCGGCGTGCGCACGAGGAAGAGGTCGCCGCGGCGCTCCACGGCGTCGACGGCGACGCCCTCCAGGACCGGCGGCGCGAACGACGCGGCGTAGTCCTCCACGTAGGCGACGATGTCGTCCTTGACCATGAAGCCGTCCGGCTCGGGCCCGGCGTACGGGTGACCCGGCAGGCGGCACTGCCAGTTCGGGGTGACCAGGCAGAAGGCGTCCCAACGCTGGTCGCGCCAGTTCGAGGCGATGCGGTCGCGCTCGAGCACGACGTGGTCGATCCCGCGCGCCTTGAGGTGCCAGGAGACGGCGAGGCCCGCCTGGCCGGCGCCCACGACGACCACCGGGCGGTGGCCGCCCAGGCGCTCGGGGGCGGGGAAGCGCCGCCGGCCGGCCGCGCGCTTCAGCGACTCCACGACGACCGTGGCGTCCGGCGCCTCGGTGTGGAGCGCCGCCGCGTCGCGGATCGCCTCGGCCTGCGCCTCGGCCGCCGTGCAGCGGAAGCCGTAGCGCTCGCGCACGCGCTCGCCGGCGGCGTCGAGGCCCGCGGTCGCGCGGCGCACGAACTCCTCGGCCGGGTAGCGCCCTGCGGGGGCGAGGAAGCGCTCGATCGCCGTCGAGGGCGAGGTGCAGCGCTGGGCGGTGCCGTCCGGCCAGCGGACGACGAGGTGGACCTCGGGCATGGCGGGGCTCCTGGGCTAGGCGAGCAGCGGCTCGGCCGTGCGGTAGGTGTCCGGGCGCAGGTCGCGGATGGGCGACAGCGCGCGGCGGGCGCGCTCGACGGTCGCGTCGAGGTCGAGCGTCGTCGTCGCCAGGCCCGGGCCGGTGCCGGTGGCGGCGACGACGTCGCCGTTGGGGTTCGTGATGCGCGCGCCGCCGAGGAAGCGCAGCTTGCCGAAGCTCCCGGTCTGGTTGGCCGAGGCGACGACGAGCGAGTTCTCCGCGGCACGCGAGCGGTCCCACAGCTCCGAGCGGCGCCACTGGCGGTCGTCCTCGAGGCGCTCGGCGGCGTTGGTGGCGCTGCACGGCCAGGCGCTGAGGAAGCACAGCGCCTGGGCGCCGTCGAGGGCCAGCGTGCGCGACGCCTCCGGGAAGGCCTTGTCGTAGCAGATGAGCATCCCGATCCGGCCGACCGGGGTGTCGAACGCGGCGAGGCGGTCGCCCGGCGTCGTGAAGCGCCCCTCGTCGAGCGGCATGTGGACCTTGCGGTGCAGGTGCAGGACCTCGCCGTCGTGGAGCGCCACGGCGACGTTGTGGCGGATCCCGTCGCCGCCGTCCTCGCAGAGGCCCACGCAGATCGTCATGTCGCTGCCGGCCAGCTCGGCGACGCGGCGGACCTCCGGGCCGTCGGGGTCCAGCGCCGGCGGCGGGTCGTCGACGGCGCCGTGGAGCGTCTCGACGTAGCCGCCCAGCGCCGCCTCGGGCAGCACGAGCAGGTCGGTGCCCGCGGCGCGCGCCTCGTCGACGATCCCGGCGATGCGGGCCAGGCCGGCGTCGAGGTCGCGGTCGAACGGCGCGGCGGCGGCGGTGATGGTGATCTCGCTCATGCGGTGGGCTCCTGGGTCGGGGCGGCGGGGCCGAGCCCCGTGACGCCGGCGGGGATGGCGGTGGTGACGTCGCCGTCGGGCCAGCGCAGGCGCACGCCCGGGGTGCTCGTCAGGACGCCGCACGCCGCGCCGGTCGCGGGCCCGGCGGGCAGCGGCGGGGCGTCGCGGCGGTCGGCCGTGACCATCGCGAAGCCGGGGAAGCAGGTCAGCCAGTCACCCGCGTCGGTGCCGGGGGGGCGCGGGATGGCGGCGACGTCGAGCTCCGCGCCGCAGCCCGAGGCCTCGGCGAGCATGCCGGTCGTCCCGACGACGCCGGCCATGGAGACGTCCTTGGCGGCGCGCGGGCGGGCGACGCCGACCGCGTCGAGCATCTGGGCCAGCTCGTCGCGCGAGCGGCTGGTCGACGAGTCCCACTGGCGGTGGCCGTAGCCCCTGCGCCAGCCGCCGTGCAGGTCGGCCGTGACCGAGAGCGTGTCGCCCGCCGTGCCGCCGCCGGCGGGGACGGGGTGCGTCGTGCGGCCCAGGCCGCTGACGCTGAGCGCGGCGCTCACGCCGAGCTGCGTGTGGCCGCCGAGGACGGGGAGGCGGAAGGCGTCGGCGCCGGCGCGCAGGCCGCGCACGAGGCGCTGCGCGTGCTCGGCGTCGGGGGCGGCGAGGGCGTCGAGCGCCCCGACGGGGGACGCGCCCATGGCGGACAGGTCGTGGGCCGTGACGAGCATCGCGCACCAGGCGGCCCACTCCGGGTCGCCGTCGACCATCGCCGGGAGGATCGCGTCGGTGCAGGCGACGAGGTCGCTGCCGGCGACCGGCACGCCGTCGTCGCCCAGCCACGGCGCCGGGGTGCCCAGCGCCTCGGCCAGCAGCGGGCCGAGCGGCGCCTTCGTCGACTGCGCCAGGGCGGCGAGGCGCAGCACGGGCCAGCGCATGAGGCGGTGGGCGGCGCCGCCGACGTCGAGGGCGCGGACGTCGTCCCAGCCGAGCCGCGCGAAGAACGAGGCGTGGCGGGCCTGGACGTGCGCGTCGAAGCGCAGCGCGCCGGCCCGGCGCGCCTCGCCGCAGGCCGCGCGCACGAGCGCCGCCCCGACAGCTCCGCGGCGCAGCCCGAGGACCTCCGAGCAGACCAGCCGGCTGCCGCGCCACCACCCCAGCGCCGGGTCGTCGCCGACGGGGTGCAGGCGCACGCCGCCCAGGACGTCGCCGTGGTGGTCGACGGCCACGAGCACCCGGATGCCGGGCGCCGCGTCGTGGTCGTCGAGGTCCTCGCGGGCGAAGAGCCCCTGCTGCTCGACGAAGGCCCGGCGGCGCATCGCGTGGTAGGCCGCGAGGCGCCGCGGGTCGTCCTCGGCGCGGACGACGCGCAGGTGGGTGAGGGTCGCGGTGCTCACCCGCACGCCCCGCCGAGCGCCGAGCAGGCGCCGCAGGCCGCACAGCCCGCGCCCTGGTCGACGCCGCGCATCCCCGCCGCCTTCAGCGCCCGCGCGACCTTGCGCGTGACGCGCATGAGCGTCAGCGGGTCCGGCGCGGGGACGCCGTCGGCGTGGGCCAGCGAGCCCTCGAGCGGCCGGTAGGGGACGACGAAGGGGTAGACGCCCATCGCGATGAGGCGCTCGGCGCCGGCGACGAGCTCGTCGGGGTCCTCGCCCAGGCCGACCAGGAGGTAGGTCGAGACCTTGTTGTGGCCGAAGACGCGCACCGCCTCGCGCCAGGCCTCCTCGTAGCGCGCGAGCGACACGGTCGCCTTGCCGGGCGTCCAGCGCTCGCGGACCTCCTGGTCCAGCGACTCGACGTGGATGCCGACCGCGGTGGCGCCGGCGTCCTTGAGGCGCTGGATCCAGCCGAGTTCGACGGGCGGCTCGATCTGCACCTGGATCGGCAGGCCCGGCACGCGCTCGAGGATCGCCCGGACGCAGCGGGCGAGGTGCTTGGCGCCGCGGTCGGCGCCGTTGGACGTCCCGGTGGTCATCACGACCTGGCGGACCCCGTCGAGGCGCACCGCGGCCTCGGCGACCTCGGCGAGCTGGTCGGGGCGCTTGACCTGGGTCGTGGCGCCGGCGCGCAGGGACTGCTCGATCGTGCAGAAGCGACAGCGCGTCGACTCGGCGGTGTAGCGCACGCACGTCTGCACGACCGTGGTGGCGAGCACCTCGGTGCCGTGCAGGCGTGCGAGCTGCTCGTAGGGGATGCCGTCCGCGGTCTGCAGGTCGTAGAAGCGCGGGCGGACGATCGGCTCGAGCAGCGCGTCCTCGACGACGACGCCGTCCCGGGTCAGGACGCCGCCCTCGCGCAGCTCGAAGGGCGAGCTCTCGATGACGGGCAGCGTCGCCGCCGCCCCGTCGAGGGACCAGTGCCCGTCGTCGCTGGGCCCCGCCCCCGCCCGCCGGGCCACCGGCGGGCGCGAGCGCAGACCCAGGACCGCGAGCTCGCTGCGCAGCTCGAGGTCCACGCCTAGAACATCCAGGTCGTGTTGATGATCGCGCCCTTGCGGGAGTACTCGATCATCGCGTCCTGCATGTCCAGCGGGTGGCACGGGATGACGCCCTCCATGAGGTCCTCCTCGCGCGCGCCGTGCAGCGCCAGGCCGAGCCGGCACGCGAAGACCTTGCCGCCGTCGGCGATGAAGCGCTCGAGCTGCGCGTTCTCGTTGCGCATGCCCGGGAACAGCTCGTTGCCGACCGTCGGGAAGCCGCGGGTCTGCAGGCAGTTCAGCGAGCCGATGCCGAAGAAGTAGAGGCTCGAGTCGAAGCCCTTCTTGAGCGCGCGGATCGCGAGCAGGACGGCCACGAACGAGACCGAGGACTCGTGGACGATGCCGTGCACCATCCCGAGGTAGGTCTCGCCGGGCTCGGCCTGGTAGTCGGGGAAGACCTTCGTCTGCCCGTAGATCGCGTCCCCCATCTCCTTCGTGGGGTGCGGGATCTCCATCAGGCTGGCGATCTCTGCGTCGCTCAGCTTCGGCTCGACGGCCATGCGCGTCTCCTTGGGTCGTAGGCGGGCGTCCGGGCTCGCCGGACGGGGAAGATGCTCGACCGCGGGGCGGGCCGGAGGCATGGCCCGCCGGTCCCGACCTCCGGGCCAGGTGGTTGGACGCGAGGTCCCCTCCGCAGGCGCCACGGCGGGCGCGCCGGACGCGCGACGTCGGGTTCTCCGGAGGTCGGGGCGCGGCGAGTACGTTGGGGGCGTGGACGCGCTGCGCGTGCTCGTCGCCGAGGACCAGGCGCTCCTGCGCCAGGGCGTCGTGCGCCTGCTGCAGGACCTGGGCTTCGACGTGGTGGCCGAGGCCGCCGACGCCGACGAGCTGCGCGCCCTCGCCCTCGAGCACCGCCCGGACGTCGCGGTCGTCGACGTCCAGATGCCGCCGGAGATGACCGACGACGGCCTGCGCGCCGCCCAGGACCTCCGCCGCGAGCTGCCGCGCATGGGCATCCTCGTGCTCTCCCAGTACCTCGAGGAGCACTACGCGCTGGCCCTCGTCGCCGACGACCCGCGCGGCGTCGGCTACCTGCTCAAGGACCGCGTGGCCGACGCCGGCGCGCTCGCCGAGGCCGTCCGCCGCGTCGCCGAGGGCGGCGCCGTCCTCGACCCCGAGGTCGTCCAGCGCATGGTCGGCCGCCGGCGCAGCGACAGCCGCCTCGACGACCTCACCACCCGCGAGCGCGAGGTCCTCGCCCTGATGGCCGAGGGCAAGTCCAACCACGGCATCGCGGAGGTCCTCGGCGTCACCCCCGCCGCCGTGGAGAAGCACGTCACGGGGATCTTCACGAAGCTCGAGCTCGACCGGGCGCCCACGGAGCACCGGCGGGTGATGGCGGTGCTGGCGAAGCTGCGGGCGTCGTAGGGGGGGTCGCGCGGGGTGGGGGTCCGTGTGGGTGGAGCTCCGCGCGGGTCGCTCGCGGTCCTCCTCGCGCTCGGGGTCCGGCACTGAGGAGGGGAAGGGAGCCGATGCCCGGCCTCTGCGTGACGCCTCGTGCATGCAGGACATGCACGAGGCGTCATCGGGCTCGGATCCGCCCCGCGAACCCGGCGGCGGCCCGCCCTCCCTCTCCCGACGTGCGAGGCCGCGCCGGCACAAGCCCGGGGGATCGCTCGAGCGGAGCGCCACGAGGGGGTGGAGCTCCGTGCGGGTGGCTCGCGGTGCTCGTGGCGTTCGCTGTTCGGCACTGAGGAGGGGAGGGCCGGTCGCTCGCGGCGGCGCGGGGCGAGGTGTGACCCCTTGTGCATCCCAGGGGTGCAGAAGCGGTCGCACCTCCCCGGCGCGGGCGCGTCGGCGTTCGGATCCGCCCCGCGAACCCGGTGGCGGCTTCGCCGTCCTCTTCCTCCGTGTGAACCAGCGACGGCCAGAGCCCGGACCGGCGTGCGAGCGGACCGCCGCGGGAGCCGAGGTCGGCCTGGTTGACGCCTCGTGCATGCAGGACATGCACGAGGCGTCATCGGGCTCGGATCCGCCCCGCGAACCCGGTGGCGGCTTCGCTCTCCCTCTCCCTACGTGCCAGGCCGCGACGGCACGAGCCCGAGCCCGAGCCCGAGCGGCACGCCCTCACGCCCCGCCCTCCACCGGCAACCCCGCCCGCACCACCGTCCCGCCGCCCACCGGCGAGACCACCTCCAGCGTCCCGCCCAGCACCGCCACGCGGTCCGCCAGGCCGGTCAGCCCGCTCCCCGCGCCCACCGCCGCGCCGCCGGGGCCGTCGTCGCCCACCTCGACGAGCAGGCGACCGTCGCAGTCCGACGCGCGCACCCACGCGCGCGAGGCGCCCGCCTGCGCGGCGTGCTTGGCCGCGTTCGTGAGCGCCTCGGCCACGACGAAGTAGGCGCTCACCTCCACCGGGGCGGGCCAGCGGCGGTCCGGGACGTCGATGGCCACGGGCAGGGGCGAGCGGGCGGTGAGGGCCTCGACGGCCGCGCCGAGCCCGCGGTTGGTGAGGATCGCGGGATGGATGCCGGCGACGAGCTCGCGCAGCTCCTGCACGGCCTCGCGGGCGTGGCCCGCGGCCTCGCCGAGGGCGTCGCGGACGGCCTCGTCGTCCTCGCCGACCCGCGCCGTCGCGCCCTGCAGGAGCATGAGCAGGTGCACGAGGCGCTGCTGGGCGCCGTCGTGGAGGTCGCGGCCGATGCGGCGGCGCTCGGCGTCGGCCGCGGCGACGATGCGCGCCCGGGAGGCCTCGAGCTCCTCGGCCAACGAGCGGGCGATGCCCTCGCGCAGCCGGGCCTCCTCGGCCTCCAGGCGCTCGGAGATGTCGCGGAAGACGACGACCGCGCCGCGGCCCTCGGCCATCTGCAGCGGCGAGGAGGAGTAGGCGACGGGGACCATCGAGCCGTCGCGGCGCACGAACCAGTCCTGCTCGACCTGCACCGCCTCGCCGGTGGCCCGCGGGCGCAGCAGCGGGCACTCCTCGTCGGGGAACGGCGTGCCGTCGGGGCGCTTGTAGTGGATCGTCGGGTGGCTGAGGCGGCCGAGCAGCTCGCCCGCGTCGTCGTAGCCCAGCGTCAGCACCGCGGCGGGGTTGGCGAAGAGCACGCGCCCGTCGGGATCCACGACGTACACGGCGTCGACGACGCTGGCCAGCAGCGCCTGCAGCATGCCGTCGGGCCAGCTGCGCCAGACGTCGGGGGTGGGGAGCGTGCCCACGCCGGGCAGGCTACGGGGGCGACGAGGACGACCCCCGGGCGCCGCATTTCCTACGCTGCCCGTCTTGACCACGCAGCTGCCCGCACCTGAGGAGACGGCCGTGCCCCGCGAGAGCGACAAGCCGCGCGTGCACGTCGTCGGTCACCGCAACCCGGACACGGACTCCATCGCGGCAGCGATCGGCTACGCCGAGCTCAAGGGCGCGATCGACGACTCCTGCGAGTACGTCGCCTGCCGCCTGGGCGAGCTCAACCCGCAGACGTCGTGGGCCCTGGACCGCAGCGGCGCCGAGCTGCCGATGCTGCTCGAGCACGTCCTGCTGCGCGTGGAGGACGTCATGCGCTCGAGCTTCCCGTCGGTCTCCCACGAGGAGTCGGTGCGCGACGCGGGCCAGCTCATGGTCTCCGAGGGCCTCGAGCTCCTGCCCGTCGTCGACGACGACGGCGTCCTGCTCGGCGTCCTGACCGAGGAGCGCCTGGCCCGCCGCTACGTGCGCGAGTCGCGCGAGGCCTCGCGGCTGCAGTCGCCGACGAAGGTCGACGAGATCGTCGAGGGCGTCGCCGGCGAGGTCCTCTACGCCCCCGAGGACCACCGCGCCGCCGGCCGCGTCTGGGTCCTGGCGATGGACGTCTCCTCGCTGCTGCGCGACGTCGCCGAGGGCGACGTGGCGGTCGTGGGCGACCGGCCCGACGCGCAGCTGCGCGCGGTGGAGACCGAGGTCGCGCTGCTCATCCTCTCCAACGACGCCGAGCCCTGCGAGGGGCTGCTCGAGGCGGCCGAGGAGCACCACACCGCGGTCATCCGCACGTCGCTGGACTCCTACGTCGCGGGCCGCATGGTCACGCTGTCCACGCCGTGCAAGGCGCTGCTGGACCGCGACCCGCTGACCGCCCGGCCCGACGACCTCATCAGCGACGTGCAGGAGGAGGTCAAGGACGTCTCCTACCGCGGCGCCGTGGTGGTCGACGGCGACCGGCGGCCGATCGGCCTCGTCACCCGCGCCGAGCTCGTGCGTCCGCGCCCGCGCCGCGTGATCCTCGTGGACCACGCCGAGCAGGCGCAGGCCGTCCAGGGCATCGAGCACGCCGAGATCGTCGAGATCCTCGACCACCACCACATCGGCTCGATCGAGACCAAGCTCCCGGTGACGGCGACCTTCGACCCGGTGGGCTCGACGAGCACGCTCGTGGCCGAGCGCTTCCGCAGCCACGGCGTCGAGCCGACGCGCGAGACGGCGACCATGCTCCTCGCCGCGCTGCTGTCCGACACGGTGATCCTCAACTCGCCGACGACCACCGACCGCGACCGCGTCATGGCCGAGGACCTGGGCGACCTGCTCGGCCTCGACCCCGTCGAGTTCGGCAGCGCGATGTTCAAGGCGTCCTCCGACCTGACGCGCTACACCGCCGACGAGCTCGTGCAGCGCGACGCGAAGAGCTACGAGCTGCCGGGCGGCCAGACGCTGGCCATCGCGCAGGTCGAGGTCGTCGGCGACGGCCTCGCCGACCGCGACGAGGAGCTGCTGCAGGCGGTGCGCGACCGCTGCGAGCGCGACGCCCACCGGATCTTCGCCCTCATGGTCACCGACGTGGTGGGCAAGGGCACCCGGCTCGTGGTGGCCGGTGACGTGGCGGCGGCCGAGCGCGCCTTCGACACCCGGGCCGTCGACGACGTCCTGGACCTGCCGGGCGTCATGAGCCGCAAGAAGCAGGTCGCGCCGCGCCTGCTCGCGGCGACCTGAGGGCAGACGCGACGCCCCGGCGGGGCGGGCCGGGGCGTCAGGAGGGCACTCCTAGGCGTCGGAACGGCAACGTACAGGTGACTGCCGTTCATCCGACGGCCGTGCGACGAACGGTCGCAGATGGACCACTGGACGCCCTCCACCTTCCCCTTGGGGGTGGGGCACGCACCAGATGCTCAGAGCCCGCGGACCTTGTGCCGAAGACCGAGCGTGAGATGAACGTCCCGGCCGCCGTCCTGCAGCCCGCCTCGCCGCCCAGCCACCCCGCGTGCGACCGCCGTGCCAGCCGGCGCCTGCGCCTGCCGCTCGGCGTCACGGTCCGCCCGCTCGACGAGCACGGCGAGGCGACGACGACCCACTGCGTCGACCTCTCCGACGACGGGGCCCTCCTCGCCTGCATCGGCCTGCCGCGCCACGTCGAGCTCCTGATCACGCTGCCCGGCGGGCACGGACGGTTCGCGCTGCGCGGCGAGGTCGTCCGCGAGCAGGCCGGGCGCTCGGGCGTGCGCTTCGCCTCGGTCCCGCCACGGGCGCGGGCCGCCCTGTCGGCCGTGCTGGCCGAGGCGGAGACCGCCGCGCACCGGCGCACCTCCGCGCGGCGCTAGCCGCCGGCGCCCGGCGTCGCGGCCGTCTGCTCGAGCAGCCGGTCCAGCAACGGCGCCTGCCCCTTGACGATCCGCCGCCGCGCGACGTCGAGGTCCATCCACGCCGCGCGGTCCATCTCGGGGAACGCCTGCAGGCGGCCCGAGCGCGGAGGCCACTCCATCTCGAACGTCCCCGGCGTGATCGTCGAGACGTCGAGGTCGGCCTCGAGGGCGAAGGCCGTGACGCGCTTGCCCGAGGACTGGCGCACCTCGCCGAGCGCGACGAGCTCGCCGTCGGGCACGGGCAGGCCGAGCTCCTCCTGGAACTCGCGGCGCGCGGTGGCCTCGTCGTCCTCGCCGGGCTCGCCGCCGCCCTTGGGGATCGACCAGGCGCCGTCGTCCTTGCGCGCCCAGAACGGCCCGCCCATGTGCCCGAGCAGGACCTCCCGCGTGCCGTCGGCGGCACGGCGGTGCAGGAGCAGGCCGGCGGAGCGCTGGACGGTCGGCACGCGGCCATGATGGCGCGGGGGTGCGGCTGGGGTCCGGCCCCGGCGGGCAGCCTGCGGGCCGATGGCGCCGCTCGCGACCCCGTCCCGCTCGCTGGACGCCCTGCGCGAGTCGCTCGTGGAGCGCCTGCGCGAGCTGCGCGGGCCGATGGCGCCCATCCCGCGCACGCTGCTCGAGCTCGAGCTGCGCAAGGTGGAGGTCCCCGGCGGCGCCGTCGTCGCCGTGAAGCCCGACGACTGGCCGGCGCTGCGCGAGGAGGTCGCCGAGCTCGGGTGGGAGGCGCCGTACTGGGCGGCGCCGTGGCCGAGCGGCTTGGCCCTCGCGCACGAGCTGGCCGGCCGCGACCTGCGCGGCAAGCGCGTGCTGGAGCTCGGCTGCGGGCTGGGCATCGCCTCCGCGGTCGCCGCGCGCCAGGGCGCGACGGTGCTCGCCACGGACGCGGATCCGTGCGCCGCCGCCTTCGCGGCGCACACGATCGCCCTCAACGAGCAGACGGCGGAGGTCGCGGTCGCCCGCTGGCCCGACCTCGCCGAGCACCACCGCCACGACCCGTTCGACCTCCTGGTGGCGGCCGACGTGCTCTACCGGCGCGACAACGCCGAGGACCTGGCCCGCGCGCTGCCGCTCCTGGTGGCGCCCGACGGCGAGGCGCTCGTCGCGGACCCCGGACGCGCCGGGGCGGCCGAGCTGTGGCCGATGCTCCGGCGCCGGTGGCGGCGCGCCACGACGGCCGCCCCGGGCGGGGACGAGGTCGAGCTGCACGCCCTGCGGCGGCGTGGCACAGACCCGTAGGCGCGCTATCTTCTGCCCTGCCTCATGGCTGCGACCACGCGCGACACGCCCGAGCCCGAGGCCACGGCCTTCGCCGAGGCCGTCGACGCGTTCGTCCGGGCCCAGCGCCGCGCCCGCGGCCGCGCCAACCGGGCGCCCGAGGTGCCCGAGCTGAGCTTCTCGCAGTACCACCTGCTCGAGCCGCTCGTGCTCGACGAGCAACCGCTGTCGGTCTCCGCGCTGGCGCAGGCGGCCGGCGTGAGCGCCCCGAGTGCGACGCGGATGATCGACGGGCTCGAGCACCGCGGCATCGTCGAGCGCATCCGGGCCGCGGACGACCGGCGGGTCGTCCGCGTCGTCCTGACCGAGCAGGGTCGCGCGCTGGCCCAGGCCAAGCGCCGGGCGATGCGCGACCGCCGGGCCGAGCTCTTCGCCGCGCTCCCGGCCGAGCTGCGCACGAACGCCGCCGCCGTGCTCAACGCCATCGCGCTCGCGATGGAACGCCTGCACTAGCGGCCGAGGTCGCCCGGCGTCACCGCGCCGGAGCGCAGCGCCAGCTCGACCACCCGCGCCCGCTTGGCGTTCTGGGGCAGGTCGCCGACGTCGAACTTCTGGAAGAGCGTGCGCAGGTGCGTCTTGACCGCCTCCTCGGAGAGCACGAGCTCCGCGGCGATCGCGCGGTTGGTCGCGGGCAGCGCGTGGGCACCGCCGCCGGCGAACGGGCGGCAGAGCGCCACCAGCACCCGGCGCTGGGCCGGGCTGAGCTCGGGTGCCGGCGCGGCGGGCGCCTCGACCGCCGTCGCCTCCACGGCGCCCGGCAGCGCGGGGGCACGGAAGAGCAGCAGCGTGCTGCCCACGCGCACGACGTCCTGGTCGTCGAGCCGGCGCCGGCCGGCCACCCGGGTCTCGCCGACCCAGGTGCCGTTGCGCGACAGGCCGTCGTCCACGAGCACCCAGGAGGCGGCGACGCGCTCGAGCTCGGCGTGCAGGCGCGAGACGCCGGCGTCCCAGGGCAGCGCGACGTCGCACGCGGGGTCGCGGCCGATGCTCAGCCGGTCGCGGAGGAGGACGGTCTCGAGCTGCCGGCCGCTCGGGTCGCGGTGCACGAGGTAGGGGTCGCCGGCCCGGTCGAGCTCGACCAGACGCTTGAGCTCGGCCGGGGTGCGCTGCCGCAGCGTCTGCGGCCGCGCGTCCATCAGGGGCTCTCGACGACCTCGTCGGTCACGTCGACCTGCGGCCCCGAGGGCGCGGCCGGCGACTGGGTCTGGGGCTGAGCCTGCTCCTGCTCGGGCTGGACGCTCTGGCCGGGGGTCACCTGGCCGGCGACGGGCCCCGCGCCGGTGCGGACCACCGGGGCGGCCGGGGAAGTCCCCAGTCGCAGCTCCGGCGTCTCCGGCAGGTCGGCGACCGCGAGCTTGCCGTCGGTGGCCGCCGCCGCGGTGGCGCGCTTGGCGGCGGGAGCCGCGTCGCCATCGGAGGATCCCGCCGCGAGCAGGCCGATCCCGAGACCGGCGAGGACCGCCGCGACGAACGCGGAGAGCAGCATCCGGGACGTGGCGCGTGCGGACACGGTCTCGGGAGGATAGTCGTCACGGGTGTCGCAGGCGTGCGATCATCTGGCCATGCGCAAGGGCTGGGGGGTCCTTCTGGCATGCGCAGTCGGGGCACTCATCGGTCCGCCATCTGCCAGCGCGGACACGTACCAGGTCCAGCTGTGCCGTCAGAGCTCCTCCGCGACAGGGTTCGCGGACGACTTCACGGAGGCCGGACAACCGGCCTTCGCGGTCACCCGTGACTGCGCGGCGGGCGGCGCCGGCATCGAGGTCCACGGGGCGGCGGCGACCGGGACGAAGAGCCTCGTCCTCACGGCCCCGGGCGCGGCGACGATCACCTCCGCGCGCCTCTGGCACCACACGACGGGCGGCGGCTCGGTCGCCGTCGTCGCGGTCCGCCCGGGCGGCGACACGACGCTGACGACGAGCTCCGGCTCGTCCTCCTACGCCACCGTCACGCCCGGCGACGGCCAGCTCCTGACGAGCCTGCCGATCGGCACGCGGGGCCTGCGCTACGACGTCACGTGCTCGGTGAACTGCCCGAGCCTCGACGCGACCGTGTGGTCCGTGGAGCTCACGCTCGACGACCCGGACACGCCGAACGTCTCGTTCAGCGCGACGGCACCGGGCGGTGCGCTCACCGTGACGGCCAACGCCGCCGACGGCACGTCCGGGGTGCGCTCGGCACGCCTGCTCGTCGACGGCATCGAGGTCGACACCGAGTCGGTGACCTGCGCGCAGCGGATCTCGCCCTGCCCCGCGAGCGCGACGCTGACGCTCTCGCGGCCCGGCGTGCTCAGCGATGGGCCGCACCGCGTGCGCGTGGAGGTCGCCGACGCCTCGGGGCGGGTCGCCGCCAGCGAGTCCGACGTCGTGGTCGACACGTCGGCGCCGGTCGCGACGGGCGCGCCGTCGGTGGTCGGCACGCCGGAGGTGGGCTCGACGCTCCAGGTCGCCCGCGGGACCTACGCCGCCGGTCAGGACCCCAGTCGCGAGTTCCGCTGGGAGCGCTGTCAGAACGGCGCCTGCGTCGAGATCCCCGGGGCCGCGGGGCCGTCCTACGTCGTGCAGGAGGCCGACCAGGACCTCCAGCTGCGCGTCCGCGAGATCGCCAGCGACGCCGGCGGCTCGACCACCCAGGTCTCCTCGCTCACCGGCACGGTGCCGGCCTTCGTCCCGCTGCTCGTCGAGGGGCTGCAGGTGGGCGGCGACGAGCGCGTCGGCGGGACGGTCCGCGCGACGGGCGGGACCTGGCGCAACGCCGTCGCGCTGGGCTACCAGTGGCGCTCGTGCGGCCGGCGCGACGGGACCGACTGCGTGGACCTGCCGGGCCAGCAGCGCCCGTCGCTGGTCGTCGACCGCGAGGACGGCGGGCGCTACCTCGTGCTCGTCGTCACGGCGGTCGGGCCGCGCGGCCACACGCGCACCGCGCAGGCGGCGACGGGCCGCATCTCGGCGCTCGCGCTGCGCAACGTCTCCCAGCCGTCGGTCGGCGGCACCGCCGTCCCGGGCGGGCGGCTGACGGCTGAGCCCGGCTCGTGGGAGGGCGCCGACGTGCGCTTCGCCTACCAGTGGCTGCGCTGCACGACGAGCGGCTGCCTGCCGGTCAGCGGCGCGGTCGGGCGCGTCTACACGCCGTCGTCGAAGGACCTGAACGCCGCGCTGCAGGTCCTCGTGACCGCGACGGACAGCAACCGCGAGAGCATCACGGTGCGCAGCGCGTCGAGCGAGAAGGTCCGTTCGAAGTCCTCGGAGAAGGCGCTCGCGGTGCCGCGGGTGCGCACCCGGGTGCGGATCGTCTCCTTCCGCGACTACCAGTTCGCCCTGGCGATCGGGCCGACGCTGCAGATCCTCGACCTCACCCCGGGCAGCCGGGTCGACGTGGTCTGCCGGCTGTGCGCGCGCAACCGGCTCGTGCGCCGCAGCGGCATCAAGGGCCGCTCGCTGAAGGTCGACCTGGGCAACGGCGGCGTGCAGATCCCGCCGGGCGGCCAGATCGTCGTGCGGGTGCGCAAGAAGGGCACGATCGGCCGCGAGGTCGTCGGGACGCTGTCGCTCAACCGCAGCCAGCGGATCTCCTTCGGCGCCGCGCGGTGCCTGGCCAAGGACGCGTCGCTGCGCAAGGTCACCTGCCCGTCCAAGGCGCCCGCGAAGAAGAAGAGCACCAAGCCGAAGGCCAAGAAGGGCACGGAGAGCAGCACCCAGTCGACGGCGGCGCCGTCGGCCACGCGCACGGACGCCACCGCGCCCGGAGGTCCATGAGCGACCTCCCCCTGCTCTCCGGGGACCTGCTCCCCGGCGCGAAGGTGGCCGGCTACGTCATCGAGGGCGTCGTCGGTCGCGGGGGGATGGGGACCGTCTACCGGGCGCGCGACCCGCGGCTCGACCGGGTCGTCGCGCTCAAGGTCGTCGCGGCGGCGATCGCGCAGGACGCCGAGTTCCGCGAGCGCTTCCTGCGCGAGGCGCGCTCGGCGGCGGCGATCGAGCACCCGAACATCGTGCCCGTGCACGAGGTGGGCGAGCACCACGGCCTGCCGTTCCTCGCGATGCGCTACCTCGACGGGCCCGACCTGCGCGAGGTGCTCGCAGTGTCGGGCCCGCTGGAGCCCGAGCGCGTCGGCCAGGTCGCCCTGCAGCTCGCCAGCGCGCTCGACGTCGCCCACGCACGCGGCCTGGTCCACCGCGACGTCAAGCCGGCCAACGTCCTGCTGCCGCTCGACGAGGTCCACGACGCGGGCCACGTCTACCTCACCGACTTCGGGGTCGCCCGCGGGGCGGCGGCGACGACACTGACCGACGGCGGCGACCTCGTCGGGACGCTGGCCTACGTCGCGCCGGAGGTCATCAGCGGCCAGCCGGCGACGCCCGCCTCGGACCGCTACTCGCTGGCGTGCACGCTCTTCCACCTGCTCTGCGGGCGCCCGCCGTTCAAGGCCGACTCCGACGCCGGCCTGCTGTGGGCGCACATGGAGCAGGAGCCGCCGGCGCCGTCGGCGATGGTGCCCGAGCTGCCGCGGGCGGTCGACGCCGCGATGGCCCACGCGCTGGCCAAGGACCCCGCGGCGCGCCCGCCGACCTGCACGGCCTTCGCCGAGGCGCTGTCGGCGGCGCTCGACGGCGTGGTGCTCGACCCGGGCGACGGCGCCGACGCCGGGGGGGAGCGCACGACGATCCTCCCCGCCGGCGTGGGGAGCCTCTCGACGCTGGTGCAGCGCGCGCCGGCGCCCGCGGGTCCGGGCGACGCCGACGGGACGAGGACCGACGGCGCCGCCGGCGGCGTGCGGCGCCGGGCGCTGCTCGTCGGCGCCGCGGTCGTCGTCGGCCTCGGGGCCGGCGTCGGGGGCGGCCTGCTCGTGGCGGGCGGCGACGAGGAGCTGCCGGCGACGTCGGTCCTGCGGGCGCAGTCCGGCGCGGCGGAGGTCGCCCTCGAGGGCTGGCGCGGCGCGCCGGCCGGCGCGGGGCAGCTGCCCGGCCTCGACATGACCGCTCGCTGGTCGGGCGAGACGCTGGTGCGCGGCCGGCGCGTCGTGGCGACGGTCGGACGCCTGGCCCCGGCACCCGGCACGGGCGCGCGCCAGCCCCTGAGCGCCGACGCCGAGCGCGCCCTGCTGGGCGGCGGCCGCGCGCGGGTGCTGGAGATCGGCGGCCTCGCCGCGGTCGAGGTCGCCGGGCCGCTGGCCAGCGACGGCGCCGGCGCCGCGTCGGTCGTCGTGCGCGGCAGCGACCGGGGGCTCGTGGCCGCCTCGTGCCGCGCGCCCGACGAGGGCACGGCGTCGTCGGCCTGCCGCCAGCTCGCCGCCGCCCTGCGCGCGCCCGCCGGGCGCCGCTTCCTCGCGCTGGGCGCGGACCCGGACGCCGCCCGCCGGCTGAGCAGCGCCCTGCGCGTGGCCACCGGTCGCCGCGCCGACCGCAGCGCCCTGGCGGGGCGCGATGCGGCCGCCCGGGCCGCCGCCGCACGCCGGCTGGCCGCCCGCCGCGACCGCGCTGCCCGCGCCGTGCGGGCGGTGCAGCTGCCGCGCCCGGCCGGGACCGCCGTGCGGCGCCTGGCCAGCGCGCTCGAGGCGACGGCGGCAGCCCTGCGCGAGGCCGCTCGCGGCGGCGCGGACGCCGGCCGGCGCCTGGACCGCGCCGAGCGCGAGCTGCGCGAGGCCCGCCGCGCCCTCGAGGCGCACGGCTACCGCTAGCCGCGCGGCACCGGGCACTCGGACGACGCCCCGCGGCAGCGGACCCCACCTCCGCTGCCGGGTCCCTCAGCGTGACGCCCGAGGCCCGGTGGAGCACGCGGAGCGAGCGGCGGCGCACCCAGGCCCCATCCCGGTGCGTCGCCGCTCGTCCGTCAGGCGCGAGGGCGATCACTCTGCCCTGGACCTCCTCTCGCGCCGAGGTCTTGCGACCCTCGTCCTGCCCCTGCCCTGTGAGCGCATGGTGCTCGCGTCCACCGGCCCGGTGAAGCCCCCCAAGGGGTGGTCCGGCCCACCCCTGTCCGTCGCAGGTCAGGCGCGGGGCGCGGCGACGCGCTTGGCGGCCAGCAGCCGCTTGGAGGACCGCACGCGCACCTCCACCCGGACGGGCTTGCGGCGCACGGCGCGCGGGAGCGTGAGCGTGACCGAGCGCACCTGCGCCTTGCGGACCGCGACGTCGCGGCGCGCCCCGCCGGCCGTCACGCGCAGCCGGCACGCCGCGCTCGGGCTCGCGCAGGCCACGCGGACCGTCAGCCGTCCCGCGCGCGTGCGGGTGACGGAGCGCAGCGCGCTGGGGCGCACGACCTTCGCGCCGGCCGCCACCACGACGGCGACGCTGGCCTGCGCGGTGGCGCCCTGGTCGTCGGTCGCGCGCACGCGGAAGGTCTTGCGGCCGGTCGCCGGAAGCCGGCGGGCGACCTCGGCGCCGGCGGTCTCGAAGGACCCGTTGCCGTCGAGGTCCCACGCGACCTCGCGGACCGTGCCGTCGGGGTCGTCCGCGACCGCGCGGAGGGTGACCGTGGAGCCCGGGCCGACGCGCGAGGCGTCGGCGGAGGCACGGACCGTCGGCGCGCGGTTGAGGACCTCGAGCTCGGCGGTGGCCTGGGCGGTGAGGCCTTCGTCGTCGGTGGCGAGCACCGCGACGCGGAAGCGCCCCGGACGCTCGGGCGTCCAGGTCGCGCGCGGCGCGGCCGACTCGACGACCGAGCCGTCGCCGAGGGTGAAGCGGTAGCGGACGACGCGCCCGCCGTCGTCGGGGTCGACGGTGCCCGACGCGTCGAGCACGACCTGGCGGCCGGAGGGCTGTGGCGCGGGAGCCGCGAGCGCGACCGCCGGCGGGCGGCCGGCGACCTGGACGGCGGGGAAGGAGGCGGTGGCGGTGAGCCCGGAGTCGTCCTCCACGGTCACGCGGCCGCCGCCGAAGCTGCCCGACCGCGCCGGCGCCAGCTCGAGCACCGGCCCGTCGGTCGTGCGGTCGACGGTGCCGTCGCCCCCCAGGTCCCAGTGGAAGCGGCGCAGCTCGCCGTCGCGGTCGGTCGAGCCCGACGCGTCGAAGCGCACGGGCGAGCCGGCGACGCGCGGACCGTCGGCGACGGCGGCGGCCGCGCGGGGGCGGATCGTCGAGGCCATGCAGGTCGCGGCCTCGCAGACGGCGACCGAGCGCGCGACGTTGTGGTGGTCGGCGAGGTAGCCCGAGACGTCGTCGCTGCGCGCGTGGAAGAAGATCGAGCGCTCGCAGTCCAGCGGGATGGCGTCGAACTGCACGACCGTGTTCGGGACCGCCGGCGCGACGTTGCAGCGCGTGACGAGCGGCTGGCCGCCGAGCGTGCCGTCGTCGTAGCACATGATCGACGTCACGACCCGGCAGTGGTGGCCCAGGGTCGCGAAGGGCGCGTCGCGCTGGACGGCCCCCAGGGTGTGGGTGACCTCGTGCGTGGCGGCGAAGGCCGTGTAGCCCTCCTGGATCGAGCCGGTGAAGGCCTTGGCCCACAGCACCGCCATGCCGTCCGGGCCCGCCGTCGGGTGCGCCGCGGCGTCCGGGCCGCTGGCGTCGAAGCTGTCGAACCACCGCGCCTGGCCGTAGAGGCCGTTGTCGACGTCCGCGTAGACCAGGAAGTCCCACAGGCCCTCGGCGTCCAGGCCGCCCGTGGCGCGGACGGCCGCGACGACGTCGTCGTAGAGCAGCTCGAGGTCCGCGTCCGCGTTGCCCGTGTCGTAGGCGGCGGCCGCCCGCGGCAGCCGGACGGTCATGACGTCCACGTACTGCGGCCCGCAGTCCGTGCCGAAGTCGAACCGCACGCCGAGCGGACGCACGGGGTCGTCGTCGAACTTCGTCGAGACGCGGACGACGCTGCGCTGGATGCGCTGGGCGTAGGTCGTCAGCCGGCTCGGCTTGTCGGCCGCGTGGACGTAGAGGACCTTGTAGCCCGGCAGGGTGGTGCGGGCGTGCTCGACGTCGTCGGTCGTGCGCTCGGTGCCGCACCACGTCGTGGCCGGGACGACGGCGGGCGGGGCGGTCTTCGCGCGCCACGGCCCGGGTGCGGGGGCGTGGGGCAGCGGCTCGGCCTCCATGCCGCGCGCCTGCTCGGGCGTGAAGCCGAAGTACGGGTCGTCGGCGTGGTGGACCGCCGTGGCGGGACCGTGGGCGCCCGCGGCGGCGGGCAGCAGCGCGACGGCCAGCGCCGTCGCGAGCACGGCGATGATCCCCCTGGCGCCCCCGCCCACACGTCCATGGTGACGGACGCCGGGCGGCGGCGCGACAGGCGGTGTCCGGCTAGGCCAGGCGGCGGGGGCGGCCGCTGAGGCCGCGGATCTCGGCGGCGACGAGGGCCATCTGCGCGCGGCGGGCGCGCAGGGCGTTCTGCGTGGAGGCGCGGCTCGCACGGGCGGTGCCCGCGGCGGCCAGCCGGGCGCGGGCCGCGGTGACGGCGGCCGGGGAGGGTGCGGGGTCCTGCATGGGGGGCTGCGGCGGCATGCGTGCGCTCCGGGACGTCGGGCTGGGCGACGGCGGAGGTACCCGGCCGCGGGCGGCCCATGCGCCCGTGTCGCACTTCGCGCACCGCGTGGCCGAGCGGGGCGCGCCGGCGTCCTGTCGCACCTCGCCCGCGCCGGGCGCGGCCGCCGCCGTTCGCGCTGGTGGGCAGCGGGGTAGCTGCGCCGGAGCGTGCCGCTCGCCCTCGACCCCGGTCTGTCCCCGGGCACCACGGTCGCCGTCGGCTGGCTCGTCCTCGGGCTGTTCCTCGTCGCCGCGGTCGCCGCCCTCACCCACCAGCACGGCCGCGCGTGGTCGGCGTCGCTGCTCTACGTGGCGGCGGGCCTGGTCGCCGCGGTGGTCATCGGCTGGCTCGACGTCCCGTGGCTGGATCCGGTCGGGTCGCCCGACGCGATCCTGCACCTCACCGAGGTGGCGATCGTCGTGGCGCTGTTCGCCAACGGCGTGCGGGTGGACCGGGCGCTGCACTTCCACCGCTGGCGCCCGACGACCCGCCTCCTGCTGGTGACGATGCCGGCCAGCATCGCCGTGCTGGCGCTGCTCGGCGGGCTCGCGCTCGACCTCTCGCTCGGGGCGGCGATCGTGCTCGGTGCCGCGCTCGCGCCGACGGACCCCGTCCTCGCCGGCGACGTCGGCGAGACACGGCCCGGGGAGGAGGAGCCCGAGGCGGAGTTCGCCGTGGTCTCGGAGGCGTCGCTCAACGACGGGCTCGCGGCGCCGTTCGTCGTGCTCGGCCTGCTCGTCGCGGAGGACCGCCTGCCCGGCGACTGGGGCGCGTGGATCGGGATCGACCTCGTGGCGCGCATCGTGCTCGGGCTGCTCGCGGGCGTGGTGGTCGGCGCGCTCGCCGGGTCGCTCATCCCCCGCGTGCGCGATCGCGAGGCGCTGTCGTCGATGTACGACGGCCTGCTCATCGCCGGGCTCGGGCTGATGGCCTACGGGCTCGGCGAGGTCGTCGGCGGCTACGGCTTCCTCTCGGCGTTCGTCGGCGGGATGGCGTTCCGCCGGCGCGAGGCGGGCCACGCGACCCACGGCGAGGTCGACGAGGGCGCCCAGCGCATCGAGCGGCTGCTGGAGATCGTCGTGCTGCTCGTCGTGGCGACCTCGGTGACCTCGGCGGTCATCGACGTCCCGGGGTGGGAGGGCTGGGCCCTCGCCCTCGTGGCGGTCGTCGTGGTGCGCCCGGTGCTCGGCTGGCTCAGCCTGCTCGGCGCGCCCGGCACGCCCGGGGAGCGGGCGTACGTCGCGTGGTTCGGCGTGCGGGGACTGGGCACGTTGTTCTACGCCGCGACGGCGCTGGCCAGCGGGGCGTTCGCCCCCGCCGAGGCGGAGCTGCTGTGGTGGACCGCGGTGGCGACGGTGCTGGTCTCGATCGCCGTCCACGGGCTGACGTCGGGACCGTTCACGCACCGCCTGCTGGCGGCGCGCGAGGACGGCTGAGCGCATCGCCGCGCCGCTTCCCGACACTTCTCCGGTTCAAGAGGTTCGGGGTCCAGGGCGTGGGTACCGGCGGCCCCCAGCATGCGAGTCCTGGGTGTCAACGCGATCTTCCACGACCCCTCCGCCGCCCTCGTCGTCGACGGTGTCACCGTCGCCGCGGCCGAGGAGGAGCGCTTCTCGCGGCGCAAGCACGGCAAGCGCCCGGTCCCGTTCAGCGCGTGGGAGCTGCCCGAGCAGTCCATCGCCTTCTGCCTCGAGCAGGCGGGCCTCGCGGCGAGCGACCTCGACGCCATCGCCTACTCCTACGACCCGGCGCTCGCGCGGCCCGTCACCGGCGACCTGACCGAGGACGCGTGGGAGGGGCTGCGCACGCTCTACGCCCAGCGCGCCCCGCGCTTCCTCGCCACCGCGCTGCCGGGGTTGGATCCCGACCAGGTCGTCCACGTCGGCCACCACGTCGCCCACGCCGCGTCGGCGTGCATGGCCGCGCCCCACGCGTCGAGCGCCGTGCTCGTCGTCGACGGCCGGGGGGAGCGCGCGTCGCACCTCGCCGGCCACTGGACGGGCGACGAGCTGCGCCCGCTGGCCTGCCAGCGCCTGCCGCACTCCCTGGGCCTGCTCTACGAGGAGCTCACCGTCCACCTCGGCTTCCACCGCTCCTCGGACGAGTACAAGGTCATGGCGATGGCGTCCTACGGGCGCCCGCGCTTCCTCGAGGAGCTGCGCGAGGAGGTCTTCGCCGACGGCCACGGCGGGTTCTCGGCGCCGCCGCCCGACTTCTCGCGCTACGTGGCCCCGCTCGCGCCGGGCGCCGAGTTCACGCCCGACCACGCCGACCTGGCCTGCTCGGTGCAGGCCGTGCTCGAGGAGGTCCTGCTCGAGCTCGCGGCGTGGCTGCACGCCGAGACCGGCGAGGCGGCGCTGACGCTCGCCGGCGGCGTCGCGCTCAACTGCGTGGCCAACTCGCGGCTGTTCGAGGAGTCGCCGTTCGAGCACGTCTGGGCGCAGCCGGCGTCGGGCGACGCGGGCACCGCGCTGGGCGCGGCGATGCACGTCGCCCACAGGCTCGGCGACCGCGTCGCGCCGATGCCGACGGCGGCGCTGGGCCGCGGCTTCAGCGACGACCAGCTGCGGGCGGCGCTCGACGTCGCGGCGATCCCGTACGAGGAGCCGACCGACCTGCCCGAGGCGGTGGCGGAGGTCCTGGCGGCCGACGGCGTCGTCGCCTGGTTCCAGGGACGCAGCGAGTTCGGCCCCCGCGCGCTGGGCCACCGCTCGCTGATGGCCGACCCGCGCCGACGCGAGAACCTCGAGCGCCTCAACGACGTCAAGGGCCGCGAGCAGTTCCGCCCCGTGGCGCCGATGGTGCTCGCCGAGCGGGCCGCGGAGGTCTTCGAGGGCGGGCCGCTGCCCTCGCCGCACATGCTCTTCGTGCACCGCGTCAAGGAGGCGTGGCGCGAGCGCATCCAGACCGTGACCCACGTCGACGGCACCGCACGGGTGCAGACGGTGGACCGCGAGGAGGAGCCGCTCGTGCACGCGACGATCGCGGCCTTCGAACGGCGCACGGGGGTGCCGGTCGTCGTCAACACGTCGCTGAACACGGCGGGCCGGCCGATGGTCGACGACCCGCGCGACGCGCTGGAGTGCTTCGGCTCGTCGCCGGTCGACCTGCTCGTCCTCGGGCCCTACCTGGTGCGTCGCGCGGCGCTGGGCCGGCGCGACGACGGCGCGCAGCGCTTCTCGCGCGCGCTGACGGAGGTCGCGGCGTGAGCCAGGCCACCGCCTCCGTGGACGTCGTCGTCCCGACCGTCCGCGGCGCGGCGCTCGCCCGGTGCCTGGAGGCGCTGGCCCGTGCGGCCGGGCCGCCCGGCGGCGGCGACGTCGTGCTGGCTGACGACCGGCGTGGCGAGGTCGCGCCCCTGCTGGACGGCACGCCCGTGCCGGCGGCGCTGGCGGGCCGGGTGCGCGTGGTGCGCTCGGGCGGCCGCGGGCCGGCGGCGGCCCGCAACGCCGGCTGGCGCGCGTGCTCGCGCGCGTGGGTGGCGTTCGTCGACGACGACGTCGAGGTGGACGTCGACTGGGCCGACCGGCTGGCCGACGACCTGGTCGGCGCCGGTCCGCAGGTCGGGGGCGTGCAGGGCGCCATCAGCGTGCCGCTGGCCCTCGCCCGCCGCCCGACCGACCGCGAGCGCCACGTCGAGGGGCTCGAGACGGCGGCGTGGGCGACGGCCGACATGGCCTACCGCCGGCTCGCGCTCGAGGCGGTCGGCGGCTTCGACGAGGGCTTCCCGCGCGCGTACCGCGAGGACGCGGACCTCGCGCTGCGCGTCAGGCAGGCCGGGTGGGAGCTCGTGCGCGGCACCCGGCGCGTCCGCCACCCCGTCGGCTCGGCGCCGTGGACGTCGTCGTTGACGCTGCAGCGCGGCAACGCCGACGACCCGCGGATGGCGGCCAAGCACGGCCCCTCGTGGCGCACGCTCGCCGACGTGCCCCCGGGTCGTCGCCGCCGCCACGCGCTCGTCACCGCGGCCGGCGCCGTCGCCGTCGCGTGCAAGGTGCCAGGCACCTTGCATGCACGCGCATGCAAGGTGCCTGGCACCTTCCACGGCGCTGCGGCCGTCTGGGCCCTCGGGACGGCGGAGCTGTGCTGGGCGCGGATCGCGCCGGGGCCGCGGACGCCGCGGGAGGTCGCGCGGATGGTCGCGACGTCGGTGCCGATGCCGCCGGTGGCGGTCGCGCACTTCGCGATCGGGAGCGTCAAGGCGCTGCCGCTGCGCCGCGCCCGGCGGCGGGCGACGCGGCCGGTCAAGGCCGTCCTGCTGGACCGCGACGGCACGCTCGTCCACGACGTCCCCTACAACGGCGACCCGGACGCGGTCGCGCCGATCGCCGGCGCGCGCGAGGCGCTGGACCGGCTGCGCGTCGCCGGCCTGCCGCTCGGCGTCGTCTCCAACCAGAGCGGGATCGCGCGCGGACTGCTCACGACCGACGAGGTCGACGGGGTCCAGGCGCGCGTGGCGGCGGAGCTCGGGCCCTTCGGCGTGCTGCTGCACTGCCCCCACGGCCCGGGCGACGGCTGCGCCTGCCGCAAGCCCGCGCCCGGCATGGTCGTCCAGGCCGCGCGCGAGCTCGGCGTGCGGCCGGAGGACTGCGTCGTCGTCGGCGACATCGGCGCCGACGTCGAGGCGGCCCGCGCCGCGGGTGCCCGCGGCATCCTCGTCCCCACCCCGGTCACCCGCCTCGAGGAGGTCCGCGACGCCGACACGGTCTGCCGGACCCTCGGTGCCGCGGTCGACCGGATCCTGTCCTGGAACGGCGAGGACCCGCGCACGGTGCCGAGCACCGTGCGTGCACGCACGGTGCCTGGCACCGTGCGCCGGGACGAGCGGTTCACGAGGGCGGAGGTGGTCGCGTGAGGGCGCTGGTGGCCCGGCTCGACAGCGCCGGTGACGTGCTGCTCGCGGGGCCGGCGGTGCGCGCGGTCGCCCACCACGCCGACGAGGTGACGGTGCTCTGCGGGCCGCGGGGCCGGGCGGCGGCCGAGCTGCTGCCCGGGGTCGACCGGGTCGTCGAGTGGCCGTGCCCGTGGATCGACGCGACCCCGCCCGCCGCCACGCGGGAGAGCGTCGACGCGCTGGTCGACGAGCTCGCCGCTCTGCAGCTCGACGCGGCCGTCGTGCTCACCTCCTTCCACCAGAGCGCGCTGCCCACCGCCCTGCTGCTGCGCATGGCCGGCGTCCCGCACGTCGGCGCGCTGAGCGAGGACTACCCCGGCTCGCTGCTCGACGTCCGCCACCGCGGCCTGCCCGACGGGCTGCACGAGGCCCAGCGCGCGCTGTCGACCGCCGCCGCCTGCGGCTTCACCCCCGCGCCCGGCGACGACGACCGCCTGGCGGTCCGCTACGACCCCGCGCTCGCGCCGGCCGAGCTGCCCGACCGCTACGTCGTGGTCCACCCGGGCGCCTCGGTGCCCGCCCGCGCGTGGAGCCCGCAGCGCAACGCCGAGGCCGTCGAGGCGCTCGTCGCCGCCGACCGCCACGTCGTCGTGACCGGCGGCCCCGACGAGACCGCGCTGACCGCCCAGGTCGCCGGCCGGCCGCGCCCGGAGGTCCTCGACCTCGGCGGCCGGCTCAGCCTCGAGGCGCTCGCCGCCGTGCTCGCGCGCGCCGCCTGCGTCGTCGTCGGCAACACCGGCCCCGCGCACCTCGCCGCCGCCGTCGGCGTCCCGGTCGTCTCCCTCTTCGCCCCGACCGTGCCGGCCGAGCGCTGGCGTCCGCACCGGGTCGCCCAGCGCCTGCTGCACGAGCCGGTGCCCTGCGCCGGCTGCCGGGCCAAGGACTGCCCCGTCCCAGGACATCCGTGCCTCGAGCCCATCCGCGCCGCCCATGTCGTCGCCGCGGTCGAGGCCCTCGCCCCCACGCCGCACCTGGAGGTGGCCGCCGCATGAGGATCGCCATGGTCTCCGAGCACGCCAGCCCGCTCGCCGCCCTCGGGGGCGTCGACGCCGGCGGGCAGAACGTGCACGTCGCCGCGCTCGCGACCGCCATCGCCCGTCGCGGGCACGAGGTGGTCGTCCACACCCGCCGCGACGACCCCGGCCTCCCTGACCGGGTCGAGATGGCGCCCGGCGTCGTCGTCGAGCACGTCACCGCCGGCCCGGCCGCCGAGCTGCCCAAGGACGACCTGCTCCCGCACATGGACGCCATGGGCGACGCGCTCGAGCGTCGCTGGGCCGCCGACCGCCCGGACGTCGTCCACTCGCACTTCTGGATGAGCGCCCTCGCCGCGCTGCGCGCCGCGGCGGCCCTCGGCATCCCGGTGGCGCACACGTTCCACGCGCTCGGCGTCGTCAAGCGCCGCCACCAGGGCGAACGCGACACGAGCCCGGCCGGGCGCATCGACCTCGAGCGCGGCATCGCCCGCGACGTCGACCAGGTCGTCGCCACGTGCTCGGACGAGGTCTTCGAGCTCGTCCGCCTCGGCGCCGACCGCCGGCGGATGACCGTCGTGCCGTGCGGCGTCGACCTCGAGCGCTTCCGCCCGGACGGCCCGGCCTGGGAGCGCCCGGGCGACGGCCGCCTGCGCGTCGTCGCCCTCACCCGGATGGTCGAGCGCAAGGGCACCGGCAACGTCATCGCCGCGCTGGCCCGTGTCCCGGACGCCGAGCTCGTGGTCGCCGGCGGCCCGCCCGCCCACCGCCTGCGCGAGGACGTCGAGGCGCGCCGCCTGCTCGCGATCGCCCAGGAGCACGGCGTCGACGACCGCGTCCGGCTGCTCGGACGCGTCGAGCGCCCGGACGTCCCCGGCCTGCTGCGCTCGGCCGACGTCGCGGTGTGCACGCCGTGGTACGAGCCGTTCGGGATGGTCGCCGTCGAGGCGATGGCCTGCGGCGTCCCCGTCGTGGCCTCCGCGGTCGGCGGGCTGCAGGACACCGTCGTCCACGGCGCCACCGGCCTGCACGTCACCCCGCGCGACCCGGCCTCCATCGCCGGCGCCCTCGCCGCGCTGGCCGCCGACCCCGACCGCCGCGCGGCGATGGGCCAGGCCGGCGCCCGCCGCGCCCGCGCCCGCTACGGCTGGGACCGCGTGGCCGCGGCGACGGTCGACGCCTACGCCCGGCTGGCCGGCGCGGAGGGGCGCGAAGGCCGGATCCTGCGCGACCAGGGGGTCCGGGCATGACGCCGCGCATCGGCGTCGGCGCCGCGCGCGCCTCGACCGACCACCTCGACGCGCTGCACGACGCGCTGCACGCGCTGCGCGGCCGTGGGGCCCAGCTCGACGCGTGGGGTCGCCGGCTCGCGGACGTCCTGCTCGACGGCGGACGGCTGCTGGCCTGCGGCAACGGCGGCAGCGCCGCGGAGGCCCAGCACCTCACCGCCGAGCTCGTCGGCCGCTACCGCGAGGAGCGCCGCCCGCTCAGCGCCCTCGCCCTCTGCGCGGAGACGAGCTCGCTGACCGCCATCGGCAACGACTACGGCGGCGACGAGCTGTTCGCCCGCCAGGTGCGCGCCCACGGCCGCGCGGGCGACGTGCTCGTCGCCCTGAGCACGAGCGGCGCCAGCGCCAACGTCCTGCACGCCGTCGACGCCGCTCGCGACTGCGGGATGACGACGTGGGCGCTGACCGGCGCGGCGCCCAACCCGCTGGCCGCGGCGGCCGACGAGGTCCTCGCCGTGGACGCGCCCGGTCCGACCGCCCAGGAGATCCACCTCGTCGCCGTGCACCTGATCTGCACGGCGGTCGACCGCCGCGTCGGCGAGCGCGAGCGCTTCACGCGCGCCCCCGCCCGGACGGCGACGGAGGCCCTGGCGTGAGCCCGGCGCCGCTCGTCGTCGTCGGTGACGCGCTGCTGGACCGCGACCTCGACGGTGCCGTCGAACGCCTCGCGCCCGACGCGCCCGCGCCCGTCGTCGACCGCCCCTGCAGCACGGCCCGCCCGGGCGGCGCCGCGCTCGCCGCCGCCCTCGCGGCGGCCGACGGCCGCGAGGTCACGCTCGTCACCGGCATCGCCGACGACGGGGCCGGCGAGGAGCTCCGCCGCCTCGTCGGCGCCGCCGGCGTCCGGCTCGTCGACCTCGGCCTGCGCGGCTCGACCCCCGAGAAGGTGCGCGTGCGCGCCGACGGCCGGGTGCTCGTACGCCTCGACCACGGCGGGGAGGACGGCCGGCCCGCCGGCCTCGGCGCCGCCGCGCGCGCCGCCGTGGAGTGGGCCGACGCGGTCCTCGTCGCCGACTACGGTCGCGGCGTCGCCGCCGACGGGGCGGTCCGGGCGGCGCTGGCCACCGCCGCGCGGCGGGCGCCCGTGGTCTGGGACCCGCACCCCAAGGGCCCGGCGCCGGTCCCGGGGGCGACCCTCGCCACGCCCAACGCGGGGGAGGCGGCGCACTTCGCCCCGGACGGCGACGCCGCGCAGCCCGGCGACCGCGCGGCGGCGCTCTGCCGCGCGTGGCGCGCCGAGCACGTCGCGGTCACGCTCGGCGCCCGCGGCGCGGTGCTCGCCGCCGCCGGCGACGCGGCCGTCCCCGAGCACGTCCCCGCGCCCGCCGCCTCGGGCGACCCGTGCGGCGCCGGCGACCGGTTCGCGGCGGCCGCCGCCGGTGCCCTGGCCGACGGAGCGAGCGCGCGCGACGCGGTGGTCCTCGCGGTCCGCCGCGCCGCGGCCTTCGTCGCCGCGGGCGGCGCCGGGACCTTCCGTCCGGGCGCGCCGGTCGCCGCCGACCCGGCCGAGGCGCTCGCCGCGCGCGTGCGCGCCGCCGGCGGCACCGTGGTCGCCGCGGGCGGCTGCTTCGACATCCTGCACGCCGGCCACGTCGCCTTGCTCGAGCGGGCGCGCGCGCACGGCGACTGCCTCGTCGTCTGCCTCAACAGCGACGTGAGCGTGCGCCGCCTCAAGGGCCCGGCGCGCCCGGTCGTCCGCGAGGCCGACCGCGCCGCCGTCCTGGAGGGGCTCGCGTGCGTCGACGCCGTCGCGCTGTTCGACGAGGACACGCCCGAGGCCCTGCTCGAGCGGCTGCAGCCGCACGTGTGGGTCAAGGGCGGCGACTACGACCCCGAGCGGCTGCCCGAGACGGCCGCGCTGCGCCGCTGGGGCGGCCGCGCGGTGACCGTCCCGCTGGTGGAGGGCCGCTCGACGACGACCATCATCGAGGAGGTGGTGCGACGTGCCGGATGACCTCGGCAACGTCCTGATCACCGGCGGCAGCTCCGGCCTCGGAGCCGCCGTCGCCAACGCGGTCCGGCTCAACGGCGGGACCCCGATCGTGCTGGACCTGCGGCCGCCGGCGGAGGGCATCGCCTTCCACCAGGTCGACCTGTCCGACCCCCGCGCGGCGGAGGACGCCGTACGCGCCGTCGTGGCCGACCACGGCCCGCTGAAGGGCGTCGTGACGGCGGCGGGCACCGACGCCTGCGGGCGCCTCGACGAGGTGGACCCCGCGACGTGGGACCGCGTCGTGCTCATCAACCTCCTGGGCACCGCGGCCGTCGTGCGCGCGGCGCTGCCGTCGCTGCAGGAGGCCGGCGGGCGCGTGGTGACCGTGGCCTCGACGCTCGGCCTGAGCGCCGTGAGCGACGCGACCGCGTACTGCGCCTCGAAGTTCGGCGTCGTGGGCTTCACCCGGGCGCTGGCGACCGAGACCGCGGGCCGGGTCGGCGTGACGTGCCTCGTGCCCGGCGGGATGCACACGGCGTTCTTCGACGACCGCCCCGACCAGTACAAGCCGCCGCCCGACGCGAAGCTCAACCGGCCCGAGGACGTCGCCGCGACCGTGGTGTTCGCGCTGCGCAGTCCGGTGGGCGTCGAGGTCCGCGAGCTCGTCGTCGCGCCCGCGACCGACGGCTCGTGGCCGCCGTAGGCCGCCCCCGCGTCCTCGTCCTGCGCGCGCTCGGGCTCGGCGACCTCCTGGCCGCCGTGCCCGCGCTGCGCGGGATCGCCCGCGCGTTCCCCGACCACCGCCGCCAGCTCGCCTGCCCGGCGCCGCTGGCGCCGCTGGCGCACCTCACCGGCGCGGTCGACGAGGTCGTGGACGTGCGCTGGGTGCACGCCGTCGGCGACGTGCTGCCCGAGGCGGTCCACGGCGCCGACGTCGCGGTCAACCTCCACGGCGCCGGCCCGCAGTCGACCGCGGCGCTGGCCGCCACCCGGCCGCGGCGGCTCATCGCCTTCGGGGTCGGTGGTGCGCGCCCCTACCCGACGGCGCTGCACGAGCGCGAGCGGTGGTGCGCGCTGCTCGCCGACCACGCCATCGCGGCCGACCCCGACGACCTGCTGCTGCGCGCGCCGCCCGCCATGCCGCCGCGGGTCGCCCCCGGCGCGACGGTCGTGCACCCGGGCGCGGCGTCGCCCGCGCGCCGCTGGCCCGCCACGCGCTGGGCCGCCGTCGCGCGCGCCGAGGAGGACGCCGGCCGCCCGGCCGTCCTCACCGGCAGCGCCGCAGAGCGCCCGCTGGCCGAGGAGGTCGCCCAGCTCGCCGGCCTGCCGCCCGGCCGCGTCCTGGCCGGGCGCACCGACGTGCTCGGCCTGGGCGGCGTCGTCGCCGCCGCGGGCCGCGTCGTCTCCGGCGACACGGGCGTCGCCCACCTCGCCTACGCCTTGGGCCGGCCCACCGTCACGCTCTTCGGCCCGACGCCGCCGGAGCAGTGGGGCCCGCCGGGGCTGGAGCGCCACGTCGTGCTGCGCGGCGGCGAGGGCGCGGGCGACCCGCACGCCGCGGAGCCGGACCCGCGGCTGCTGGCGATCGACGCAGCCGACGTCGTCGCCGCGCTGGCGGGGCTGAGCTGCGCTCGGACGGGCGCGGGGGACGCCGCGGTCGCGGTCCGGCAGTGAGGAGCGTGGGCGTCTTGACGAGGCCCCCTGCATCGAGTGGCGGATCTTCCGCCTGGAGGACGGAGAATCCGCCGACCGATGCCCAACGGGCCCGGACGACCGTGACCGGCGAACCCTCAGTGCACGCCGGTCGCCGCCCCCGCGCTGGGCTGCAGCTCGAACGTGTGGAACGCCCCGCCGAGCACCGGCAGCGAGACGTTGTGCACCGGCACGTTGCCGATGGCGCCCTCGAAGGAGCCGGCGTGCGCGTGGCCGTGGACCACGAGGTCGGGCTCGTGCTCGAGGATCGGCGCGGCCAGGCGGTCGGTGCCCAGGAAGGTCCAGATGCCCTCGGGCTCGCCGACGAGCGTGTCGCCGGTCGGGGCGTAGTGCAGGAGCACGAGGCGCAGGGAGCAGACCGCGATGTCCTGCAGGGCCTGGCGCAGGGCGTCGACCTCCTCGCCGCACTCGGCGTAGACCGCGCGCATCACGGGCTCGCCGAAGTCCGGCAGGTGAGAGCCCGGGAAGCCGCCGACGAGGCCCTTGGCGCCGGCGATGCCGACCTCGCACGAGCCGACCTGCAGCACGGCGGAGCCGCGGTCGACGACGGTGATCCCGCCCTCCTGCAGCGCCGCCACGACCTCGTCGCCGCGCGCGGTGTGGTGGTCGTGGTTGCCCAGCACGGCGTAGACCGGGGCAGGCGCCTCGGCGGCGCAGGCGCGCGCGCAGACGGCGGCCTGCTCGGGCTCGCCGTGGGTCGTCAGGTCGCCGGCCAGGAGCACGACGTCGGCGTCGCGGTCGATCCCGGCGACGACCTGGTGCGCCTCCTCCTCGCGCGCGGGCGAGCAGTGGAGGTCGCCCGCGGCGGCGACCTTGATCGTCGGGCAGGCTCCGTCGTCCATCAGGCGCGCTCTACCCCGCCCGGCGGCGCTTGCACCCGGTCCGCGCGCGGTACTGAGGGAGGCACATGGCGTACGACGACCAGGCCGAGCACCTGATCCCGACCCTCCGGCGCTCCATCGCGGCGCTGCGCGACGCGGACGTGCCGTTCGCGCTCGGCGGCTCGGTGGCGTGCTGGGCGCGCGGCGGCCCCGCGCCCTACCACGACGTGGACCTCATGGTCCCGCCGAACCGCGCCGAGGAGGCGCTCGCCGCGCTCGGCGCCGCGGGCATGCGCACGGAGAAGCCGCCGGAGGGCTGGCTCTACAAGGCCTTCGACGGCGACGTGCTCGTCGACGTCATCTTCGAGCCGACGTCGATCACCATCGACGAGGCGTGCATCGAGGCCTGCGAGACGGTCAACCTGCAGGCGATGGAGTGCAAGGCGCTCCCGCTCGAGGACGTCTTCGTGTCCAAGCTCAACGCGCTGGACGAGCTCAACCTCGACTTCAGCGGCCTGCTGGCCATCGCGCGTCCCGTGCGCGAGCAGGTCGACTGGTCCGACGTGCGCGAGCGCACGTCGGAGTCGCCCTACGCGCGCGCCTTCGTGCGCCTGGCCGAGGACCTGGGCGTCGTGCCCGCGGCGGCCGAGCCGGCCTGACCGCCGCCGACCTCGTCGGGCGCGCGGTCGAGCGTCGCGGCGCGCGTCCACGCCATCGCGGCCAGGCGGCGCAGGCCGTCCTCGTTGCGGAAGGCGATCGCCGGCGCCATCAGCGGCCGGGGCACGTAGGAGAGCGGGCCGGACTCGAAGGTCTCGTCGATCGTCATGCACGTGCCCTCGCCGTCGGGCTCGAAGCACAGCGCGACGCGGCCGATGCCGAACGGGCGCACGCGGACCTCCAGCACGAGGCGGTGGGGCGGCTCGCACTCGCGGACCGTCGTCGTGTCCTTGAGCTTCACCGGGCCGTGGCCCTGGGTGTGGTGGAAGGTCGAGCCCGCCGCCGGCCACTCGCCCTCGGCGGCGCGGACGTCGTGCGAGCCGACGACCCAGAACGCGTAGGAGCGCGCGTCGGCGACGATGGCCCAGCAGTCCTCGACGGGCGCCGGGACCCACTTGCGCGTGACCGCCACGGTCAGCCCTCGAGGAGGTCGGCGCCGGCGGCCTCGCGCATGGCGCGCAGGCACTTGGCCAGGACGCGGGAGACCTGCATCTGCGAGAGGCCGACCTGCGCCGCGATCTCCGACTGCGTGCGGTCCTCGACGAAGCGCAGCCGCAGGATCTCGCGATCGCGCTCGCTCAGGCGCTTGACGGCGTGCGACGCCGAGGCGCCGTACTCGACGAGGTCGTAGCCGCGCTCGCGCGAGCCCTGCTGGTCGCCGAGCGTCGTGTCCTCGTCCTCGCCGTCGTTGCCGACCGGCGCGTCGAGCGAGCGCGTCTGCGTCGAGCGCACCGCGGCCAGCGCGTCGAGCACCTGGTCGGGCTCCATCTGGGCCTGTTGGGCGATCTCGGCGACGGTGGGTGAGCGGCCGAGCCGCGTGCCGAGCGCCTGCGTCGCCTGCTCGACACGGAGGACGTCCTCCTGGACCTGGCGCGGGAGGTGGACCGCCCACGTCGCGTCGCGGAAGTAGCGGCGCAGCTCGCCGAGGATCGTCGGCGTGGCGAACGACGCGAACGCGAACCCGCGCGCGGGCTCGAAGCGGTCGATCGCCTTGATGAGGCCGAGCGTCGCGACCTGGACGAGGTCGTCGACCGGCTCGCCGCCCGGGTGGGCGTAGCGCCGGGCGAGGCGGGAAGCTAGCGGCGTGAAGCGTCGGATCAGCGTGTCGCGGGCCTGCATGTCCCCGCGCTCGTGGTACGCGCGGAACAGGTGCTGCAACCCGGGCGATCGTCGCGGGACGGCGGCCTCCGACGGCGGCTGCTCCTGCAGCCGCAGCTCCCGGTCCGGCGTCATCTGCGAGATTCGGTCCACTTCGACCGCGGTACCCGTGGGGTCTCGCGAGCAAGCCCGCGGGCACGTCATGAACCAACCTCCAGCGCACTTCCACCTCAAGGTGGCGCCCACCCGCGCCAACGTGGGCCTCGTGCGCCACGTCCTGTCCGGGCTCGCCGACGCGGGCGCCGTGTCGCGCGCGCGGATGGAGAAGGTCCTGCTGGCGGTGAGCGAGGCGGTCACGAACGTCGTGCGTCGCCACGGCGTCGACGGCCTCGCCGCCGGCGGGGCGGTCGAGGTGGAGGGGACGCTCGTCGACGGGGTGCTGCGCGTCGCCGTCCGCGACGGCGGCCTGCCGATGCTGCCGCGCCCCGACGACTCCGGCATGGGGCAGGGCCTGCCGATCATCGCCGCCGTGGCCGACCGCGTCACGTTCCACGACGCCCCCGGCGGCGGCGCGGAGGTCGTGATGGAGTTCGCGCTCGCCGGCGACGGCTAGAGCGCCGGCCCGTCGGCGTCGGCCGCGACGACCAGGCTCAGGAAGTCCCCGCGACTGCCTGGCTCGACCGTCGCGCCGCCCACCAGGCTCTGCAGGACGCCGACGCCCGGCCCGGCGTCGAGGTCCAGCAGCCGCTGCGCCTCCCCGGGCGCGAACGGCCCGGCACGGACGGCCATCGCCCGCTGCCACGGCTCGAGCGTCACCTCGAGGTCCTCGCGGTCGGGTGCCGCGCCGCCGAGCAGCGTCGCGAGCACCAGCACGGCGTCCTCGAGGCGGTCGAGCGGGAGGTCGCAGCGCACCGCCACCGCGCCGGCGGCGCGGGCGAGGACGGCCTCGGCGAGGATCCCGCGCGACACGTGCAGGACGACCGGCTCGGCGTCCGGGGGGAGAGGGGGAAGCGCGGCGACCCGGCACCCCTACCCGCTGCGCCGGTGGATGTCCACACGCTGGGTACGCGACCGCGCCATGCGGGTCCTGCACTGGCACGTCCACGGCGCCTGGAGCACGGCGTTCGTCCACGGCGACCACGAGCACCTCATCCCGGTCGCCCCGGACCGGGGCCCCGAGGGGCGCGGTCGCGCGCAGACCTACGCCTGGCCCGACAACGCCGTGGAGGTCACCAAGGAGGAGCTCGGCGACACCGACGTCGACGTCGTGGTCCTCCAGCGCCCCGAGGAGCTCGACGGGCTCGCCCGCGAGTGGCTCGGCGGCCGCGTGCCCGGCAAGGACGTGCCGGCGGTCTACGTCGAGCACAACGCGCCGCAGGGCCGCGTGAACGACCTGCGCCATCCGGCGGCCGACCGCGACGACCTGCTGCTCGTCCACGTCACGCACTTCAACGACCTCTTCTGGGACGCCGGCTCCACGGAGACGACGGTCGTCGACCACGGCATCGTGGACCCGGGTCACCGGTACACGGGCGAGCTGCCGCGAGCGGCCGTCGTGGTCAACGAGGCCCGCCGCCGCGCCCGGGTGACCGGGACCGACCTCCTGCCGCGCCTCAACGGCACCGTCCCGCTGGACCTCTTCGGGATGGACGCCGCGAGCGCCGGCGAGCACGTCACGCCGATCGACGACCTGCCCCACGCCCAGCTGCACCAGGAGATGGCGCGGCGACGCGTCTACCTGCACCCGATCCGCTGGACCTCCCTCGGCCTCGCGCTGCTCGAGGCGATGCACCTCGGGATGCCGGTGGTCGCCCTGGCCACCACCGAGGTCCCGATGGCCGTGCCGCCGTCGGCCGGCGTCGTGTCCACCGACGTGCGCGAGCTGCGCGCGGGCCTCGCCCGGCTCGTGGCCGACCGCGACGAGGCGCGCGAGCGGGGCACCGCCGCGCGGGCCGCGGCGCTCGAGCGCTACGGGCTCGGGCGCTTCCTCGCCGACTGGGACGCGCTGCTGGAGCGCGTCGCGCGCTGAGCGACAGTCGGAGCCGGACGGTTGGCGCACCCCGGGCCGGGTACCCGCAGCGCGCACATGGCTGCGACCGCGACCCAGACCGTCTTCTGCCCCCACTGCTCCATGCCGTTCGCAGACGAGGTCCCGGTCCCGTACCCGCCGGCCTCCATGCGCTGCCGGCACTGCAAGCTCGTGGTCGGACCCGGCCGGGCACGCCACGTGCCCGACGGCGTCTCGGGCGCCCGCGGCGCGGCCGCCGGCCGGCTGGCCAGCGAGGCGCGGCGCATGGCCAAGGACGACGAGGGCCTCGACCGCGAGGTGCTCGCCGCGGCGCTGCGCGACGTCGCCAAGGAGCTCGGCCGCCGGCCCGGTCAGGTCTCGCTCGTCGACTACCAGCAGCGCTGGGAGGCCCGCAACGACCTCCCGTCGCTGGCGCAGCTGATCGGCACCTTCGGCACGTGGAAGCAGGCGCTGGCCGCCGCCACGCGCGTCGACGCGCCGCCGTCGGTCTGAGCGTCGTGGGCCACAGCGGGTAGGCGGTCGCCATGCAGCAGGCGCTGGTGGTGGTCGACATGGTCTCGACCTACGACTTCGAGGACGGGGAGGCCGTCGCCAGGGCGGCGCGCGAGCGGCTGGACGCGATGGCCGGCCGCATCGCCGAGGCGCGCGAGAAGGACCTCCCGGTCGTCTACGTCAACGACCACTACGACCGCTGGGACGGCAGCCGCGAGCGGCTCATCGAGTGGGTGCTCGACACGACCCCCCACGCGGACCTGGTCCGCCCCCTGCTGCCCGAGCCCGACGACGCCTTCATCGTCAAGGCGCGCCACTCGATCTTCTACGAGACGCCGCTGGGCTACTTCCTCAACAGCCGCGAGCTCGACACGCTGACGCTCGTCGGCCAGGTCACCGAGCAGTGCATCCTCTACTCGGCCCTCGACGCCCACGTGCGCCACTTCGGCATCCGCGTCGCCGTCGACGCGTGCGTGCCGCTCGACGAGGAGCTGGGTCGCGCCGCGCTGCAGATGATGGAGCGCAACATGGGCGCCGAGCTCGTCTAGCCGGGCGGCAGCGCGCGGCCGCCGGGGCGCAGCGCGTCGAGCGCGAGCACCAGGTGGCGCTCCCACAGCCTGGGCGTCGTGCGCCGGCGGGCGGCGGGGACGCGCGAGGCGTTGACGAGCAGCACGACGAGGTCCTCGGCGTCGACGTCGTCGCGCACCGTGCCCGCCTCCTGGGCCGCGGCCAGCAGCGGCGCGCACGCGTCGACGAGCCGCTGGTGGACCGTGGCCGCGGCGGGCAGCGCGCTCAGCCGCTCGCGGATGGCGTCGTAGAACCCGCGGTCCTCGGCGACGGTGGCAGCGACCGCGTGGGCGGCGGCGTCGAGGCGCGACGCCGGGTCGCCGGGGGCGGTGGCGACCGCCTTGGCCAGGCGCTCGTGCAGGACCGCGGCACGGTCCTCGAGCAGCGCTTCGAGCAGCGCGTCCTTCGTGGGGAAGCGGCGGTAGAGCGTGCCCTTGCCGACGCCCGCGGCCTGCGCGATCTCGTCGACGCCGACCTCGAGGCCGCGCTTGGCGACGAGCGTGCGGGCGGCGGCCAGCACGGCCTGGCGGTTGCGGGCGGCGTCGGCGCGCAGCGGCCGGTCGGCGGTGCCGGTGCCTTCGGGGCTCGTGGCCACGGGGCCACCCTAGTCGACGCGTCAGGCGATGCGGACCGTGTCGCCCCCGACGGCGACCACGTCGCCGCGGCGCAGCTGGCGCCCGCGCCGGGCCTCGGGCTCGCCGTTGACCGTCACGGCGCCCTCGGCCAGGACGAGCTTGGCCTCCGCGCCGGAGTCCACGACGTCCGCGGCCTTCAGCAGCTGCCCGAGGCGGATCACCTCGTCGCCCTCGCGGATCCGGAACTCGCGGACGTCGCTCACGTCGTGGTGTCGGGCAGGTGCCGGCCCACGGGGCCGACGTAGATGCCGCGCGGCACGCCGTCCTCGCTGCCGTCGGCGACGTGGAGGTAGATCCGGGCGACGAACCCCGCGCCCGACCCGGAGCCCAGGCCGACATGGGGGCCGACCCAGAGCTTGTGGCCCTCCCACGTGAACGTGTACTCGTCCTCGTAGCGCTTGCGCGTGGTCTCGGCGACGTCCTGGCGGTACTGCGTGATCCCGTGCTCGGCCGCGGCCTGCACGAGCGACCGGCCCATGTCGCCGCCGGCGAAGCGCTCGGCCATCTCGTCGAGCGCGCGCAGCGTCTTGAGCACGAGGCCCGGACGGCGGAACGGCGACTCGGCGGCGGTCTCGAAGGCGCGGGGCGAGAAGCGCAGGTGGCGGGCCTCGCTGGCGGCGCGCTCCACGGCCTCGAGGACCGACTCGGGCGGCTCGTCCTCGGCGTGGACGACCTCCGCCGCGGCCGCCTCGTCCTCCTGGTCCACGAGCGCCAGGGCCCGCGTCAGCTCGGCGATCGTCCGGCGGTCCTGCTCGGCGGCCTCGCGCAGGCGCTCGACCTCGACGTGCGCGGCGTCGCGCTCGGCCAGCGCCGTGTCGTGCGCGCCGGCCAGCCGCTCGACCTCGGCGACCAGGTCCTCGTCGGCGGGACCGCTCTCCGCCGCGCTGGCGCGCGCCGCCGCGGCCTCGCCGGCCAGCTGCTCGACGCGGCGCGCCAGGGCGTCGCGCTCGCGCTCGAGGGCGTCGCGCACCGCCTCGGCCTCCCGCGCACGGGCGTCGGCCTCGTCGCGCTTGGCGCGGGCGGTCTCCGCCAGGCGGCGCAGCTCGGGCAGCTTGCGCTGCTCGCGCTCGAGGCGCTTCGTGGCCGCCTCGAGCGCCGCCTCGCCCTCGCGCAGCCTGCCGTGCGCCTCGAGGACCCGCTCGGTCACCTCGGCGAAGATCGCCTCGCCGATGCCGGACTGCTCGAGCAGGTCGTCCCAGCCCTTGAAGACCTGCTCGACCTCCTTCTCCGACGGCCAGCCCTGCTGCGGGTCCCAGTCCTCGGGCTCGGGCACGCCGCCCGTGAGGCCCGCCCAGCGCCAGACGGCGTGGACGATCTCGAGCCGGTCGAGCGCATCGCGCGTGTCGGCCCACCACGAGGCGTCGCCCTTCGGCGGTTCTCGCTCCGTGTCGACGAGCCCCAGCTCGACCAGCGCCTGCTGCTCCGAGCGCCGCTTGTAGTACTCCTGGCGCAGCTGGTGGGTGGTCGGTTCGGCCTTCGGCGGCGCGGGCCGCCCGCCCTTCCGTGGCTTCTTGGCCTTCGACATGCGGGGCCGGACAATAGGGAGCGCCATCCCGCCCGCGTCGTCGGCTTCCAACGACCCGCGCGGCCCGTCGTTGGACTACGAGGACAGGGTCCAGAGCGCGCCGTCGCCGACGGCCTCGTGGACCAGCGCGCCCTCCGCGGCGGCCTCGACGAGCGCCTGCTCCGCCGCACCGTCGTCCGGAGCGGCCAGACGCGGGGCCATGACGGCGGCGACCTCCCGCGTCGTCAGGCCGTGGCCCACGGCGCGGATCGCCTCCACGACGTCCTGCGCCGGCGGCCGGCGCTCGAGCGCCGGGTCCAGGTTGGCCAGGCAGACGTCGTAGGCCTCGGCAGGTTGGAACCCACCCGCGTCGAGCGTCCGGCCGTCGGGCGCGCGCAGGATGAGCGACGGCGCCGTGTAGCGGACCGGGCCGTCGGTCTGGGCGTGAGCGCCCATCGCCTCGGTCGCGCTGCCCGCCGCGGTGCGGGCCGCCTCGCGGTCGGCCTCGTAGGCGGCGCGGACCTCCGGGTCGTCGACCGAGGACACGCTGACGCCCGGCACGCCGCCGAGGCGCTCGAGCGCCGCCTCGAGCGCCACGTCCTCGTCGAGGGCGAGCCGCGTCGTGAACTGCACGAGCTGCAGCGCGCGCAGCGCCTCGAGCTCGCGGCCCGGCTGGGCGAGGCGGACGGCGACGACGAGCCGGCAGGCGCGCGAGGTCGCGGCGACGTGCGGCTTGGGCGCCCTGGAGAACGGCATGCCCCACCCGGCGTAGCGCCGGAAGCCCGCGGCCTGGCGGACCGGGGTGTAGCCGCGGCGCTCGTACTGCTCGCGCTCCTCGGTGAGGCCGATGAGCCGCAGGTCCCACCGCAGCTGCTCGCCGAAGCGCCAGCGCAGGACGGCGAGCGCGGGCGAGGCCGACCACGCCCACGGGCAGCCGGGGTCGGTGAAGTGCGTGACCTCGATCATGGGTGCCTCCGTGCGGCTAGTTCAACGAGGGGTCGACCGGCATCCGCGCGACGAGGCGGAACGAGCCGCCCTTGCGCTCGAGCACGGCGCTCCACAGGGACGCGGGGTCCTCGCAGAGCACGTCGTCGGGCGTGGCGTCCTCGACGATCCAGTCCTCGCGCTCGAGCTCGGCCTCGAGCTGGCCAGGACCCCAGCCGGCGTAGCCGGCGAAGACCCGGCGGCGGTCGCTGCGGCCGGCCAGCGCCTCGCGGTCGGTCGTGTCGGCGACGAGGCCGACCCGGCCGGCGAGCAGGAAGGCCGCGTCCCCGGGGTCCTCGAGCTCGGCGACCAGGACGATGGCCTGCGGCTGCACCGGCCCGCCGACGTGGACGACGTCGCCGGGCTCGGCGAGGTCGGCCAGCTCGGGCACCGCGTCGCCCACCTCGGTGTCCGACGGCCGGTTGAGCACGAGGCCCAGGGCGCCGTCGTCGTCGTGGTTGGCGATCGCCACCACGGTGCGGGCGAAGTTCGGGTCCTCCAGACCGGGGGAGGCGACCAGCAGCTTGCCCGTCAGCGACGCCACGAGCGCATCGTAGGCCGCCCGCGTCGCATGTCCGTGCACGGACATGGGGGCAGAACCAACCGGGAAGCCTCCTGTTCCGAGATGCAGATGAACCGACGACTGACTGTCCTGCTCGCGGCAGGGGCGCTCGCTCCTGCGCTCGCCGCCCCCGTCGCCAGCGCGAAGACGAACGTCGCCGTGGGGATCGGCGACCAGAACGCCGCGATGTTCGCCGACGCGAACTTCAAGGCGCTGAAGATCAAGAAGGTCCGCTACTTCATCCCGTGGAACGCGGCGCGCAACGCCGCGGAGCTCAACAAGGCCGACGCGTACGTCGCCGCCGCCCGCAAGGCCAAGGCGCGCGTCTTCTTCCACATCTCCACGGACGACTTCACGCCGAAGAAGGCCAAGCTCCCGTCCACCTCGCAGTACAAGCGCGAGGTCGGCAAGCTCATCAAGCGCTACCGCGCGAAGGGCGTCAAGGAGTGGGGCGTCTGGAACGAGGCCAACCACAAGTCCCAGCCGACGTGGGACAACCCGAGCCGCGCGGCCGGCTTCTACCGCCAGATGCGCACGATGTGCAAGGGCTGCACGATCCTCGCGCTGGACGTCCTCGACCAGGCCGGCGACTCGCGCTACATCAGCCGCTGGTTCGCCGCCCTGCCGCGCTCCATCCGCACGAGCTCGTCGCTGCGGGTCGGCATCCACAACTACTCCGACACCAACCGCAAGCGCTCGACCGGCACCAGCCGGATCATCAAGGCCGTCAAGCAGCGCAACCGCCGCGCCTCGTTCTGGCTGACCGAGACCGGCGGCGTCGCGAACTTCGGCCGCGCCTTCCCGTGCGACCTCAAGCGCCAGGCCAACCGCACGGCGTACATGTTCACGCTGGCCAAGAAGCACCGGCGCGACGTCGACCGCCTCTACGCCTACAGCTGGTCGGGCGGCGACTGCTCGAGCGTGTTCGACGCCGGCCTCACCGACCAGAACGGCAAGGTGCGTCCCGCCTACAGCACGTTCAAGTCCAAGGCGGCGTCGTTCGCCCGCTAGCCGTCGCGACGGACGGGCGGGCCGGAGCTCCGGCCCGCCCGCTCGCCCGGCTCGACCACCACGAAGGTCGAGAACCCGGTGTTTGAGCACGGACCGCCCGGGAACCCCGGACCTAGCGTGACGAACGCCCGAACCCTCATCTCCGTCATCGACGCGGACCCCGAGCTGGGTGCCGACCTCGATGCCGAGGCCAAGGAGCTCGCCCGACGCCACGCCGTGGCCGTCGTGCACGCCCTCGGCCCCGGCCCCCTCGAGATCTCGCTCAACGGCGCCACGGCGCAGCCGGCGCTCGGCCTCCTCATCCTGGACGGACTCATCACCCGTGACGTCGAGCTGGCCGGCCGCTCGACCACGGAGCTGCTCGGCGCCGGCGACGTCATCCGTCCCTGGGACGACGAAGCGACGCTGGACCCCCTGCCCGGCTCGGTGCGCTGGAGCGTGCTGGAGCCCGCGCGCGTGGCGGTGCTCGACCGGCGCTTCGCCGCGGTCGCGGGCCGCTGGCCCACGGTGCTCGACACCGTCGTGGGCCGCGCCGCGCGACGCTCGCGCAGCCTGTCGGTGCAGCGGGCGATCGCCCAGGTGCCGCGCGTCGACGCGCGCGTGCTCGTCCTGCTCTGGCAGCTGGCCGACCGCTTCGGCAAGGTCTCGCCGCAGGGCGTGCGGGTGCCGCTCCAGCTCACCCACGAGACGATCGGCAAGCTCGTTGGCGCGCGCCGGCCGTCGGTGACCACGGCGCTGGGCGTCCTGGCCCGCCGCGGCCTGGTCGAGCGCACGGACGCCGGCTGGCTGCTGCACGGCGACCCGGCCGAGTCGCTGCCCGACCTGCTCTAGGCGCCGGCCGCTCAGCCGCCGAGGAGGCCCTCGAGGAGCCCGCCGATCGAGCGCGGGTTGACCCCGTGGCGCTCCTCGTAGCGTCGGGCGTCGTCGGCGTCGGCCAGCGCGAGGACGAGCTCCTCGCGCGTCGAGCCGTTGCGGCACGCGGTGGTGTCGAGGTAGGCCAGCGCCCGGTCCTGGAGGAAGCCCCCCAGGCCACCCGAGCTGGGCAGCTCGCGCTCCTCGCACGGGTTCTGGAGCCGCACGGGCTCCGGGGCGCGACGGTCGTGCGCCAGGGCGTAGCCCGCGGGCAGCACGAGCGCGACGACGGCCGCGAGGCCGACGGCGGTCCCGCCGACGGGCAGCAGGACGAGCGCGGCCAGCAGCGCGAGCGCCCCCGTCACGAGGAACGCGGTCCGGAACGCCTCGCCGACGGCGGCCACCAGCGTGTCGTCGGCGCGCTGGGCGACCCGGCGGAACTCGGCGCGCTCGGCCTCGTCGCCGTCGAGCTGGGCCTCCTGCTCGGCCAGCGCGTCGCGCAGCGCGCCGCGCGGCGCCTCGGCGTCGACGCCCGAGAGCAGCTCGGGGGCGAGGCGGACCTTCTCGAGCGGGTCGATCCTGGCGTCGAGCACGATCGCGACGCCGCGCTCGCGGGCCGTCGTGGTTGCGTCGTCGAGGTCGTGCTGGACGGGGAAGGCCAGGCCGAACACCGCGAGGGCGATGCCGGCGTGGCGCAGGGCGAGGAGCTTCGCCGCGTCGCCGGCGTCGCGCTCGGGCAGCAGGTCGCCGCCCAGCGCGGTGAGCGACAGGCCCATGCCCAGGCCGGCGGCCACCTGCGGCGGGACGGTCCACAGCAGGTTCGCCTCCGGGACGAAGGCCAGCGCGAGCACGCCGCCGCCCACGAGCGCGCAGCCCGCGGCCGCACGGGTCCGGGCGGGGCCGCCGAGGCGGGCGCCCACGACCGCGGCGGCGGGCAGGACCGTGACGATCGCCGCGGCTTCGAGCGGCGCCTCGGCCCAGCCGGCGACGAGCAGCAGGATGAGCAGGAAGAGGACCGCCGACAGCGCGGCGGAGACGAGGAGGAGGGCGAGGGCGGGCGCGGCCTGGACCGGCGGCTTGGCGGCCGCCGGCGCCGCGCCGCTGGCGGCGTGGTGCTCGTGCAGCGCGCTCCGCCCGGACCAGCAGGCGAGCGCGGCGGCCGCGGCGACCGGCGCCTGGAAGAGGAAGATCGAGCGCCACGAGAAGAGCTCGGTGAGCAGGCCGCCGAGCGCGGGCCCGACCGCGGCGGCGAGGACGGCGGCCCCGAGCCACAGCTGGCGCCCGCGGCGCTCGTCGTCGCCCGCCAGCACCGCGAAGGCGGCCACGAGCACGGCGGCACCGCCCACCGCCTGCACCCCGCGCAGCACGAGCAGCGGCGTCAGGCTGTCGACCGCGCCGCACAGGGCGCTGGCCGCGGCGAAGAGCGCGCCGCCTGCGGCGCCGACCACGGCGGGCCCGGCGCGGCGCTGCACGCGCTCGGCGCCGAGCACGGCGGGGACGAGGACGAAGGTGTAGATCGCCAGGACCCCGGCGACGCCCTGCACCGTCGCGTCGAGCTCGTTGAGCAGCGCGGGCAGCGCCAGCGTCACGATCGACGTGTCGGCCAGCGCGAGGGCAGCCGCTGCCGCCAGGAGGAGCGTCCGCGGTCGCGCGCCGGCCACGGCGGGCACGTTATCCGCGCGCGGGTCGGCCGCGCGTCAGGGCGGCTACCGGGACTCGCGCAGGCGCCGCAGCGCCTCGAGCTCGCGCCGGCGCACCCACTTGGCGATCCGGTCGCGCTCGCCCTCGGGCACCTCGCCGAGCTCCAGGGCGCGCAGGCCGTCGTCGGTCGCGCGCACGACGCGCGCGGGGACGTCGACCTGCGTCTCGTGCTGGTCGGAGAGGTCGATGAGCAGCCGCAGGCCGTCGCCCTCGGCGAGCTGCGGGACGCCGCTGAGCAGGATGCCGCCGGCGCTCACGTCGCGCGTGCGCGCGCGCAACCACCCGTGGGAGAGGCCGTCGGGCACGACGGTGACCGGCCGGACGACGGTGATGCGCGCGTGCTCGCGGCGCTGGACCGGGTCGGCGTCCTGGGCCTCGAGCCAGACGGCGTGGACGACGTCGTCGCGCACGACGCCCTGGGGCGACGGGACGGCGAGCAGCGTGACCTCCAGGCGCCCGTCGCCGTCGACGGGGACCAGCGAGGCCTTGCGGCGATGCAGGAAGCGCGGCGGCAGGTCCTTCGCGCCGGCCACGACGAGCTCGGCGGCGCCGGAGACGGCGTGGCTGACGTGCGCCTCCACCACGGGGCCGCCATGCACGTGGACGAGCACGCGCTCGGCGTCGGTCGGGCGCAGGCGGTCGAGGAGGCGCATCGCCCACGTCATCGGCAGCTTCAGGGTCTTCCCGGAGCGCCGCGGTCTGCGTGCAGCGCCCAGCGGCGGTGGGTACTACGTCCGACATGGCGAAGACCCAGCGCGAGCGCGACGACGAGGCGCGCAAGGCCAAGCTCGACCGCATCGAGGAGCAGGTCGAGAACGGCTCTCTGACGATCCGCACGATGAGCGAGGAGGAGCGTCAGCGCTGGGCGCGCAAGCGCGAGGAGAAGGCCACCGAGCTCACCCCCGCCGAGCAGCGCAAGGCCGCCTCGGCGGAGCGCCGGCGCAGCCGCCGCGCGGCCCGCGCCGCCGAGGGCTAGACACCCTGTCGACCGTCTGTCGCAGACTGCGACCGTTCGTCGCAGACCGTGCAGTGCACTGCCTTCCAGGGGTTTTGCCCGGTCCGGACGCCGGGCAGGTCCCCAGCCACGTGACGGCGACCTCCAGCAGATGTACGCTCGCGGCCGGCAGCAGGGGGAACGGACTGTGGTCCGTGCGGCCGGAACACCGCTCATGCCACAGCTGTCGCATGCCGAAGAGGGCCTAGCCATGTCCACACCGTCCATCCGCGACGTCGAACTGGATGCGGGGCGCAAGCTCCGGGTCCGCTCCTGGCCCGGCCGCGGACGCCCGCTCGTGCTGCTGCACGGGCTGCTGGACGACTCGGAGGGCTGGGCGCGCCTGGCGGCCGACTCGCACCGCCCCTGCATCGCCATCGACCTGCCCGGCTTCGGCGGCTCGAGCAGCCCGACCCGCGCGCGCATCAGCGCCTACGCGGAGGACGTGTGCGCCGGCATCGAGCGCCTGGGCATCGACGACTGCACGCTCGTCGGCCACTCGCTCGGCGGCGCGGTCGCCACCGCGGTGGCCGAGCGCTGTCCCGCGGTCCAGAGCCTCGTGCTCCTGGCGCCGGCGGGCTACGGCAACATCCGCCTGGCCGAGGCGATCGCCCTGCCCGGCGTGCGCGACGTCGCCAAGCTCGCGCTGCCCCTCGGCCTGGTGAACCCGCTCGTGGTCACCGGCGCCTACTCGACCTTCGTCGCCCACCGGCGGCTGCCGTCCAAGGACCTCGTCGAGCGCCTGCGCCGCCGCGCGTGGCAGTCGGGCGACGGCGTGCGCTCCGCGGTGCTGGCCATCAGTGCCGCCGGGCGCTCCGAGCGCGGCTTCGCCAAGCGCCGCGTCGCCTTCGACGGTCCCGTCGCCGCCCTGTGGGGCGAGCACGACGCGCTCGTCTCGACCGATCACGCCGCCGCGCTCAAGCGCGCGCTGCCCCAGGCCCGCATCGAGGTCTGGCGCGGGATGGGCCACCACCCCCAGCGCGAGCGCCCGCACGAGCTCAACCAGTTCATCGAGCGCCAGGCGTGGCGCGCGCGGCGCGAGTCGAGCGCCCGCCGTCGCGTCGCGCGGGCAGCGTAGCCCCGACCCCGACGAGCCCCTCGAGCCGGCCGACGAGCCGGCGCAGCTGCTGCGCCTCCCCGGCCAGGCCGAGCTCGAGCCGCGGCGGCCGGTGGCGGTCGCCGCGCTCGTAGCGCACGCTGGTCACGTCGCACTGGCGCGCGTGGCAGAGCGCGAGGACGCGGTGCAGCGCGTCCTGGCCGTCGTCGCCGTGGAGGTCGAGCTGGAGGTGGGTGGTGGTCATGGCGGTGGCTCCTGGTCTGGAGTCCCGCCCGAGCCGCCACGCCGCATGCACCACCGCGCCGCGTCCCGGGAGGGACGTGGTCGTGGCCCGCGGCGCGTGGTCTGCGCGGCAGGCCTAGTGGCGAATGGCGATGGCGATCTGCGCGCAGCCCGCGACGCCGGCGAAGGGCCGGACGAGGCGGAGGGCTGCGGCGTGCGCGCGCATCGGTCCCCGGACTGTACGACGTGCGGCCTCAGCCGTCGAGGACCAGCAGCGAGACCTCGGGCGGGGCGCCGAGGCGGAAGCGCGGCGCCTGGCCGCGCTCGACGCCGATGCCGCGGCTGACGTAGATCCGCCGGCCGCCGCCGACGTCGTGCAGCCCGCCGGCGGCGACGTCGCGGGGGACGTGGGTGGCGGTGCTGAGCGGGCCGACGAGCGGGAGCTGGAGCTGGCCGCCGTGGGTGTGGCCGGCGACGACGAGGTCGATCCGGCTGTCGCGGCGCAGCTCGAGCACCGGGTCGGGGCGGTGGGCGAGGAGGAGGCGGACGTCGTCCTCGCCGGGCAGGCGCTCGAGGCGGCGGCGCAGCGCCCGGGCGCGGGGCTCCCAGTAGGCCAGCTGGATCCCGCCGATGCGCAGGACGCGGTCGCGCACGCGGACGGTCGCGACCTCGTCGTGCAGCCAGCGCACGCCGGTGCCCTGCGTGAGCAGGCGCGACTCCTGCGGGCCGTCGGCGTCGCCCTGGGCGAAGAAGACGCCGCCGGGCGCGCGCAGGCCGCGCAGCAGCGCGCGGATCCTCGGCAGCTCCTCGCGGAAGCGGCGGGTCGAGTCCTGGTGGACGTCGCCCGGGAGCAGGACGATGTCGGGCCTGAGCGCCATCGCGCGGCGCACGGCCTCGCGCTCGTGGTCGCCGACGCGGCGGAACTGCAGGTCGCTGAGCACGATGAGGCGGACGGGGTCGTCCCCCGCGCGCGCGGGCGCGACCGGGACCTCGGTGCGCTCGACGACGATCCGGTCGGGCTCGACGTAGGCGGCGTACGCGCCCACGGGCGCGAGCAGGAGGCACGGGACCCCGAGGACGAGCCGGCGGCGCGGGCGCGGCAGGCGGCGTCCGGCGGCGAGGAGGGCGAGGCCGAACGCGGGGACGCCGACGACGCCGTCGAGCCACAGCACGTGGATGAGGCCGAAGTGCGGCTGCAGCCCGGCGGCCCGCAGCAGCGCGAGCTTCACCGCCCACGTCGCGAAGGCCGTCGCGGCGAGCAGGCCGCGGTGCCGGGCCCGGGCCACGGCGACGCCGAGCGCCGCGAGCAGCGCCGCGTCCAGGGCGCCCGAGGCGGTGAAGAGCAGGTCCCAGCGGTCCAAGGCGCGAGACCTTCACAGCTCGTCGTAAAGCCCCGATGATGTGCGCCCATGAGCACCTCCACCTCCTCGCGGGTGACGGGCGTCGACTTCGTCGGGCTCCCGGTCGCCGACCTCGGCCGGGCTCGGGCGTTCTACGCCGACGTCCTCGGCCTCCAGCCCGGCAAGACCTGGGGCGAGGAGGACCCGATGGGCGCGGAGTTCGAGACGGGCACCGTGACGCTCGCGCTCATGGCGTCGGAGCGCTTGGGCATGGAGGTCCGGCCCTCCTCGGCGCCCCTCGCGCTGCAGGTCGGCGACGTGGCCGCCGCGCGGGCCGCGCTCGAGGAGCAGGGCGTCGCGTTCCTCGGGGACACCATCGACTCCGGCGTCTGCCACATGGCCCCGTTCAGCGACCCTGACGGCAACGTCCTCATGCTCCACCACCGCTACGCGCCCCACTAGCGGACCGCGCCGTCCGGCTAGGCTCGGACCGTGCACCGGGTCCGGGTCCTGCCCCTCGCGCTGCTCCTCGCGGCGGCGCTGCTCGCCGCGGCTGCGCCGGCGGCCTCGGCGGCGCAGGACCGCGCGCTGCGCTCCGCGCTGTCGCGGCTGGCGGCGCGGGCCGGCGGCACGACGTCGTTCGCGGTGACCGACGTCGCCGCCAAGCGCGTCCTCGCGCGCGTGCGCGACACGCGCGTGACGCCGCTGGCCTCCACGACCAAGCTCCTGACGACGGCGGCGGCGCTGCGCACCCTGCAGCCCCTCGAGACGGGCGTCCTGCTCGCCGGGCCGGTCGCCGGCGGCGTGCTGGCGGGCGACGTCGTCCTGCGCGGCGGCGGCGACGGGCTGCTGGGCGACGCCGAGCTCGCGACCCTCGCCACCGCCGTCCAGGCCGCCGGCGTGCGCGAGGTGCAGGGCTCGGTCGTCGGCGACGGCACGCGCTTCGACGCGCTGCGCGGCGGTCCGGGCACGGCGTTCGCGTTCGACCCGGAGATCGGCGGGACGCTCGGCGCCCTGACCTACCTGCGCGGCCGCGCGACGCCGGCGGGGCCGGTGCAGCCCGACCCGGCGCAGGCCGCGGCGGCGCGCTTCGACGACGTGCTCGAGGCGCGCGGGCTCGTCGTGCGTGGGACGCCGCGAGCGGGGACGACGCCGCTGGGCGCGGTCCTGCTGGGTCGCACCCAGCGCCGGGTGGCCGACGTCGTGCGCGCGGCGAACACCGACTCCGACGACTTCCTCGCCGAGACGCTGCTCAAGGCGGTGGGCGCCGCGCAGGCGCGCGCAGGGACGACGGCGGCGGGCGCCGCGGCGGCGACGCGGGTCGTCCGGCGGCTCGGCGCACGGCAGGTGACGCTCGCCGACGGTGCGGGGCTGGTGCCGGGCTCGCGCGGCTCCGTGCGCGACCTCGTGGCGCTCCTGGTGCGGCTGCGAGGCACGAGCGCGTTCACGTCCTCGCTCGCCGTCGCCGGCCGCACCGGCACGCTGCGCGACCGGCTCACGGCGTCGCCGGCACGCGGCCGGTGCAGGGCGAAGACCGGCACGCTGCCCGACACCCGGGTCAGCGCGCTGGCGGGGATCTGCCGCGCCCGCGGCGACCGCCGGGTGGCCTTCGCGATCGTCACGACGGGCAGCGCGGTGGAGCGCGCCCGCCCGGCGCAGGACGCGATGGTGCAGCGCCTCGCGCGGTGGCGGCGCGGCGCGCGCCGCTAGCGTGCCGCCGCGATGAAGCTCGCGACGTTCCTGCCCGCCGGCGCCGACGCGCCCGTCGCGGGGGAGGTCCGCGACGACCGCGTCGTCGCCTTCGCCGACGGCTCGACCGTCCTCGACCGCCTCGCCTCGGGCGACCGCACGCCGGCCGACGGCCCCGACCACGCGCTCACCGACGTGACGCTGCTCATGCCGGTGCGCCCGCGCGTGCTCTTCGGCGTCGGGCTGAACTACGCCAAGCACGCGGCGGAGGGCGGCAGCGACGTCCCCAAGGCGCCGATCGTCTTCACCATGTCGCCGTCCAGCGCGGCCGACCCGGGCGCGCCGGTCCGCTGCCCGGAGGTCGTGCGCCGGCTGGACTACGAGGGCGAGCTGACGGTCGTCATGGGCGCCGGCGGCGAGGTCGCGGGGTACTGCGTGGCCGACGACGTCAGCGCGCGCGACCTCCAGCGCCGCGAGCCGCAGTGGACGCGCGCGAAGGGCTTCGACGGCGCCTGCCCGCTCGGGCCGTGGATCACGACGGCCGACGAGGTGCTCGACCCGCACGACCTCCGGCTGCAGACGTGGGTCAACGGCGAGCTGCGCCAGGACGCGACGACCGCCGACCTCATCTTCGACGTCCCGACGGTCGTGGGCTTCCTGCAGGAGACCTGCACCCTCGAGCCGGGCGACGTGGTCCTCACCGGGACGCCCGACGGCGTCGGCTTCGCGATGGACCCGCCGCAGTTCCTGCAGTCCGGCGACGTCGTGCGGATCGAGATCGAGCGCCTGGGCGCGATCGAGCACGCGGTCGCCTAGAAGCCGGACATCCCCGGCTGGTTCTGGGCGCCGTCGACGACGACGTCGGTGCCCGAGACCCAGCTCGCGCGCTCGCTGAGCAGGAACGCCGCGACGTCGGCGACCTCCTCGGCGGTCCCGAGGCGGCCGAGGGGGAACTCCTGGGCGACGAAGCGCTCGAACTGCTCGGCGCGCTCGGTGCGCGCGTGGTCCCAGCCGCCGCCCTCGAAGAGGATCGAGCCAGGGCTGAGCGCGTTGACCCGGACGCCGCCCGGGCCGAGCTCGCGGCCCAACGACGCGGCGAGGTGGGAGACGGCCGCCTTGGCCGCCGCGTACTGCGCGCGGGGCTGGGGGCGATGGCCGGAGATGCTCGACACGAGCAGCGCCGCGCCCCCTTCGGGGAGGTGGGGGAGCGCGGCGCGGACGAGCGTCGCCGCGTGGACGACGTTGAGGTCGAAGGTCTCGCGGTAGGCCGCTGCGTCGGCGTCCTCGAGGGCGGATCCGCCGGTGCTGCCGCCCGCGTTGGCGACGACGAGGTCCAAGCCGCCGAGGGCGCCCGCCGCGTCGTCCACGAAGCGCCGCAGCGCGGCCTCGTCGGTGACGTCGACGGTCGCGCCGAACGCGCCGGGTGCCCCGGCGCGCTCGAGCTCCTGCACGGCGGCGGTCGTCTCCCCGCGCGCGCAGACCGCGACGGCCGCGCACTCCTGGGCCAGGCGCAGCGCGATCGCCCGCCCGATGCCCCGCGTCCCGCCCGTCACGAGCGCGCGCTTGCCGGCCAGCCCGAGGTCCATGGCGGCCAGGCTACGACCGCCCGGGGTGGAAGGTGCCTGGCACCTACCACTCACGTGAGTGGTAGGTGCCAGGCACCTTTCAGCGGCCGAGCTGCAGGCCGACGCCGTCGGCGACGGCGTCCCACACGTAGGTGGCGGTCGCCGCCCGGCCCTGGTCGGCGTTGCCGGCCGTGGGCGAGAGGGTGGCGGTGATGCGGTACGTGCGCGCCTCGCCGGCGGCGAAGCGGCCGAGGGCGAGAGGCGTCAGGCGGCCGAGGTCGGCGGTGGCGAGCGGCGCGGCGCGGGGCGGGCGGACCTGCTCGACGGTGAGGGTCAGGGCACCGCGGCTGAAGGAGGTGGTGGCGTTCGTCTCGCGCAGGGTGAAGCGCCCCGCGAGGGAGCCGGAGTTCGTGATGGTGACCTCGCTGGTGCGCGAGGCGCCCGGGGCGAGGTCGAGGCCGGTGAGCAGGGCGGCGCCGGCGCGCGAGTTGACCTGGAGCAGCTCGTCCTGGCGAGCACGGCCGGCGCCGGAGCCGGCGCCGCCGCTCGCGTTCTCGCCCGCGACGCCGCCGGCAGGGGTGGCGGCGTCCGCGGGCGAGCTCGCGGTGGGGGAGGACGACGAGGAGGCGGCGAGGGAGGCGCCGGGGGTGGCGCCGCCGCGGCCGGCGGTCACGGTGGGGGTGGCGGCGGGCGGCGCGGCGGCCCGCGCGCTGGCGCTGCCGTCGGCGCGCTCGCCGAGGACGCCGCCGAGCAGCGGGACGTGCGACGTGAGGGTCTGGCCGTTGCCGACGGTGGCAGCGCCGGCCGTCAGGGCGACGACGGCCAGCGTGCCGGTGCGGCGGGGGGTGAGGCGGGGGCGACCCACGCCGTCACCATCGGCCCCGCCGGTGTCAACCAGGTGTCGGCGCGGTGTGCGCCGCGTGTCAGTGCTTCGAGATGACCTTGTCGATGAGGCCGTACTCGGCGGCCTCGTCGGGCTTGAAGAAGCGGTCGCGCTCCATGTCGGCGTGGACCTCCTCGATCGGCTTGCCCGTGTGCTTGGCGTAGATCTCGTCGACGCGCCGGCGCGTCTTGATGATCTCCTGGGCGTGGATCTGGATGTCCGTGGCCTGGCCCTCGAAGCCGGCCGAGGGCTGGTGGATGAGGATGCGCGAGTTCGGCAGCGAGAAGCGCTTGCCGGCGGCGCCGCCGGCGAGCAGCAGCGAGCCCATGCTCATCGCGATCCCGACGCAGATCGTCGACACGTCGGGCTTGATGAACTGCATCGTGTCGTAGATCGCCAGGCCCGCGTAGATCGAGCCGCCCGGCGAGTTGATGTAGATCGAGATGTCCTTGTCCGGGTCGGCGGACTCGAGGTGCAGCAGCTGCGCCACGATGAGGTTCGCGATCTGGTCGTCCACCGGCTGGCCGAGGAAGATGATCCGCTCGTTGAGCAGGCGCGAGTAGATGTCGTACTCGCGCTCGCCGCGCGCGGTGCGCTCGATGACCATGGGGACGAGAGGCATGGCGGGCACCCTACCCAGCAGCCGCACTTGCCCTCCTCCTGCGAAGAAGGCGAAGAAGGGGACAGTCCCCTGCTTCTCACGCAAGCCCCCATGCGGGATCGCGGCGGGTCACGTCGCGCGGGCGTGAGAAGAAGGGGACAGTCCCCTGCTTCTCACGCGAGCCAGAGGTGGGCCATGGCGAAGGTGCGGAAGGGGCGCCAGCGTGGGGCGTCGGCCTCCGTCAGCCCGAGGGCTTCGAGGCCGCGCAGGAGGCCGAGGTCCTTCGGCGGCCAGGCGTCGGGCTCGCCCAGCGCGCGGGCGACGACGTACTCGGCCGTCCACGGGCCGATGCCGGGCAGGGCGACGAGCGCCGCGCGCGCCGCGTCGGCGTCGACGCCCGGGCGGAGGTCGAGCGTGCCGTCGTCGACTGCGGCGAGGACCGCCCGCAGCGCCCGGCGGCGCGCGTTGGGCATCGCCGGCTCGTCGTCGGCCATGCCGTCGAGCAGCGCCCGGGCCGTCGGGAAGGGGCGCAGCGCCGGTGCGCCGTCGACCACGCAGGGCGGCCCGCCGTGGCGCGCCACGAGCCGGGACGCGAGCGTCCGCGCCGCCGCGACCGACACCTGCTGGCCGAGGACCGCCCGGACCGCGAGCTCGCCGCCGTCGACGCACCCCGGCAGCCGCCGCCCCGGCGCCGCGCGCACCAGCGCCCCCAACGCCGGATCGGCGCCGAGCACCGCGTCGGCCTCCGCCGCCGGGACGTCGAGCGCGAGCAGCCGCCGGCAGACCGCCACCGCCGCCTCGCGGTCCGCGGCGCGGGCGAGCCAGAGTCGAGCCGTCGCGCCCCGCGGGCCCAGCGCCAGCTCCGCCACGGCCGTCCCGCCGCCCAGCGCGAGCGCGCGCCGGACGACCAGCGCGTCGCGCTCGACCTCCTCGCAGCCCGTCGCCTGCCGCGCCGCGAGGAACGCGGCGATGCCCGCCGGGTCGTAGGACCCGCCGCCGGCCTCGAGCTCGACCTCCATCACCACGCCGCCCATCCCACCACGACGCGCGAACGGCCCGGGACGTGAACCGGCTGTGCAGGGCTCGCCCCGCGGCGTCGTACGGTCGGAGACCATGACCCTCCCCCGCCGCAAGCTCGCCGACCTCGACGTCTCCGCCCTCGGCCTCGGCTGCATGGGCATGTCCGCCTTCTACGGCCAGACCGACGAGGCGGAGTCGATCGCGACGATCCACCGCGCGATCGACCTCGGCTGCAGCTTCCTCGACACCGCCGAGCTCTACGGCCCGCACCTCAACGAGGAGCTGCTGGGCAAGGCGCTGCAGGGCAAGCGCGACCAGGTCGAGCTCGCCACGAAGTTCGGCATCCGGCCCAACCCGACGCCCGAGGAGCCCAACGGCCGCGTCAACGACGGCTCGCCCGAGAACGTCCGCCGGTCGATCGAGGGCTCGCTGCAGCGCCTGCAGACCGACCACGTCGAGCTCTACTACCTGCACCGCGTCGACCCCGGCACGCCGATCGAGGAGACGGTCGGCGCGATGGCCGAGCTCGTCCAGGAGGGCAAGGTCCGCCACCTCGGCCTCAGCGAGGCGGCGCCGGACACGATCCGCCGCGCCCACGCCACCCACCCGATCACCGCGGTGCAGACCGAGTGGTCGCTGTGGACGCGGGACCTCGAGGCCGAGGTCGTCCCGACCTGCCGCGAGCTCGGCATCGGCCTCGTCCCCTACTCGCCGCTGGGTCGCGGCTTCCTGTCCGGGCGCTTCAAGGCCCCGGAGGAGCTCGACGAGCACGACTTCCGCCGCAACGGCCCGCGCTTCACCGGCGAGAACCTCGAGCGCAACCTCCAGCTCGTCGCGCAGGTCGAGGAGCTCGCGCAGGAGAAGGGCTGCACGCCCGGCCAGCTCGCGCTCGCCTGGGTGCTGGCCAAGGGCGACGACGTCGTCCCGATCCCCGGCACGAAGCGCCGCACGTACCTCGAGGAGAACCTCGCCGCCGTGGAGGTGACCCTCACCGACGACGACCTCCGCAGGCTCGAGGAGCTCCCGGCCGCCGCAGGCGACCGCTACGACGCCTCGGGCATGCGCACCGTCAACCGGTAGCCGCGCGGACGCACCCCAGGGCGGGTGGCGTGCTTGCATGGACAACGACCCATGAGCACCCCCGCCCTGGACGTCCGGCGCCTCGTCAAGACCTACGACGGCGGCTTCACCGCCCTGCACGGCCTCGACCTGCAGGTGCCGGCTGGCGCGTTCTTCGGCCTCCTCGGCCCCAACGGCGCCGGCAAGACGACGCTCATCAGCGCCGTCTGCAACCTCATCCGGGTCTCGTCGGGCGAGATCGACGTCTTCGGCGCGCCCCACACCTCGATGGAGGCCCGCGCCGCCGTCGGCCTCGCCGAGCAGGACGTCAACCTCGACCGCTTCCTCGACGTGGAGGAGACGCTCGTCTACCACGGCGGCTACTTCGGCATGGCCCGCAGCGACGCCCGCCGGCGCGCCGCCGAGATGATGGACGTCTTCGACCTGCGCGCGAAGGCGAAGGTCCGGGCCCCCGCGCTCAGCGGCGGCATGCGCCGGCGCCTCCTGCTCGCCCGCGCGCTCATGCACGAGCCGCGCCTCGTGATCCTCGACGAGCCGACGGCCGGCGTGGACTTCGAGCTGCGCCTCGAGCTCTGGGACTACATCCGCCGCCTGCACCAGCAGGGCACGACGATCCTCCTCACCACGCACTACCTCGAGGAGGCCGAGGAGCTCTGCGAGGAGATCGCGCTCATCCGCGGCGGCGAGCTGCTGGCCCGCGACTCCGCCGACGGGCTGCGCGCCGCCTACGACGCGCGGACGCTCGCCGACGTCTACGTCAAGGCGATGGCCGGCGAGCAGCCGGTGGGGGCGGCGTCGTGAACGCCTCGCGCGGCCTGACCGCGCTGTCCATGCGCGAGGTCGACCGCGTCCTGAAGCTGTGGACGCAGACCGTCGCCGCGCCCATCCTCAGCTCCTTCCTCTTCATCGCCGTCTTCGGGCTCTCGCTCGGCGGGCGCATCCAGCAGATCGACGGCGTCGACTACGAGGTCTTCATCGTCCCGGGCCTCATCATCATGGGGATGATCCAGGCGGCCTACGCGAACAACTCCGCGACCGTCTTCCAGGCCCGCTTCGACCGCTACCTCAACGACGTGCTCTCGGCCCCGATGAAGGGCTGGGAGGTCAACCTCGCCCTGTGCATGGGCGGCGTCGTGCGGGCGCTGCTCATCGGCGGCGGGCTCCTGATCGCGTCGGTCCTCGTCGTGGACGTGCCGGTCCACGAGCCGCTGGTCCTCGTGCTCGCCGTCGCCCTCGCGCTGACGCTCTTCGCGAGCTTCGGGGTGGTCGTCGGCGTCTACGCCAAGAGCTGGGACCACACGGCGTTCATCCAGAACATCGTGATCCTGCCGCTGAGCTTCCTCGGCGGCGTCTTCTACTCCGTGGACCTCCTGCCCTCGCCGTGGGAGGAGGTCAGCCACGTCAACCCGATCTTCTACCTCGTGCAGGCCGTCCGCTACGGGTTCCTGGGGACGAGCGACGTGTCGCCCGTCCTCGCGCTCGGCGTGATCGCCGCGCTGGCCGCGGGTAGCGTCGCGTGGAGCTCATGGCTGTTCGCGACGGGCCGCAAGCTGAAGCCGTAGGCGGCGCGTTCCCGCCGCCCATCGTCCTCGTCCTCAGCGGCATCGTCTCGATCCAGTTCGGGGCGGCGCTGGCGGCCACGCTCTTCGACGACGCCGGCGCCTCGGGCGTGAGCGTCCTGCGCCTCGGCTTCGCGGCGGTCCTGATGCTCGTGGTCGTGCGCCCGCGCGTGCGCGGGGTGGACCCCGGCGCGCTGCGGCTCGTCGGCGCGTTCGGCCTGTGCCTCGGCGCGATGAACCTCACGTTCTACGAGGCGCTGGACCGCATCCCGCTGGGCGTCGCCGTGACGCTCGAGTTCGTCGGTCCGCTGGGCGTCGCGGTCCTCACCAGCCGCCGCCGGCTCGACCTCGTGTGGGCGGCGATCGCGGCCGTCGGGATCGTCCTGCTCGCCGACCTCGGCGGCGGTGGGACCGACGCGCTCGGCGTCGTCCTGGCGCTCGTCGCCGGCGGCTTCTGGGGCGGCTACATCCTGCTCGCGCAGGCCGCGGGCCGGCACTTCACCGGGGCACAGGGCGTCGCGCTGGCGATGGTCGTCGCCGCGCTCGTCCCGCTCGGTCCCGGCATCGCCCAGGCGGGCGGCGACCTGCTCGACGCGCAGCTCATCGTCCTCGGCGCGGGCGTCGCGCTGCTGTCGAGCGTCATCCCGTACACGCTGGAGACCGAGGCGCTGCGCCGCCTGCCGGCCAACGTCTTCGGCGTCCTGATGAGCCTGGAGCCGGCCCTCGCCGCGCTCGCCGGGCTCATCGTGCTGGGCCAGGACCTGGGGGTGCGCGAGCTCGTGGCCATCGGGCTGGTGGTCGCGGCGAGCGCGGGCGTCTCGCTCACGCAGCCACCGCCACCGGAGCCGGTGACCGCTCAGGGCGCGTGAAAGGTGCCTGGCACCTTCCACGCCTCGCGGTGGTGGAAGGTGCCAGGCACCTTCCACCCGCCTAGCGGCCTGTCAGCTGGTCGACCGCGACGCGCCCGCGGCCCGAGGCGCAGCGCACGCGGACCTGCCGGGCGTCGTCGCTGAGCGAGCTCGCCCGCGCGGTGCCGGCCTTGGGGACGCTGACCCAGCGCCCGCCGACGAGGGCCTGGACCTTCGCGGCACAGCCCTTCGTGGTCACGCGCACCTCGTCGACCTCGGCCGAGAAGCGGGCGAGGACGGTCTTGCCGCGCACGAGGCCGCCGCCCTTGTTGGCCAGGCCCGCGACGCGGACGCTCCTGCCGTCGGCGTGGACCGAGCGCGGCTTGCGCCACGGGCGGATCGGCTCGCGGACCTCGGGCTCGTCGTCGTCGGAGGCGTCGTCGCCGGGGCCGGCGTCCTCGTCGTCGGCGCGGCGCGGCGGCTTGGTCGTGGTCGGCGGCTTGACGGTGACGGGCGGCTTGACGGTGACGGGCGGCGTGGTGACCGTGGGCGGCGTGGTCACCGTCGGCGGCGTGACGACCTCGGGCTCCTCGACCACCTCGACCGAGGCGCCGAGCGCGGCGACGTCGACCGGCAGGGCGGCCGAGTCACGGGCGTTGCCCGCGGCGTCGACCGCGGTGACCTTGTAGGTGACCGTCGGGCTCGTGGAGGTCGTCGCCTCGTCGACCCACGACGTCGCCGTCGTCGTCGTGGCGGGCTGGCCGTTGCGCGTGATGCGGTACTCGGTCGTGGCGACGTCGTCGGAGGCGGCGGGCCAGGCGAGCTTCACCCGGCCGCCCTCGAGCGTGGCCATCGGCGTGGGCGCCGCCGGCGCCGTGACGTCGGCGCCCAGGCCGCGCAGGTCGACGCTCACCGTCGCGCCCGTGGCGTCGAGCTTGTTGAGCGTCACCGAGATCTTCGCGACGGGATCGGTGACCGTCTTGCCGGGCAGCAGCGCGGCGTCGCTGAAGGTCGAGGTGCCGGGCGTCGTGTCGAGCAGGCGGGTCTGCTCGCGCGTCGTGTTGGCCAGGCGCAGCAGGACGCCCTTGACCGCGGCGCTCGACGAGGTGAGGAACTCGAAGTTGCCGAACGGCTTGCGCAGCTCGATCGTCATCGCGCGCCCGTCGGGACGCGGGATGCGCAGCATGCGGGTGGCGGCGCTCGTGTCGCTGGCGGCGCCCAGGACGAACGTGCCGTTGGCGGTGACGGCCTTGGACCTCGCCGAGGGCATCCAGCCGCCCTCGAGCTTGTGCGGGGCGGCGTAGTGCGTGTCGCCGCTGCCCATCGGGTCGAACGGGTCGCCGTACTCGTTGAGCGAGCAGGAGCTCGAGAGGAAGACGCGGGCGCCGCCCGAGGTGCAGGCCCAGCTGCCCGCGTGGTCCAGGCCGAAGCCGTGGCCGAGCTCGTGGACGATCACCTTGCGCGAGATCGTCTGGTTGAGCCAGATCTCCTGGCCCGGCATCCACGCGAGGCCCGACCAGCTGCAGCCGGTGCTGCCCACCAGGACGTAGGCGACGTTGCCGGTCTGGAGGTAGGGCTGCAGGTCGTAGCCCTGGGCGCTGAGCTTCGTCTTGGCCTCCGCGGCCCAGTCCTGCCACTTGCAGCCGCCGCCGCTGGACACCGTGACGTTCGGCAGGACGTCGCCCGCGGCGTTGCCGGCGCCGGTGAGGGAGACGATCCCGTCGGTCATCTCGTTGAGCGCCTTGCTGGCCGAGCCGCTGCCGCTGACGAACGCGTCGCGCAACTGCGTGGCGTTCCAGCTCGGGCTCGCGCCCGGCATGAGCACCTGGACGATGGCGACCTTCCGCGTGCCGGTGCCCTTCCAGGACGGCACGCCCGCGCGCGTGGTGACGCCCGACGGGGCGGCCGGGGCGCTGACGGGGACCTCGACGAGCTGGCCGTCGACGAGCAGCTCGCCGTGGTCGGTGCCGCCGTGGGCGAGGGCCGCCGCGGGGGTGGTGAGGGCGGTCAGGGCGCCGAGCAGCGCGGCGATGCGAGTGGGACGACGCACCGTCCTGTGGTCGGCCGCGCCGCGGCGGGTTCCCAGCCCCGGCCCGCCCGCATGGACGACCGTGCGATGCTCCGCCCCGTGTTCCCGGTGAACGCGCCCAACGTCCTGACGCTGCTGCGGATCCTCCTGGTCCCGGTGCTCGTCGTCGCCCTGCTCGGGGAGACCGAGCACGGCGACGTGCTCGCCGCGGGCGTCTTCGCGCTCGCGTCGGTCACGGACGCCATCGACGGGCACCTCGCGCGTCGCTCCGGCGCGATCACGACCTTCGGCAAGCTCATGGACCCCGTGGCCGACAAGCTGCTGGTGGTCGCGGCGCTCGTCTCGCTCGTCTCGCTCGAGCGGCTGGCGGCATGGGTGGCGATGGTCATCATCGCCCGCGAGTTCGCGGTCACGGTCTCGCGCATGGCCGCGACGCAGCAGGGCGTCGTCCTCGCCGCGTCGTGGTGGGGCAAGGCCAAGACCATCGTGCAGGTCGCGGCGATCTTCTTCGTCATCGCCTACGACCCGACGCCGCTGTGGGTCGACCTCCTCGTCTACAGCGCGGTGAGCATCACGATCGTCAGCGGCATCGACTACTTCTTCGGGCTGCGGCGCGGGCTGCGCGAGGCCGAGCAGCGCCGGGCCGCCGGGCTGGACCCCGCGTAGTGCGCTGGGCCGCCGCGCTGCTGGTCGTCGCGGTCGCCGCGACGGTGGCGATCCTCGTGTGGGCGATCAGCGGGTCACGGGACACCGTCCCGGACGACCTGCGCTCCTGCGTGCTCGACGGGGGCGCGACGGTCGTGCGCTCCAACGACACGCTGCGCGACTTCGCGCGCGACCTCGAGGCGGGGCGGGTGGAGTCCAGCGCGCCGGTGGCGGTCCGCGACCGCCGGGCGGTCCTGCTCGACGCCCCGGACCTGCGGATCCTCGTCCTGGCGGCCGAGGGCAGCGCGCCGCTGGACTCCGGCGTCGCGCGGCGCGTCGCCGCCACGCCCGAGGTCTACTCGGTGGTGGCCGTCGAGCGCGGCGACCTGCGCGTCGTCGAGCGCTGCGCGCGGCGCGTCGACGCCGACGGCTAGCTCAGCGCCGCGAGCATCCCGGCCGACGCGAGGCCGGCGAGCGCGACGGCGCCGCCCATGGCGGCGGTCGCCCGCGTGCCCAGCGGCCGGGCCACCATGACCATCGAGGGCAGGCTGAGGGCGGGCAGCGTGATGAGCAGGGCGCCGAGCGTCGCGGGCGCCGCGTCGGCGGCGGCGAGCGCGAGGAGGATCGGGATCTCGCCGGCGGTGGGCAGGACGACGAGCGTCCCGAGGACCGCGGCGGCCAGGACGACGGCGAGGGTGGCGTCGTCCAGGGGCGGCAGCCAGCCGCGCAGGAGGCCGACGGCGAAGACGAGCAGGAGGTACTCGGGGACGAGCGTGAGGGTGTTGCGGGTGAGCGCCCTCGCGAACCGCCCGGGCGCCGTGGCGAGTGACCAGGGCTGGGCAGGGGGCGGCGGTGCGGTGGTGGGTGGCGGCGCGGCCCGCGGTCCGGCGAGGCGGGCCACCAGCGCCGTCAGCCCCACGACCACGACAAGGCCCATGACGAGCCGCGTGACCGTCCACTGCCACGGTGCGAGCAGCGCGAGGAAGACGAGGACCGCCGGGTTGAGCAGCGGGTTGCCGACCCAGAACGCGAGCGTCCCGCCCAGCGAGGCGCCGCCCTGGCGCGCGGCGCGCACCAGCGGCGCGGCGCAGCAGGAGCACATCATCGTCGGGAGGCTGCAGAGGCCGCCGGCGACGGTGTCGGTCGTCGTCCCGCGCGGGCTGAGCGCGCGGACGAGGCGCTCGCGCGGGAGGAAGGCCTCGACCGCGCTGGCGAGCAGGAGGGCGGCCAGCAGCGCCTTCCACACCGCCTCGGCGTACGTCGTCGTGAACGCCCACGCCGCGGAGAGCGAGGCGGCGCCGTCGCGCGTGAGGTCGACGAGCGCGCTGCCCGGGTAGGCGCCGGTGTCGTCGATGACCGCGGTGCGGTCGGCGTAGGGCGCCCACTTCGACCACCACAGCAGGCCGACGGCGAGGCCGACGACCGCGAGCAGGCCGACGGCGGAGCTACGGCGCGAGAGCACCGGCACCGAGGTCGCGGCGGTCGAGCTCCTCACGCAGGTCGTCGCGCACGTCCTCCCTGATGTCCTGCGCGTCCTGCTCGAAACGTGCCTCGATGCGGGTGACCTCGCGGTCGACGCGCTCCTCGACGCGGTCGGCGGCGACCATGGCGAGGACGACGATCGCGCCGAGCAGGACGATCGCGTGGACGGTCAGGGCGAGGACGAACGAGCCGGGTCGCATGGCCTCGTGATGCCCGGTCTGGCCGGGAGGTCGTCCTGACAGGGTGTCGGGCAGCGCTTGTGCCGCGCGCAACGTGTGCTAAGACTTCCGGCAGGTCGAACGCCTTCGAGGCTGGCCTCTCGCGGCAGATGTCGCGGCCGCCCGTAGGGGCTTCCAACTGCAGAGGGATCGGAGAGGGACGGCGAGGCACGACGCGCGCCGTTCGAGAGCAGGAGCAAGGGAGCCGGGTTGACCAAGTCTGAAGTGCTTCTCGCCGACGAAGCACCCATTGCGGAGCTGGAGGAGCTCCGCAACCTCATCGCCGAGGGCCAGGAGCGCGGGTTCCTGACCATCGAGCAGATCACGGCCTGCCTCGAGGAGGTCGAGGTCACCAAGGAGCAGGTCCGCGAGCTGCACGCGTACCTGGACGAGCACGGCATCGCGATCGTGTCGGCCGACGGCCGCGCGGTCAGCAGCGAGACCGCCAAGGTCGAGGCGCAGGCCGAGCAGCGCGCCGCCCAGCGCGAGAGCGGCGGCGCCGCAGCGCCGGCCGAGCGCAAGAAGAAGCCGGAGATCGACCTCACCGTCGAGCCGTCGCTGGACTCGCTGCGCCTGTACCTGCGGTCGATCGGCCGCGTGAGCCTGCTCACCGCCGAGCAGGAGGTGTCGCTCGCCAAGCGCATCGAGCGCGGCGACATGAACGCCAAGCAGCAGATGGTCGAGGCCAACCTGCGCCTCGTCGTCTCGATCGCCAAGGGCTACCTCGGCCGCGGCCTGACCTTCCTGGACCTCATCCAGGAGGGCTCGCTGGGCCTCATCCGCGCGGTGGAGAAGTTCGACTACCGCCGCGGCTACAAGTTCTCGACGTACGCGACCTGGTGGATCCGCCAGGCCGTGACGCGCGCCATCGCCGACAAGGGGCGGACGATCCGCATCCCGGTCCACATGGTGGAGAAGCTCAACAAGGTCGTGCACGTCGAGCGCCAGCTCGTCCAGTCGCTCGGCCGCGAGCCCTCCCCCGAGGAGATCGCCGCCGAGCTCGAGTGCACGCCGCGCGAGGTGCGCGACATCCTGCGCATGAGCCAGCAGCCGATCTCGCTCGAGAAGCCGATCGGCGAGGAGGAGGAGTCCGAGCTCGGCGACTTCGTCGAGGACCAGACCGCCGAGTCCCCGTTCGAGCTGGCGTCCGAGTCGCTGCGCAAGGAGAACGTCCACCGCGCGCTGGCGGCGCTGCCCCAGCGCGAGCGCGAGGTCATCGAGATGCGCTTCGGGCTCACGGGCGGGCGCCCGCGCACGCTCGAGGAGGTCGGTCGCGCGTTCAACGTCACGCGCGAGCGCATCCGCCAGATCGAGAACCACACGCTGAAGAAGCTCGAGTCGCTGCCCGAGGCGCAGCGGCTGCGCGACGCGTCGTAGCGCTCGATCGCCATCCGTAGAGGCCTGCGGCCGCCTCCGCCCGTCGGGGTGGGGCGGCCGCTCGTCGTCCGGGGCGGTCGTGTCGTCCGGAGGCGAACGTATGTTCGTGTACATGACGACGGGTCGACTCACGACGAGACGCCAGGGCGACCGGGGCGAAGCGTCGGCGCTCGAGTGGCTGACCTCGAAGGGCGCCGCGGTGCTCGTGCCCTTCGGCAGCGCTCCGGACTACGACCTGATCGCGGACTGGGGCGACACGCCAGTGCGCGTGCAGGTCAAGACCAGCACGTGCTTCGCGAAGGGTCGATGGGCGGTCACGTTGGCCACGCGGGGCGGCAACCAGAGCTGGAACGGCCTGGTCAAGCGCTTCTCGCCGACCCGTTGCGACCTGCTGTTCGTCCTCGTGGGTGACGGACGCCGATGGTGCATCCCCGCTGACCGCGTCGAGGCGACCTCGGGGCTGCATCTGGGCGGTCCGAAGTACGCCGAGTTCGAGGTGGAACCCGGCCTGCCGCTGCCGACCGCCGTCGCGGCCTGATCGCTACACTGACGCGCCCTCGGCGAGGTACCGAAGCGGTCAACCGGGCCTGACTGTAAATCAGGTGGCTTTGCCTTCGCAGGTTCGAATCCTGCCCTCGCCATACGCCGTCTGAAGGCCGCCCGAGAGGGCGGCCTTCGTCGTCCCTGGGACGGCTCGCGCCCGACCCTGACGCGCCCTCGACACCTCGTCCGTAGGATCTCGCGCCTATGCAGATGCGACGCCTCGGCGCCCTCGGCCTGGTTGCCCTCTCCCTCGGAGCGGCCGGCTGCGGGGACGACCTCCCGGATCCGAACCAGGGCTCGGCCATCGACGGCGATCCGGCCACGCCGCTGCCCAAGACGCTGACCACCGCGTCGGCGCCGGAGACCCCGGCCCGCAAGCCCGGCGAGCCGCTGCCGCCCGCCAACCTGCCGGCGATCTCCAAGGACCTCTCGAAGAAGCCCAACGCCCCGAAGGGCACCGGCGCCGCACCCAAGGAGCTCCAGGGCACCGACGTCGTCGTCGGCAAGGGCCAGGAGGTCAAGGAGGGCGACACCGTCGAGGTGCAGTACGTCGGCGTGCTCTTCAAGGACGGCAAGGAGTTCGACACGTCCTGGGGCAAGGGCGAGCCGTTCAGCTTCCAGGTCGGTCAGGGCAACGTCATCCAGGGCTGGGACCAGGGCATCCCCGGCATGAAGGTCGGCGGCCGCCGCGCGCTCGTGATCCCGGCGGACCTCGCCTACGGCGCGGCCGGCTCGCCGCCCACGATCGGCCCGAACGAGCCCCTGATCTTCGTCGTCGACCTCAAGAAGATCAGCTAGTCGTCGGGAGGCTCCGCGCGGCGCTCGCCGCGCGGGCCGGACCCGCCCACAGGGCCGCCCCCCGCAGGTAGGGCGACGGCCCGCTGCTCACGAACCGCGACGGCGGGTAGCATCGCTCCACGGTTGCTGACGGGTCCCTCCCGCCAGACCGGAAGAGCATGAAGACCGAGCGCGTCACCGTCGTCGTCGCCGACGACCACCCCCTCTTCCGGGACGCCGTCTCCGCGGCCCTCAAGCGCCGCCCGGAGTTCGACCTCGTGGGCGCCTACGCCGACGGCCGTCAGGCCCTGGACGCCATCCGGGAGCACAGGCCCGCCGTCGCCGTCCTCGACGTGCAGATGCCCGAGCTGTCCGGCCACGACGTCCTCAACGCCGTGCGCCGGGACGAGCTGGGCACGCGCGTCGTCCTGCTGAGCGCGAACCTCGACAGCGACAGCGTCTACCAGGCGATCGCCAACGGGGCCAGCGCGTACCTGTCCAAGGACGCCACCCAGGAGCGCGTCTGCGACGCCGTCATGAGCGTCGCCCGCGGGGACGTCGTGCTGAGCGCCGAGGTGCAGACCGGCCTGGCCACCGAGGTCCAGGCGCGGGCCGCCGCGGGCCGGACGCTGCTGTCGCCGCGCGAGCAGGAGATCCTCGCGCTGACCGCCAGCGGCATGAGCGCGCCGGACATCGGCCGGCAGCTGCACCTGAGCCCGGCGACCGTCAAGACCCACCTGAAGTCGCTCTACGAGAAGCTCGGCGTGAGCGACCGCGCCGCCGCGGTCGCCGAGGGCATGCGCCGCGGGCTGCTGGAGTAGCCCCGCGAGCCGCTAGTCGCGCGCAACGCCGAGCGCGTCCTGGAGCGCCGCGCGCGTCGACCAGAAGGCGAGCTCGTCCCACGGAACGTCTGCGGGCGCGAACGCGCGGACCTCGGTCGCCTCGGGCGTCGTGCGCGGCTCCTCGTCGAGGCGGCCGCGGAAGACCACGAGCACGATCCGGTCCTCGGGGCGGCTGTACACCCCGACCAGCCCGGTGAGCTCGAGCCGGACCTCCAGCTCCTCCATCGCCTCGCGGTGCGCCGCGTGCTCGACGGACTCGCCGAGGTCGACGAACCCGCCGGGGAACGTCCACAGGCCCCTGCCCGGGTCGAAGCCGCGGCGCAGCAGCACGACCTCGCCGTCCGCGGTGAACGGGATCGTCGACGCCACCGGCTTGGGGTTGTGGAACTCGTGCCGGCCGCAGCTGCGGCAGTGCGTGTGGCGCGGGAACTCGACCACGACGTCCTCGCTCCCACAGCGCGGGCAGAAGCGCCAGGTGTCGAGGGCCGGGTTGATGGACACGGCGACGGACCCTACGGCCGGCCGCGTCTGCGGGCGGTCTGGCGTCCACCGCCGCGGGGGCACGCGGAACCTCGGGCGGGCGGCGGGGCGGGCGGCGGGGCGTGGCGGGCGCCTGTCGGCTCAGTCGTCGTCGTCCCCGCCGCGGCCGCGTCCGCGGCCGCGCCCACGACCGCGGTCGTCGTCGCCGCTCCCGGACCCGCTCGAGTCGTCGTCGCTGCCGTCGTCGTCGGTCTCGACGGGCGGCGCGGTGGACGCGGTGGTCGTGCGCGGCGGCGCCGGCGGCGTCGTGGCCGTGCGCGTCGGGCGCAGGGTGGTGCGCGAGCGGGTCGTGCTCGTGCGGGTGCGCCGCCCGGTCGTCGTCGTCGCGCCGCGGGCGGCCGGGGTGCGCGACGGGGCGAGCTCGCTCCCAGCCGTCAGCGGCTCGGAGTCCAGGCCGATGTCCTCGCTGGTCAGCGACGACGCGGCCATGGTCAGCGCCACGGCCACCAGGAGCCCGGCGACGGCGGCGGCAGCGATGACGAGGGTGCGGCGCACGGTCACGACGGAGCGTAGGCGTCGCTGGGTGAAGCGCCGGCAAAGGCTCTGGCGGGCAGCCGCAGTCGCGCCGCGGTGCCGCCCTCCCGGCGGCCCACGAGCATGACGTCGCCGCCCCACCGCGACGCCAGCTCCCGGGCGATGGGCAATCCGAGGCCGGTGCCCGACGGCCCGCGCCGCCCGGCGCTGCCCCGGTGGAAGCGCTCGAAGACCGCCTCGGCCTCCTCCGGCGTGATGCCGGGGCCGTCGTCGAGGACGTCGATCCCGCCCGGGCGGGAGACCACGCGCACGGCGGTCTGCGACGGCGAGTAGTGCAGCGCGTTCTCCACGAGGGCGTCGACGATCCGGTCGACGTCCACGCGCGCGCACCACGCCCGGCGGCCGTCGCTCTCCAGCTCCGCCACCACCCGCTGTCCGCGCTCCTGCGCCGCGCGCTCCCAGCGCTCGGCCGCGCGGGCCGCGGCGTCGTCGAGGTCGACCTCCTCGCCCGGGAGGTCGCGCTCGCCCGCCCGGCTGAGCTCGAGCAGCTCGCCGACCATCTGCGCGAGGCGGTCGAGCTCGCGCTGGGCGGCCTGGAGCTCGTCGCGCACCTCGGGCTCCCGCGCATCGGCCTCCGCGGCCTCGATGCGCAGCCGCAGCCCGGCCAGGGGCGTGCGCAGCTGGTGGCTGGCGTCGGCGACGAACCGCCGTTGCGAGGCGACCAGCCGTTCGAGTCGCTCGGTCATGAGGTTGAAGGTGCGCGCGAGGGACTGCTGCTCGGCGCTGCCCTCGACCTCCGCCCGCGCGGAGAGGTCGCCGTCGGCCACGCGGCGCGCGGCCGCGTCGAGCCGCCGCACCGGCCGCGCCACGCCCCCGGCCAGGACCCACCCGACGCCCAGGCCGAGCCCCACGACGACGAGCCCGATGAGCCCGAGCCCGAGCCACTGCCGGCGCACCGCCCGGTCGACGGCGTCGGTGCTCTGCGTGATGCGCACCGCACCGGCGGGTGAGCCCTGGCGGACGACCGGCACCGCGGTGGCGAGCAGGCCCTCGTCGAGGGTGTCCGACACGCGCTCGAGCTGCTCCGCGCGCCCCCCCAGCGCGGCGGCGACCTCCGGGCGCGTGCCGTAGACGCGCCCGACGGGCTCGCGCTGGGAGTCGGCCAGCAGCCGGCCGTCGGGACCCACGACGAGCACGCGCCCGCGGACCGACAGCGCCGCCCGCTCGACGAGGTCCTGCAGCTGCGCGCGCCGCGACGCGCCGAGCAGCTCGGCCGCCGACGCCGCGACGAGGTCGGCCTGCCCGCGCGCCTCCGAGCGCACCTCGGTGTCGACGCGGTCCGACAGCGTCGACGCGAGCGGCACGCCCAGCGCCACGACGGCGAGCACCAGCACGTAGGCCAGCGCCAGGAGGAGGCGGGTGCGAAGGGCTATGCCGGCGCTCCATCGGGCGCGGTGAAGCGGAAGCCGACACCGCGGACGGTGTGGATGAAGCGCGGGGCACTCGCGTCGTCGCCGAGCTTTCGTCGCAGCCAGCCCATGTGGACGTCGAGCGTCTTGGTCGAGCCGAACCAGTTCTCGTCCCAGACCCGGCTCATCAGGTCCTCGCGCGTGACGACGCGACCGGCGTGGCGCATGAGCTCGGCCAGCAGGTCGAACTCCTTGCGGCTGAGGTCGAGCGGCGCCCCGTCGAGCACGACGTGGCGCGCGGCGAGGTCGAGGCGCAGGCCGTCGACCTCGAGCGGCGCGGCCGGCGGCGCCTGCGCGGAGGACGCGTGCGCGCGCGTGCGACGCAGGACCGCCCGGATGCGCGCGATGACCTCCGCGCCGCTGAAGGGCTTGACCACGTAGTCGTCGGCGCCGAGCTCGAGGCCCACGACGCGGTCGGTCTCCGTCCCGCGCGCGGTGACCATGATCACCGGGACGTCGGACTCGGCCCGGATCGTCCGGCACACGTCGCGCCCGTCGCCGTCGGGCAGCGCGAGGTCGAGGAGGACGAGGTCCGGCTCGGCGTCGCGCGCGCGGTCGAGCGCGTCGGCCGCGGTCTCCGCGACCACGGCCTCGAAGCCCTCGCGGCGCAGGAGCTTGGCGAAGGGCTCGCTGATCGAGCGTTCGTCCTCCACGAGCAGGATCCGGTCCATCTGCGGGCGAGGCTACCCGGGCGATCGCGCGGGGTGGGCAGGCTTTGCAGAGTCTTTGCCGAGGGTTGCCGGGGCCTTGCCGGCGGGGTCGCGAACGTGCCGGCCATGCCCTTCACCCGCACCCACATCGCCGCCGGCACGACCGTCCTGGCGCTCGGCGGCCTCGCCGCCTTCGCCGTGGCCGACCGCCCCGACGAGCCCTCCGCCTCGCCGCAGCCCGCGGCCGCCGCGGTCACCACCGCCGACCCCGAGGTCCGCACCGAGGTCGTCCGCCGCACGAGCACCGTCGACGTCCCCGCCAGCGGCGGTGGCGGCGGCGCGAGCGGCGGCGGCAGCGCCGCGCCGTCGAGCTCCGCCTCCCCGGCGTCGAGCGCCGCCACGGGCGCTCCGGTGCGCCGCTCGTCCCCCGCCGCGGCCGCGCGCGACGACGACCGCTTCGACGACGATCGCGGTCGCGACGACGACCGCTTCGACGACCGCCTCGACCGCCTCGACGACGACCGGGGCCGCGACGACGACCGCGACGGCCGCGGCCGCCACGACGACCGCGGCGACTCGCCCGACGACGACGGCACGGCCGACCAGGGTCGCGGCGACGCGCCGGGCACGCCGACCAGCGGCGGCTCCGGCGACGACGACGGCACCGCCGACCAGGGCCGCGGCGACGCGCCCGGCACCGCGGGCACCGGCTCGGGCACCTCGGGCCGCGACGGCGACCGCGTCGACGACGACCGCGGCGGCTCCGACGACGACGACTCCGGGCGGGGCCGTGGCCGCGGGCGGGGCCGGGGTGGCGACGATGACTGACCCGCGCACGCCGCGCCCGCCGCGCCTGCCCCCGGGCACGCGCCGGCGGCCGCCGCTGCCCAAGCCGCCGGCGGTCGCCACCTACGCGACCGCGGCCGGGACGTTCTTCGTCTCGCTGACCCTGCTGTCCGGCCAGATGAGCGCGGGGGAGGACCCCGCGCTCGGCGCCGGCCAGCAGGCCGCCGCACCCGCCGCGACCGTCGCGCAGCCGCCGCGCCGGCAGGTCGTCGTGCGGCGGATCATCGAGCGGCGGGTCGTCCGCCGCGTCGCCCCGGCGGCCGGTGGCGGTGGCGGCCGGACCGTCCGCACCGCTGCACCCGCCGGCGGCGCCGCCCCGGCGCCCGCGGCGGCCGCCCCGTCCGCCCCCGCCGCTGCCCCCGCCCCCGCCCCCGCCGCTGCCCCCGCCCCCGCGCCCGTCGTCTCCCGCGCCTCATGACCGCCACGCTCGCCCCGCCCGCCGAGACCACCGAGGACCGCACCTTCCGCGCCCTCGGCACGACCGTCCGCGTCGTCGTCCAGGCACCCGACGCGCGCACCCGCGCCGACGCCGTCGTCGACCTCGTCCACGACTTCGACGCGCGCCTCTCCCGCTTCCGCCCGGACTCCGAGCTCTGCGCCCTCAACGCCGACCCGCGCTGGACCGTCCCGGCGAGCGCCCTCCTGCGCGACGCCGTGCGCTGCGGGCTCTGGGCGGCGCGGCGCAGCGGCGGCCTGGTCGACCCGACGCTCCTCGATGCGCTCGAGGACGCCGGCTACCGGACATCCCTCGCCGACCACACCGCCCCGCAGGTCGTCTCGACCGACCAGGGCCCCGCGCGCCCCGACCCCGCTGCCCGCTGGCGCGAGGTCCGCGTCCAGGAGGCCCGCGGCGCGATCGTCCGCCCTCCCGGACTGCGGCTCGACCTCGGCGGCACGGGCAAGGGCCACGTCGCCGACCTCGCCGCCCGGCTCCTCGACGGCGCCGCGCGGTGGGCGATCGACTGCGGCGGTGACGTCCGCGTCGGCGGGACCGCCGGCCCGCAGCCGGTCGCCATCGCCGGTCCCGACGGCTCGACCGCCGCGACGTTCCACGTCGAGCACGGCGCGATCGCCACCTCCGCCATCCACGCGCGCGCGTGGGTGACCCAGGACGGGACCGTCGCCCACCACCTCCTCGACCCCGCGACCGGCCGTCCCGCCCACACCGGCCTCGTGCAGGTCACGGCGCTCGCGCCGACCGTCCTCGAGGCCGAGACCCTCGCCAAGACCGCCCTGCTCAGCGGCTCCACCGACCCGCTCACCGCGTACGGCGGCTTCGCGATCGACCAGCACGCAACGACGAGCGAGGTCCCCGCATGACCCCCGCCCCCGCCGACCACAGCTGGTGGCTCGCCTCCCGCGCCGCCGGCATCACCGCGCTGCTGTGCCTCACCGTCGCGGTCGGCGTCGGCCTGATGATGAGCGGGCGCGTCGCCCGGCGTCCCGGCTGGCCCAGGGTCATGCTCGCCGTCCACGAGCACGCCGCGCTCGCGGGGCTGATCGCCATCGCGGCCCACGGGATCCTCCTGCTCGGCGACGGATTCCTGCGCCCGACGCTCGCCGACATCGCCGTCCCGTTCGCCATGGAGCGCGAGCGCACCTGGACGGCGATGGGCGTGGTCGGCGGCTGGCTGGCCGTCGCGCTCGGCCTCACCTGGTACGCGCGCAAGCGCATCGGCGTCGACCGCTGGCGCAAGGTGCACCGGCTGACGATCGTCGTCTACGCGCTGAGCGTCGCGCACGTCCTGGGCGCCGGGACCGACGGCCAGGAGCCGTGGATGCAGGCCTTCCTGCTCGCGACCGGCGCGCCGATCCTGTTCGTCTTCGTGATGCGCGTGCTGCTGCGGCGCCCGGCGCCGCAGACCGCGGCGGCCTAGCCGGTGGGCGGTGCGCTGCTGACGCCGGCGGGCGCCGTCGTCGCCTGCAGCGCCTCGAGGTCGAGCGTCTCGTGCAGGTCGAAGAGCGCATCGGCGACGCGGACGAGCTCCTCGGCCTCGAAGACCTCCGCGCGCCACTCCTCCGGGATGCCGTCCTCGCCGTAGAGCGCGCCCGCGAGCTGGCCGGCGACGGCGGCGTTCGTGTCCGCGTCGCCGCCCTGGTTGGCGGCGGCGAGCACGGCACCGCGGAACGAGTCCGTGGAATGCACCGCCCACAGCGCGACCTCGAGCGTGTTGACCGCAAGGCCGTCGGAGCCGACCGCTTCCGGCTTGGCGTCGCGGAACGAGCCGGCGGCGACCTCGGTCGTGAGGGGCTCGAGCGGCTCGTCGTGCCAGATCTCGCGGTGTCGCGGTCCCGGCTGCTCGAGCATGTCGCGCTTGCCGTGGCCGTGCAGCGCGCCGTGGAGCATCACGGCGAAGTAGCGGCACGGGTCCACCGCGGCGGGGTTGCCGTGCGTCGTGCGGGCCTGCATCGCGGCGGCCCGGACCGCGGTCTCGCGGTCGCGCGCGTAGGCGAGGACGACGGGCGCCAGGCGCATCAGCGCGCCGTTGCCGAGACCCTCGTCGTCCGGCGTCGTCACCGGGCGCTCGCCCTGGACGAAGCGCTCGATCGACGCGCGGGTCGTGCGGCCGACGCCGAACGCGTGGTCGCGCGTCGAGCGCTCGCCGTCGGTGAGCCAGCGCGCGTAGCGGGCGAGCTGGTCGTCGGGGTCGAAGCCCTTCGTGGCGATGAGCGAGTCGGCGAGGCACAGCGCCATCGCGGTGTCGGCGGTCCACTCGCCCCGGCGCAGCGCCCCGGCGCCGCCCTCCGTGTAGCCGGTGACGACGCTGAAGGACCCGCGGCGCGCGCCCTCCAGCGGCGCACCCAGGGCGTCCCCGATCGCCAGGCCCAGCATCGCTCCGCGGAAGCGCTCTCGCATCGCGGGTGCCACTACCCCCGGCGCGGGAGAGGAACGCGCCGAGGGCAGCGGTTTGGACCGCCGGTCCTAGGCCGCGGCGGCCGGCTGCTGCGCCGGGTGGACCGTGAGCGTCTCGCCGAGCTCGAGCGCCCGCGCCGCGACGCCCTGCTCGTCGGCGGCGTCGAGGAAGCGCTGCGTGGGGTCCTGCGCCGCAGGCGCGTAGACGCCGTCGATCTCGTAGCCCTCGGCGTGGATCGGGACTGTCAGGCGCGCGCCGAGCGCCCGCGCCGCGATCGCCGCCTGCCCCGGCGTCATCGCCGCCGGCAGCGGGCTCGACGGCTGGCGGTGGGGGAGGGTCAGCACGGCGCCGTTGACCGGGAGCAGGGCGACGTCGAACGGGCCGCAGCGCAGCGTCATCCGCCACCAGAAGCCGTGGAACATCGTGTCGCCGGCGTGCAGGACGCGCACGCCGTCGGCCTCGACGGCCCAGGAGAGCTGCGGGTCGCCCGAGCCGTCGACGGCGGGGAGGGTGGTGATGGTGAAGGGGCCGACGGTCGTCGTCTCCCACGGTTCCATGCGGCGTCGCTCGACGTCCAGCGTCGCGAGCTCGTGCTCGGCCTGCGCCAGCCCCGCCTCCTCGTAGGGACCGCCTGCGCCGGCCAGCGGCTCGAGGACCGGCGCGTCCGGCGCGAGCGCCTTGGCGATGGCCCGCGCGTCGGCATGGTCGCGGTGCAGGTGGGTGACGAGCGCCGCCACGGCCCGGCCCGGCTGCGCCGGGACCGTCGGCGGCACCGGCGTCCCCGCCGCCCGGTCGCCGAGCGGCGCCCACACCGCCGCCGCGTCCTCCAGCGCGTCGAGGACGACGGTCGACCCGTCGCCCGCCTCGAGCTCCACGCCCGCCCAACCCAGAGAGGAGATCAGCATGCCGTGGTCTTATACAGAACGATCGTTCGGCTTGTAAAGTCGGTCCCCATGCCGCGCCGCTCCGCTGCCGACGTCGCCGACAGCCGCACCGCGACCGTCGAGGCCGCCGTCGACCTCGCCTCGATCGAGGGCCTCGAGGGCATCACCATCGGCCGGCTCGCCAGCGAGCTGGGGATGAGCAAGAGCGGCCTCATCGGCCGCTTCGGCGACAAGGAGTCCATGCAGCGCGCGGTCCTCGCCGCCGCGATCGAGCGCTTCACCGACGCGGTCTGGCGTCGCGTCCAGGACGTCGAGCCCGGCCTCCCGCGCCTCGAGGCGATCGTAGACGCCTGGATCGTCCACCTGCGCGAGGACACCTTCCCGGGCGGCTGCTTCGTGACGACGGCGAGCGTCGAGTACGACGCGCGCGACGGGGCGCTGCACGACGACGTCGCGGCCGCGGTGCGGCTGTGGCTCGGGGTGCTGGAGGCGGACGCTCGCGTGGCCCGGGACGCCCGCTCGCTCCCGACCGACCGGGATCCCGCGGACGTGGCGCTCGAGCTCCACGCGCTGGCGTCGGGCGGCAGCGTCGCCGGCCGCCTGCTCGGCGACCGCGATGCCCTGGACCGCGTCCGGGCCGCGATGCGCCGCGCCCTCGGTCTGCCGGACGACCGCTGACCCGTACCCCGCCCTCAAGCCCGGTCCCGCGCCGGCCGATGACCGGCCTGGTACGCCGACCTCCGCGCCGGAGGCGACGCACCGCGAGTCCGTCTACACTGCTCGCAGCACGCCCGGCCCGCCGGGCACGCGCCCTCTTAGCTCAGTTGGTAGAGCACTTCCATGGTAAGGAAGGGGTCGCCGGTTCGAGTCCGGCAGAGGGCTTGGGACCGCGCCGTGGGCGCGACGACGACGTCGACGCGGGCGCCACGGGACGGCTCGCTCAGCTCGGAGCCGACAGCCCGCGCCCCTCGGGAACGCCGCTGGCGCTCGGGCGGCCGACCTGGCTGGGCGCCGGCGTTGTGCTCGACGCCCAGCCTCGGCCCACAGGGGGCGGATCAGCCGCCGCGCGCCACCTCGGCCATCGTCACCCGCGACACGTCGTAGGTGATCGCCACGGCCGGAGCCGACGTGCCGTCCTCCCGGCCCGTGAAGCGGATCGGCATGCCGGTGTCCGCGTCGATGGTCAGGCGCTCGGTGTACCCGTGGCGGGCCTGCCGGGCCGCGAGCACGAGGACCTGGCGGCCGCCGTCCGTGGCCTTGGTGACGGTCACGCTCTGCAGCGTGCCGAGCAGGTGCAGCACGCCCGCGCGCACGGCAGGACGAGCAGCGCCGGCGTTCAGCGCGTCCATGGAGTTGACCCAGATCCGGTTCTCCAGCTGGGCCTCGGCCTGCGCCGGGGTCGGGACCCGCGGACGGGTCTTGCTCGGCACGACGCGGCGCTTGCCGTCGGCACCACGGACGACCTCGTCGTCGGAGGGCTTGCGGCCGGGGATGAAGGCCGCATCGCCCATCCGCTGGCGGGCCGCCTCGATCGGACCGTCGAACGCCGCCTCGGCGGCCGCCACGTCGCGGCGCACGAAGTCCCAGTCGTCGGCCGAGTTGGTGTCGGACCCCTGGTCGGCGATCGCGGCGGCCAGCCCGTCCGGGGTCTCGGCGTAGAAGTACGCGCCGTCGTCGCCGAAGAGGTCGGCGCCCACGACCGACCGGTCCCCGGGCGAGCCCTGGCGGCGGACGATCAGCGTCGCGTCGCCGGGCAGCGACGCCGTGGCCTGCGCGGCGCCCGTGTGCAGGCGCGTCGTCAACCGCGCAAGGGGCGCGGCCGCGGCGGTCGGCACGCCGCCGCCCAGCCGCAGACGCGACGACGTCTGGCCGTCGGCGCCCTGCTGGGTCGTCACCTGCGGGCCCCCCGCCGCGATGACCGCGACGGCCAGGCCGCCGGCGGCCAGGCCGCCGATCGCCAGCCGTGCGGCGCCGCGGCGGCGCCTGGGCCGACGTGCCACCGCCGCGAGCGGGCCCACGCCCTCGCCGGTCATGTCGGCCAGCAGCGCGGCACGCGCGCGGCGCGTGGCGTCGTCGTCCAGCCTGACGGTCCGCGGCCGGCGCTCGGCCAGCCACTCCAGGTCGCGCTCGTCCTGCTGCTCGGTGGTGCTCATCGGTCGTCCTCGTTCTCGTGCTCGGCGATGTGGTCGCGCACGCTGCGGCGTGCGCGGTGGATGCGGGACCGCACGGTCCCGATCGGGATGTCCAGGGCGCGGGCGATCTCGTCGTAGTCGAGCTCGCCCCAGGCGCGCAGCAGCAGCGCATCGCGGTCGGCAGCCGGCAGACCGCCCAGCGCGGCCGTCAGCTGCTGCCCGAGCATCTGCGCTTCGAGCCGCGGCAGCGGATCGGCGCCGATCGCCGTGCCGTCCGTCGCGCGCAGGGCGGCGGCTCGCCGCAGGGCCGACGCGCCCCGGTCGGAGCTGCGGAAGTGCTCGCGCAGCAGGTTCGTGGCGATGCCGTACAGCCAGGGCCGCGCGTCGGTGAACGCCGGGTCGTAGCGGTCGCGTCGTGCGAAGGCGACGCGGAACGCCTCGGCGGCGATGTCCTCTCCGGCTGCTCCTGCCCGGGCGGTGCAGAACGCGTGGATCCGGGGCCAATGGCGGTCGAAGACGACGGCGAAGGCCTGGGGCTCGCGCCGCGATCGGGCGATCGCCGCAGCGTCGTCGCCGGGCGCAGATGCGGACGTGGGGGCCCGCGGGCGGGCGGCCGCGGCTGCGGGTTCTGCGCAGTCGGCGGCGGCCAGCACCGTGTGGTGGTCGATCAGCGTCATGTCACCGGTCCATCTGCCGCACGGCGCCGAGAAGTTCGCGGTGGCGGCCAGACAGCGCCGACCCCGGCTACGGTGACGTGCCGCCGGAGGAGCGGGGACGCTTCTCGGGCCAAGCCCTACCGCAGGCGACGCACGGCGCGCGCGATGTGGCCGTATCCGTCGCGCCCGCTCGCGCTCACCCGCCCCGCGCGACCAGCCGACCGCAGCACGAAGCACCGCCGCGTCTCGCCGACGGAAGCGATCACCGAGCGCCCGCCCGCGACGATCCGCGCCCGCGGCACCGTCCCGCCGAGAGCACGCGCGCACATCCGCAAGCCACCACCCCGCACCCGCCGCACCCCGCTCAACCGCAGCAGCGCGTGGGGCTGCAGCGACGCCTGGCGCGTGACGAAGCTGCCCTCCCAGCCGGCCCGGAACTGCTGCACCCGGTGCGGGCGGCCGAGGTCGAAGACCAGCCGCAGCCGGCCCTCGTCGTTGGGCGCGAGGGTCTCGGGGCGCCCCGAACCCCCGAAGTCGACGTCGACCGCCCGCAGCCCGCGGAACAGCGGCGGTGTGACGACGACCGTCCGCCCGGACCCGCGCACGAGCACCGACGACGCGTTCGCCCGCAGCCGCATCCACTCCAGCGCGCGATCGGGGTCGACGCCGACCCGCCACCCGAACACCTCGAAGCGCGGCTCGATCGAGCGGAAGTCGACGGTCTCGGGGTCAGGAGGCGGCGAGGCCAGTGCTCGCGTCAGCCCGCTCAGCGCGTCCACCGTCTCGCGCCGGAAGTTCGGCAGGGAGTGGCAGCCCGAGGCGTAGTCCTGCCACTCGTGCTCCACCCCGAGCTCGCGGAAGCGCTCGTGGAGGTTGACGCTCGCCATGTGCACGCCGGTCTCGACGGCGCACGAGAGGAGGTCGGCGCCGAGCGCCTGCTCGCCGAGGGCGGCGTTGAGCGTCCCGTTGCCCGTGCGGATCTGCAGGGCGATGCCGCGCAGGTTCTCCGCGAGGTCCCAGGGGTTGTGGCCGCGCCAGCGGATCTCCTCGAGCGTCCGAGGGCCGTAGATCGCATCGGGCAGCCCGCCGTCCAGCGACGAGCTCGCCGACAGGACGCTGCCGTTGATCGGCAGGTTGCTGTCGACCGCCCCGCTCAACGACGCCGCCGCGACGAACAGGTCGGGATGGCGGGCGGCGAACATCATCGCCCCGTAGCCGCCCATCGAGATCCCGAAGATCGCCCGCGCGCGCCGCTCGGGCACCGTCCGGTAGCGCGCGTCGATCAGCGGGATGAGCTGGGAGATGACGAACGTCTCGTACTTCGGCGGCCCGCCGCGGCCGGCGTTGAACCAGTCGCTCCAGTAGCCGGCGTTGGCGTCGGGCGCGACGACGATCGAGGGGTAGTCCTGCGTCAGGCGCTCGCCGTCGAGCAGCCGGCGGAAGGCGGTGTAGCGGTTCGAGGTGCCGGCGGTGACGTAGGTGACCGGCCACCGGCGCTGAGGCTCGTCGCCGTAGCCGACCGGGAACATGACCTCGACCTTGGTCGGCGCGACGAACGCGTCGGTCCTGATCGTCAGCTCGATGGTGCGGTCGCTGACGCGCCGCTCGGCGACGACGACGGCGTCCGCCCAGGCGCTGCTCGTCGCGCCGGACGCCCACGCCCACGCGACGATCGCCACCCCGACAGCCATCCGTAGCCGCGACACGCGCGAACGACCCTATCCGTGCGGCGACGCGGCACCAACCCGGCACTGTCGTGCGGGGCCTGCGAGACGAACCTGCGCGCCACGCAGCACGACACGACCAAGGGGGAGCAGGGATGACCACGCAGGACATCGCGGTCGACAGCAAGGTGACGGTGCACCCGGTGAGCCTCGCGCTCGGGGCGCGGCTCGAGGGCGTCGACCTCACGCAGCCCATCGACGAGCCCGACTGGGCCGTCGTGCGCCAGGCGTTCGCCGACCACAGCCTCGTCATCGTCCGCGGGCAGGACATCACCGTCGACGACCAGCGTCGCTGGGCGCAGGGCTTCAGCGAGCTCGACCTGCCGGAGGGCGTGAGCCCGCTGGAGATGCGCGAGCACACGTCGATGTTCACGCTCGAGGGCCACCCGGACACGCTGGCGCTGCACAACAACGCCGACCGCCGCCCGGGCCTCGACCACTGGCACACCGACAACATCGGCTTCGTCGACCCGCCGAGCGCGACGGTGCTCTACGCCAAGGTCACGCCGGCGCTGGGCGGCGACACGCTCTTCGCCTCGATGCACCTCGCCTTCGAGGCGCTGTCCAGGCCGATGCAGGTCTTCCTGGAGTCGCTCGACGCGGTGCACGACATGCGCCAGGCCTTCCGCAACCCGATGCTCGAGGAGGCGCTGCGCAAGAAGGGCATCGACCCCGACGAGCACTTCGCCCGCCACGAGCCGGCGGTCCACCCGCTCGTGCGCACGCACCCGGTCACCGGGCGCAAGGCGCTGTTCCTCTCGGCGCCGCACACGACCGGCATCGTCGGCCTGTCCGACAAGGAGGCCCGGACCCTCCTGCAGTTCCTCTTCCACCACTGCGAGGACCCGGCCTTCCAGTACCGCCACGTCTGGCAGGAGGGCGACGTCCTGGTGTGGGACAACCGCGCGCTGCAGCACCTGCCCGTCGCCGACTACCACCCGCACGAGCGCCTCATGTTCCGCATGAGCGTCTCGGGCGACGTGGTGCGCCGGGGCTGACATGCCGCCCGTGGACGGGGCCGTCGATCCGGGTCACGCGCTGGCCCGGACGTGGTTCGCGCCGCGCCATCCCAACCGCTGCTGGGCGGAGGCGGTCGTGAGCGACCGCCTCCCCGGCCGGGTGTGGACGCTGCCGCGCGCGGGCGACCCGATGACCGTGGTGGTGGAGGCCGGCGAGCGGTTCTGCTTCGTCGGAGGCCGCGTGGACGACGACGTCCTCGCCCACCTGACCGACGCCCTGCGCGAGCGCTCGCCGGCGGCGCAGGTCGTCCTGCCGCCGTCCTGGCACGACGTCCCGTTCACCGTGCCCGCCGGCCGCCGGACGCAAGGCCGGGCGCACTTCCGCGCGCCCGCGCACCGCCTGCGCGAGGCGCTCACCCAGGAGCTCGAGGACGACCGCCGCGCGCACCTGGCCCGCCAGGACGTCTGCGTCCGGCGCCTCGAGGCCGACGACTTCGACGACCCGCTCCTGCACGACACCATGCGCGCGATCTACGGCGACGCCGAGCACTTCGGCGCCGAGCCGGAGATGGGGTTCTGCGCCGTGGACACTGACGGCCTGCTCGTCTCGTGGCTGCACCCGATCTGCGGCGACACGACCGCCGAGGTCGGAGCCGGCACGCGGGCCGACGCGCGCGGCCGCGGCATCTCGGCGGCGCTCAACGTCCTGACGGTCCGCGCGCTCGCGCTCCAGGGCTTCGACGTCACCGCGTCGTGGGTCCTCGAGCACCCGGCGAGCCCGGGCCTCGCCGGCCACGTCGCCCTCGAGCACGAGTTCGACTACACCGTCCTCGTGCCCGTCGAGGGCTAGGCGCCGTGCACGACGTCGACCCGCTCATCGCCCTCGCCCACGAGGGCGACGGCGGCCCCTGCGACACGGTCTACCTCGGCTTCGGCCTGGCCGCCCACGGCGGCCTGACCACCGGGGAGCTGCCGCTCGACGCCCTGGCGATGCTCGTCGTCGCCGAGCGCCAGCGCCGCCTGCGCGGCGCGCAGCGGATCCTCCACCTCGTCGCCGACCGCCACGCGCTGGTCAACGCCTTCGCGACCCGCCGGGAGGTCGCCCGCGCGGCGGACGCGCTCGTCGACCAGCTCGAGGCGCTCGCCCCGGCGCTCGGCCTGCAGGCCTACGACGTCGTCCGCGCGTCGCAGCTCACCGCGCCGGAGTACCGCCGCCTCGTCGCCGACGCCGGCCAGCGCGCGCCCGACCCGTACGGCGCCCGCCAGGCCGCCGACGTCGAGTGGATGCGCCGCGCCCACGGCGCCGCCGTGAAGGTCGGCTGGACGCTGAGCGCCCGCCCGGACGGGGTCGCGCGGCGCGACGAGGTCGCCTTCGACGCGCTGCACCGCCAGCTCTTCGGGCCCGGCCTCGCGACGGTCTACACCGGGCCGGGTCGCAGCCTCGACCCGGATCGCCCGCGCTGCAGCCCCTACGTCCTGCTCGCCGGCCAGCGCCGCCTGACGCTCGCGTCCGGCGCCGGGTCGGTGGCCGAGCACTGCGCGAGCTCGCGCATGCGGCGCCACCTGCGCCCGATCGCCGAGCGCGTCCTGCAGCAGCTCGGCGTCGTGGCGGTGGCGGACACGCCGCTGCAGGACCGCCTGGAGCTGCTGCTCGCGCTGCTGCGCGGCGACGCCCGTCCGGACGCGCCGCTCGCGCAGCCCGCGGTCGCCGCCTAGCGCGGCGTCCACGCCACCCGCAGGTGGCGCATCTGGCGCAGGACCAGGCTCTGCCAGACGCCGTGGTCCTGGCCGTCGACGAGGCGCAGCTCGGGCAGGCGGTCCAGCAGCGCGTTCGTGGCGATCTCGAACTGGAGCTTGGCCAGCGGCGCGCCGAGGCAGAAGTGCGTGCCGCGCCCGAAGGTGAGGTTCGCGCGGGCCGCGCCCTCGCGCTCGGGGTCGAGCTGCGCCGCGTGCGGGCAGGCCGCCTCGTCGCGGTTGGCCGACGCGAACAGGAGCATGAGCCGCGACCCCGCGGGCAGCTCGACGCCGCCGACGACGACGTCCTGCACCGCCGTGCGGACCATGCCGTGGGAGACAGAGTCCCAGCGGCTGGCCTCCTCGAGGAACGGCAGCAGCCGCGAGCGGTCCTCGCGCAGGCGCTCCCACCAGCCCTGCTCGAGCGCGACCTTCCAGGTGTTGGCCAGCAGCGCGGTCGTCGACTCGTGGCCGGCCGAGAGCATCGAGGCGCCGATCGCGAGGACGAGCTCGTGCTCGGTGAGCCGCTCGCCCTCGTGCTCGGCGTGGACGAGGTAGCTCGTGAGGTCCTCGCGCGGGCCGCGCCGGCGGTCCTCGATGAGCTCGATGCAGTAGCGCTGGAAGGCGAGCACGCCCTCGGCCATCGCGGGCTGGTCCTCGGCCGGGATCGGCTCGAAGGCCAGGCCCTGCCAGTCGGCGCTCCAGCGCTTGATCTGCCAGACGTCCTCCTCGGGGACGCCCATGACGCCGAGGATCACGTGGACGGGCAGGGGGTAGGCGAGCTGCTCCACGAGGTCGGCGTGGTCGTGGCCGTCGAAGGCGTCGACGAGCTCGTGCGTCACGCGCGCGATGAGCGGCGCCATCGCCGCGATGCGCGCGCGGGTGAAGCCGCGGTTCATGAGCCGCCGCAGGCGCGTGTGCGCCGGCGGGTCCATGCCCAGCAGGACGTGGCGCGTGTCGTAGCCGCGGGCGAGGATCGCGCGCGCCTCGTCGGTCAGGTGCGCGCCGCTGCTGAGCATGTCGCGGTTCGAGAAGCGCCGGGCGTCGCGCAGCACCGCGCAGACGTCCTCGTAGCGGCTGACGAGCCACATGCCGAGCACCGGGTTGAACGTCACCGGCTCCTGCGCGCGGAGGCCGTCGAAGAACGGGTGCGGGTCGGTGACGTGCGCGCCGGCGAAGGGGTGGTAGGCGGCGCCGAGGGACGTGGTGGTCGTCATCGCGCGACCGTAGGTGCGCGGTCGCGCGGCGTCAGTGCCCGGCTGGTGTCGCCTCGCGGAGCGCGAGGACCGCCGGCGGGCGGTCACCGTCCGCGTGACGTTGCGCTCGACGATCGCCGAGCCGCCGTGCGAGCCCTAGCCCGTCGGGTCAGACGTCCAGGGCGTGACCGGCCGCCGCTGGCGCTCGCCGTCGATCGCGAGGTCGACGTGCTCGTCGAAGAAGCAGACCAGGCCGGCGACCTTCGGGCACTCGGGGATCGGCTCGTCGTAGACCCAGGCGAGGTCGCGCCCGCCGTGGCGCAGGAACCGCGCGGTGCCCTTGAACGGGCAGCGCGAGACGGTCGTCGACGGCTCGAGCAGGTCGAGCCGGACGTCCTGCGGTGGCAGGTACCACCGCGTGGGCAGCGTCGTCTCGAACAGCGCGTGCGGGCGGCGGGAGTCGGCCAGGACCTCGCCCTCGTGGGCGACGACGACGTGGCGCTCACTGGGCACGACGTCGACGCGGTGTCGCGGGTCGCGGGCGTGGACGACGACCTCCTCGGCCTCCTCGAACCACCGCACCGTCCCGTCCCACGTGAACGTCCAGTGCCCGTCGAGCTCGGCGGGCGCGCCGTCGGCGACGCTCAGGCGCCGGGCGGCGCCGGGCGGCAGCGCGGCGACCGCCTCGAGGTCGACGTCCTCGGGTGCGAAGCAGTAGGTCGGCAGGACGCCGGGGCCGTAGCGGACGTGCAGCAGGGCGCTGCGGCTGTCGGCCACCCACCGGTCGCCGGCGCGCACGCGCACCCACCGGGGCGTGGGCTCGACGCGCTCGGGCGGGACCTCGATGTCGAAGGGCGGGGCGGCCGCCATCGGCGTGGTCTACCAGCCGGAGGTCCGACGGTCTACGTGCGCACCCAGTCCAGCGCGGCGCCCACGACGTCCTGGGGCACCTCGTGCCCGCCGGCGAACTCGTGGAAGGCGACGTCGTGGCCGGCCGCGCGCAGCTGCGGCACGATCCGCCGGCTGCAGCGGTCGATCGGGAGGACCGCGTCGCCGGTGCCGTGCGAGACGAAGACCCGCGGGCGGCCGACCGTCGCCGGCGGGACGGCGAAGCCCGGGGAGAAGGCGAGGAGGTGGGTGAGCAGGTCGCCGTTGGCCAGCCCGAGCGACAGGGCGTACGACGCGCCGTCCGAGAAGCCGCCCAGGACCACCCGCTCGCGGTCCACCGGGCAGGTGGCGAAGACCTCGCTGAGGGCCGCGCCGAGGAACGCGACGTCGGGGCCGAAGCCGCCGCGGACGACGTCCCAGGTGGCGTCGTGGGCGTCGATGGCCAGGAGCAGCAGGGGCGCCTCCTCGCCCGCCGCGCCGAGCATGCCGATGGCGCGCCGGGCCGTGCCGCCCGCGCCGTGCAGCAGGACCACCAGCGGGCACGGTCCGCCCGCCGCCGCGGCCGCCGGCACCCGCAGCAGCGCCTCGCGCAGGTCGGGCCGCAGCGCGAGCGCGACCGTCCCGGCCGCGGGCGGGATCGCGGGTCCGCCGTCGGGGACCTCCACGACCAAGCGCGCCGGAGACGAGACCGCCACACCGTGAGGGTACGCCCGCCCGGGTACGCCTCCCACGTGGACCTCGAGGCGGTGATCCGCGAGCACGTCGAGCGTCGCGGCGCGGGGAGGACCGTGTGCCCCTCCGAGGTCGCGCGGGCCGTCGGGGGCGACGGGGACGAGCGCTGGCGCCCGCTCATGCCCGCCGTGCGCGAAGCGGCGGCGGCGATGGCCCGGCGCGGGGAGATCGCCGTGACGCAGCGCGGGGAGCCGGTCGACGCGCTGGACGCGCGTGGCCCGATCCGGCTCGGGCTGCCGGCGGGGGACTAGCCCTCGGCGTGCACGTCGCGGCGCTTGACGAGCAGCCACTGCGGGCGCACCCCGGGCTTCGTGCGCTGCAGCGCGAAGCCCCCGCGCAGCCGCTCGCCGTGCAGCTCGACCATCGCGTGGCCGCGCTCGAGCGCCGCCGGCCACGGCACGCGGCCACGCTGCTCGTAGAGCCCCTCGTCCCAGACCGACGACGGCACGTCGGTGTTCGGGCGCTCGAGCTCCACCGCCAGGCGCTTGTCCGCCGGCGCGAGCGACGGCGTCTTGCGCAGCGCCCACGCCCACTCGCGGTCGCCGACCTCCAGGCGCAGCTCGAAGCCGCCGCCGGGGACGTCGAGCTCGTGCACCGCGAAGCGCCCCGCGGGCACGCCGCGCACCGCGAACTGCTCGTGGCCCTCGACGTCGACGCGCTCCACCGTGACCCCGTCGACCTGCGCGGCGGGCGGCCCGTCGTGCAGGAGCTCGACGAGCTGCTGCACGCCCTCGTCCTCGCCCTCGGCGTGCACGAGCACGGTCCGGTCCTCCTGGTTGACCACCCAGCCCAGGACCCCGAGCCCTGCGGCGTGCTGCACGACGAAGTCGCGGAACCCCACGCCCTGGACCCGCCCGTGGGCGACGGCGCGCACAGCAGTCTGCTCGGCCACGGCGAGCAGTCTGCCCGCTCGTGCGGTGCGACCACGCGCCTGAGAGGATCGGCCCGATGCTGCGGGTCGGCCTCCTCGCGCTGGTCCTCCTGGTCCTCGCCGCGCCCGCGCGCGCCCAGGCGCCGGCGCTCGACGTCCCCCCGGGCACCAGCGCGGCGAAGGTCCTGGTCATCGGGACCGACGGCACCCGCTTCGACCTCGTGCAGCGGCTCATGGACGCCGGCGAGGCGCCGCACCTGCGCGCCCTGGCACAGGACGGCTTCGCGCTGCCCTCGGTGCTCCAGTACCGCCCGCCCGGCGCGCTGACCCTCAGCGAGGTCGGGTGGACGACGATCGCCACGGGCGTCTGGCCCGCCAAGCACGGCGTGCGCGGCTACGCGCTCAACAACGACCCCGGGCAGGCGACGAAGAACGGCCACCTGGACCTCCTGAGCCGCCTCGAGCGCGAGCGCCCGCGGCTCAGCACGTTCCTGGCCAGCAACTGGGCCAACCTCGGCCTGCACCGCAACGGCGGCCCGATCTTCGGCGACGCCGTCGACGCGGGGTTCGCCATCGCCGCACCCGACGACGTCGAGGGCTGGGACGCCGCCGACCAGGAGGTGGCCGACGTCGCCGCCCGCCAGCTGCGTGAGCGCGGCCCGGATGCGAGCGTCGTGTACTTCGGCGTCGTCGACGAGGCCGCCCACCTCGTCGGCTCGGCGACGCCGCGCTACCGGCAGGCGATCCGGGACCTCGACCGGCGCGTCGGCCAGCTGCTCGACGCCATCCGCGCCCGGCCGACCTACGCGGGCGAGCAGTGGACGGTGCTCGTGACGACCGACCACGGCCAGCAGGACCTCGCCGCGCCGTCGGCCTTCAGCCACGGCGGCGGGTCCGACCTCGAGCGCACCTCCTTCGTCCTGGCCTCGGGCTTCGGGGTCCCCCGCGTGCCCGCGCGGCCGCTGTGGGTGGTCGACCTCGCGCCGTCGGTCTTCGTCCGCCTCGGCGTCGCGGTCGAGCGCGCCTGGGACCTCGACGGCCGCGCCTTCACCACCGCGCCGGCGGTCCCCGCGCCGACCGCCGCGGTGCGCCGGCGCGGCCGGACCCTGCGCATCACGGTCCGGGCGCCGGCCGGCGCCCCCGCGCTGCGCTCGGTCGCCGTGCGCGGCGGCGCCGCTCGCGCGAGCAGGCGCGTCCGCGCCGCCGACGGCGCCCGCCGCGTCCGGCTCACCGTGCGCCTGGGCCGCCCCGCGCCCGCCCTGGTGCGCGTGACCACGACCGACACGACCGGCGCCGCGACCGCGACGACGGTCCGCGTGGCGGGCCGGTCAGCCGCTCGCGGCCGGCGCTGAGCGCCACCAGCGCGTGGGGCGTGTGCCCCACGGCAAGATCCAGCGCACGCCCCATGACGACAGGGCGCCCGCGTCCAAGACTGGAGTCGACCGCTGCGACCCGCTGACGCGGGCCGCAGCCCTACGACGAAGGGAGCAGGACATGGCCGGAGAGCTCAGGGGCAAGAAGGTCGCGATCCTGGCGGCGGACGGCGTGGAGCGCGTGGAGCTCGAGCAGCCGCGCAGCGCGGTGGTCGACGCCGGCGCGGACGTCGAGCTGCTGTCGATCCACGACGGTGAGATCGCCGCGCGCGACCACGACCTCGAGGACGCGGGCACGTTCCGCGTCGACGGCCTGGTGTCCCAGGCGTCGGTCGACGACTACGACGCGCTGCTGCTGCCGGGCGGCACGGTGAACCCGGACCAGCTGCGCATGGACGGGGACGCCGTGAGCTTCGTCCGGGCGTTCTTCGAGAGCGGCAAGCCGATCGGGACCATCTGCCACGGGCCGTGGACGCTCGTGGAGGCGGGCGTGGTGGAGGGCCGGCGCATCACCTCGTGGCCGAGCGTGCGCACGGACCTGCGCAACGCCGGCGCCACCGTCCTGGACGAGGAGGTCGTCGTCGACGAGGGGCTCGTCTCCAGTCGCAGCCCCGACGACCTGCCGGCGTTCTGCGCGAAGGTCGTCGAGGAGTTCGCCGAAGGACCCCACGCCCAGCGCAAGGCCGGAGCGGCAGCGGCATGAGGGCCGTCGTCTACAACGGGCCGCGCGACGTCGCGGTCCGCGAGGTCGACGACCCGCGCATCGAGCAGCCGACCGACGCCCTGGTCCGGATCACCACGACCAACATCTGCGGGTCGGACCTGCACATGTACGAAGGCCGGACCGACTTCGAGGAGGGGCGGGTGTTCGGCCACGAGAACCTCGGGCAGGTCGTGGAGGTCGGTGAGGGCGTCCATCGCCTGCAGGTCGGCGACTGGGTGTGCCTGCCCTTCAACATCGCGTGCGGGTTCTGCGTGAACTGCACCAGAGGGCTCACGAACTACTGCCTGACGGCGCAGCCGATGGAGGACATGGCCGGCGCCGCCTACGGGTTCGCCGACATGGGCCCCTGGCAGGGCGGGCAGGCCGAGATGCTGCGGGTGCCGTGGGCGGACTTCAACGCCCTGCGGCTCCCGGAGGACGCCGAGGACAAGCAGGACGACTACGTGATGGTCGCCGACATCTTCCCGACGGGCTGGCACGCGACCGAGATGGCCGGCCTGCAGGCGGGGGAGACGATCGTCGTCTACGGCGGCGGCCCGGTCGGCCTGATGGCGGCCTACTCCGCGACGCTCAAGGGCGCCTGCAAGGTCATGGTGGTCGACCGGCACCCCGACCGGCTGCGGCTGGCCGAGTCGATCGGCGCCGTGGCGATCGACGACTCCAAGGAGTCGCCCGTCGACCGCGTGCTCGAGGAGACCAACGGCCTCGGCGCGCACCGCGGCTGCGAGTGCGTGGGCTACCAGGCGCACGACCACCAGGGCCATGAGCGGCCCAACGACACGCTCAACAAGCTCGTGCAGTCGGTGCGGTTCACCGGCGGCATCGGCGTGGTGGGCGTCTACGTCCCGGAGGACCCGGGCGGGGCCGACGACCTCGCGAAGGAGGGCAAGGTCGCCTTCGACTTCGGGATGATGTGGTTCAAGGGCCAGAAGATGGGGACCGGACAGTGTCCGGTGAAGCGCTACAACCGCCACCTGCGCAACCTCATCCACTCCGGCGTGGCAGAGCCGTCGTTCATCGTCTCGCACCGCCTCGGGCTCGATGAGGCCCCGGACGCCTACAAGCACTTCGACTGCCGGCACGACGGCTGGACGAAGGTCCTGCTCAAGCCCGGGCAGAACGGCAACGGCGCGCACGCGTAGCGCGCCGGTCGCGACGACCGACAGCCCGCGGACGCAGAAGGCCCCGCCGATGGCGGGGCCTTCGCGCTGCTGGGATGGGACCGACGCGGAGGTCAGGCCGCGGCCGGGGTGACCGCGCGGCCCCCGTCGTGGATCTTCCGGGCGGGGTCCTCGGTGTTGGACCGCCGCACGGCCTCGACGTCGCCGTGCCAGTCGCCGCGACCCGTCGGGTCGGTGATGGCGAGCGACGCGAGCTCGAACGCGGCGAGGCCGACGTGCGGCAGCCACTGCTTGAGCCCGCGCTTCCACTGCCCGGTCACGAACGGGGTCGCGGCCAGCGCCAGAGCGCCGATCGCGTCCATCGCCAGGTGGACCTGGAACGGGATCGCCTTCACGGCCCCGAGCGGGTAGTCGGTCAGCGTGCTGTAGCCGGCGTGGATGGCCCCGGCCGTGCGGATCTGCGCGGCCGAGCGCGTGCCTTCGATGCCGGCGAGCTTCGGGAACACCGTGAGCAGCGTGGCGCCGGCGGTGTAGTCGACGACCCCGTGCAGGGTGGCGTCGACGGGCCTGGGGGGAAACGGCATGGTCACAGCTCCTAGGGCTTGAGGACGACCTTCACGCACTCGTCCTGCTTGTGCTTGAAGGTCTCGTAGCCGTTGGGGGCCTCGCCGAGCGGGAGGCGGTGGGTGACGACGAAGCTCGGGTCGATGTCGCCCTTGCGGATGTGCTCGTAGAGCGGCTCGAGGTAGCGCTGCACGTGGCACTGCCCCGTCCTCATCGTCAGGCCCTTGTTCATGAACGCGCCGGTGGGGAACTTGTCCATCAGCCCGCCGTAGACGCCGATGACCGACACGATGCCGCCCGGGCGGCAGGCGAGGATCGCGTCGCGCAGCGCGCCTCCGCGGTCGGTCTCGCTCCGCGTGGCCTGCTTGACGCGGTCCATCGCGTGGGCGACGCCGTGGCTGTGCGAGGCCTCCATGCCGACGGCGTCGATGACCGCGTCGGGACCGCGCCCGCCGGTGAGCTCCTTGAGCTGCTCGACGATGTCGCCGTCCTCGGCGAAGTCGATGACGTCGGTGGCTCCCGCCTTGTTGCGCGCCATCTCGAGGCGGTAGGCGTACTGGTCGATCGCGATGACGCGCTCGGCCCCGAGCAGCACGGCGCTGGCGATCGCGAACTGCCCGACCGGCCCCGCACCGAAGACGGCGATCGTCTCGCCGCCCTGGATGTCGCAGAGCTCGGCGCCCATGTAGCCCGTCGGGAAGATGTCCGACAGGAACAGGACCTGCTCGTCGGGCAGGTCGTCCTCGATCTTGATCGGGCCGACGTCGGCGAACGGGACGCGCGCGTACTCGGCCTGGCCGCCGGCGTAGCCGCCGGTCAGGTGCGAGTAGCCGAAGATCCCGGCCGTCGAGTGGCCGAACATCTTCTCGGCCATCCCGGCGTTCGGGTTGGAGTTCTCGCAGACCGAGTACAGCTGGTTCTTGCACGCCCAGCAGTTGCCGCAGGCGATCGGGAACGGCACGACGACGCGGTCGCCGACCGCGAGGTTGCCGACGCCCTTGCCGACCTCGACGACCTCGCCCATGAACTCGTGCCCGAGGATGTCGCCCTGCTCCATCGTCGGGATGTAGCCGTCGTAGAGGTGCAGGTCCGAGCCGCAGATCGCGGTCGTCGTGATCTTGACGATGGCGTCGCGGTCGTTGAGGAGCTTCGGGTCGGGGACGTTCTCCACCTGGACGGTGTTGCGTCCCGACCACACGTTGGCGCGCATCAGACCCCGACCTCCGCGAGCTCGGCGTCGTCGAGCGGCTGGGCGGGGCGCTGGTCGAGCTTGCGCTCGGCGAGCTCGCCCTCGGGCGTCCCGTCGCTGCGGACGACCACGCCGGTCTCGACGAGCTGCTTGAAGCGGCGCAGCTCGTCCATCGCCTTCGCCCGCGGCAGGACGCCGCGGACCTTGTCGACGACCTCGCCGACCTTGCCGCCCGGCGTCTCGGAGTCGAGCGTGACGTGGATCTCGGTCCCCCGGTCTCCGGGCGCCGCGGTGAAGCGCACCTCGGCCTCGTCGAGGGACGTGGGGTGCAGGGCGGGGTCCTTCCACAGGCGCTGCAGCTCGTCGCGCGGGCGCAGCACCGTGATGGTGGCATGGGGCTTCATGGCGGCCTCCGTGTCGGGGTGGTTGGTCCCTCCTGGTGTGGCCGGCGCACGGTCTCGCGTACCTGGTCCGCCCGGCTCATCTTCGCCTGGGGGATCTGCCCCACGGTGCGAGCGGGCACGACGCCCTCGCCGAAGATGGGCAGCCGTCCCCATGACGCACGGCGTGGCGCCGTGGAACCTCCGCGGTCCCCGTCCCCGGCCCCTGGAGGTCTGCCGTGAACCGCATCTGGGTGCTTCCCGCGCTGCTCGTCGTCACCGGCGTCGCCGCGGCGCTGGGGCTGTCGGCGATCGACCGGGCGGCGGGCTACGACCTGGTCCCGGTCTCCGTGGTCGGGACGGCGTCGACCGCCCAGCAGGTCCTGTCGCTGCTCGCCCAGGCCGTCCTGAACCTCGCGACCGTCGTGCTGAGCCTCACGCTGGTCGCCGTCCAGCTCGCCATGGGCCAGTTCTCGCCGCGGATCGTCCGGGCGCTGCAGGCCGATCGGCGCAACCAGGCGGCGATCGGCGTCTTCCTCGGGACCTTCGCCTACGCGATGCTCGCCATGCGCGAGGTCGACGACCAGAGCAACCAGGTGCCGGGGCTCACCGTGCTGGTCGCCTACGTGCTCGGTCTGGCGTGCCTGGTCGGCCTGCTCGTCTACATCCACCAGGTCTCGCAGTCCCTGCGGGTCGGCGGGATCATCGACCTCGTCGGCGACGAGACGCGCGCCCAGCTCGAGCGACGCTTCCCGCCCGACGACGAGGCCGTGCCGTCCGCCGACGGTGCCGCCGGGGTCCACACGATCGACGCCAGGGACTCGGGCGCCGTCGTGCTGATCGAGCGCGACGCCCTCGTCGAGGCGGCGCGCGAGGCCGACGCCCGTGTGGAGGTCGTCCCGATGATGGGCGACTTCGTGCCGAAGGGCGCGCCGCTGGCACGGGTGGAGGGCGGCGCGGTGCCGCCCGACGTGGTCCGGCGGCACGTCCGGCTGGCCAGCGAGCGCACCCACGAGCACGACCCGGCGTACGGGATCCGCAAGCTGGTGGACATCGCCGAGCGGGCCAGCGCGGACCCCTTCGACGACCCGACCACGACGGTCCAGGCGATCGATCGCCTGCACGACTGCCTGCGCCTGCGCCGGCGGCTGCCGTCGGGCAGCTACGCCGACGCGGCGGGCGTCCCGCGCCTGCTCGTCCGCGAGCTGCAGTGGCCGGGCTACGTCCGCCTCTCGTTCGACGAGGTGCGGCTCGTGGCGGCGGAGAACCCGCAGACGGCGCGGCGGCTGCGCGCGGCGCTGCTCGACCTGCTCGACGTCGCCCCGCAGGACCGGCGGCCGCCGCTCGAGCGTCAGCTCAAGCTGCTGGAGGCCGCCGTGGCGCGCAACTTCGACGACGACGCCGACGTCGACGCGGCGTCGACCGCGGACGCGCAGGGCCTCGGCTCGGGGCCCGACCTGGTCACCCTGCCGCTGGACGGAGCTCGACGAGCTGGTAGCGCAGCGCGAAGATGAGCGCCTGCAGCTGGGAGTGCACGCCCAGCTTGGCGAGGATGCTCGCGACGTGGTTGCGCTGGGTGCGCACGGAGATGTGCAGCCGCGCCGCGGCGCCATGGCTGTCGCAGCCGTCGGCGATCAGCTGCAGGATCTCGCGCTCGCGCGGCGTCAGGCTCTCGATCGCCCGGCGGTCCAGGAGCTCGCGCTCGCGTTCGCGACTGGCGAACCGCAGCAGCTCCACGACCTCGTCGAGCGGCAGCAGCGTCTCGCCGGCGCGGACCCGCCGGACCGCGTCGAGGACGTCGGGCAGGCTGGTCGTCTTCGGCAGCGCGCCGGCGGCGCCGCGCTCCACCGCGCGCGCGAGGACCACGCGGTCCAGCCCGGCGCTGAGCACCAGCGCGTGCGCTCCGGGCTCGGCGTCGCGCAGCTCCGCGATCAGGTCGGTGCCGTCGCCGTCAGGGAGTCCCAGGTCGACCACGGCCACGTCGACGCCGTCGAGCAGGCCGCGGGCCTCGGCGAGGGTGGCCGCCTCGCCCACCACGTCGAAGTCCGGCTCGCTGCGCAGTGCTGCGGCGATCGCCTCGCGCACCGCCGCGTGGTCCTCGACGAGGAGCACGCGGATGGGGGCGGGGGTCGCCGGCGAGGACGTCAGCGGCAGCCGGACCCCCACGGCGGTGCCGCCCGCCGCGGGCGTCCGGACCGTGACCTGGCCGCCGTGCCGGGCCGCGCGCTCGTGCATGCCGGCGATCCCGTTGCCCGACACCGCGTGGGCGTCCACGCCCCGCCCGTCGTCGGTGACGTCGCACCACAGCTGCCCGCCGGTCGTCCACGTCCGCACCCTGACGCGGTGGGCGTCGGCATGGCGGCGGACGTTGGTCAGCGCCTCGCCGACGATGTGCAGGAGGTCGTCGCTCGTGCGCCGCGGCGGTCGCTCGGGCATCCCGGCCACCTGCAGGTCGACCTGCAGGTCGGGCGCCATGCGGCGGTGCAGCTCGACGAGCTCCGCGAGCAGGTCCTCGAGCGGGCGGTCCTCCTCGGCGAGGCGCAGGTCGTAGACGGCGCTGCTCAGGGCACCGCCGATCCGCGTCAGGGCGTCGACGAGGAGGTCGTCACGCTGTGACCCGGCCGGTGGGTCCTCGGCGCGGGCCAGCGCGTACCGCGCATCCTGCAGGGCCTCGTCGTGCAGTGCGCGGGCCATGCGCCGGCGCTCGGCGTCGCGCGTCTGCTCGAGCCGCCGCGACGTGCGCGAGCGCTCGATGGCGGCCGCCAGCGCGTGCGCGGCGGCCTGGAGGTACGTCACGTCGGGCGGGGCGAGGCGCGGGCCGGCGTGCGAGAAGACGCCGAGCGCGCCGAAGACCTCGTCCTGCCCCGCGACCGGCACGATCGCGCCGGCGGCTGGCCGGTGCGAGCGCAGGGCCGGCGCCACGTCGACGCCGGCCGCGAGGACGTCGTCGACGACGACGGCGCCGTCGGCCAGCGCGCGACCGAACAGGTCGCCGGCGTCCGTCGTCCCGACGACCATCGCGCCCTCGTGCTCGAAGCCGGCACCGGCACGGAGGAGCAGCCGGTCACCGACCGGCGAGCGCTCGGCGAACAGCGCGAAGGTGGCGCCCACCGCCCGGCCGATGCGGCGGACGGCGTCGTCGAGGAACCGTCCCAGGTCGTCGGTCCGCCCTGAGCGGGCGCCGAGCCGGGCCACGACCGCCTGCTGCTCGACGCGACGGGCGCCAGCCTCCTCGGCGGCGTGCCAGTCGCTCACGTCGCGCAGGAGCACCGACACGCCGTCGTCTGCGGGGTGGACCCGGACCTGCCACCACCCGCCGACCTCGTCGCGATGGCGGCCCGCGTCGACGGCCCGCCGCTCGGCCTGCGCCGCGGCGGCGGCGCGCTCGACCGGCGCCCCGAGCAGCGCGGGGAGCACGGTCAGCGCATGGGCGCCGATGAGCGGCTCGTGGCGCGGCTGCTCGCCCCGCAGCCGGGCGATGAGCCGGGCCGCCCCCGCGTTGAGGAAGGTCAGCCGGAGGTCGCCGTCGAGGCCGAGCAGTGGGTCGGTCACGCTCTCGAGGACCGCGGTGGTCCGCCGCCGGGACTCACGCAGCAGCTCGTCCTGACGCAGCGACGGGCGCAGGTCGCGCGAGACCGTCGCGATGCCCAAGGGGCGCGCGCTCGCCCGGTCGTCGACGCGGAAGGCCTGGCACGAGACCGGGACCGGCGGACCTCCGGCGAAGTCGTGCAGGTCCAGCTGCTCGGTCCGGCGGTCCCCGCGCATGACGTCCGGCAGGAGCTCGTCGCGCACCCGCGGGCGGTCGTGCTCGGCGAAGAGGTCGGCCACGTCGCGGCCGTCGGCCTGGGACAGGTCGTGCAGGCCGAGAAGCCGGAGACCCGCGTCGTTGACGAAGGCGACGCGTCCGTCGAGGTCGGCGAAGCAGACGGCGTCCTGCGAGTCCGCGACCACCGCCGACAGCTGCTCGAGGCGCCGGGCGACCCGGCGGCGCTCGGTCACGTCGCGGTGGATCCCCACGTAGCCGCAGAGCTCGCCCGCGTCGTCGTGGATCGCGGAGACCACGGCCTCGACCTCGATGGGCATCCCGTCCCCGCGGACCGCGGTCAGCTCGGTGCGCGACCGTCCGTGCTCCAGGAGCTCGCGTTCGAGGCGCTCGCGCTGGTCGTCGCCCCTGAAGGTCGCGACCTCGTTCGCGGGCCGGCCGAGCACGTCGGCGGCGGCGAAGCCGTACAGCTGCTCCGCACCGGGGTTCCAGTGGGTGATGCGGAAGTCGGCGTCGGTCCCCACCACGCCGTCGTCGACGAGGTCGAGCAGGCGCGCCTGATGCTGCTGCATGTCGGGGGCGCCGGCGCTGCGCACCTCCGGGCGCTGCCCGGGCCTGGCGTGTCGAAACTCGCCGGGCCGCTCACCGTTGGAGGGCAACGACGGTGGCCGCCGTCGCCCTGTGGGAGCGGCTAGGCGGCGGCGGTCTTCGGCGCCCAGCCGATCGCGGGTGCGACGTCGCGCACGATCGTCTCGAGCAGGTGGGCGTTGTAGTCGACGCCGAGCTGGTTCGGGACCGTGAGCAGGAGGGTGTCGGCCTCGCGGACCGCGACGTCCTGGGCGAGCTCCTGCGCGATCTTGTCCGGCTCGCCGGTGTAGGTGCGGCCGAATCGCGAGACGGTGCCCTCGAGGATCCCGACCTGGTCGGCGTTGGAGTCGCGGCCGAAGAGGCGGCGGTCGAGGTCGCTGGTGATCGGGATGACGCTGCGGCTGACCGAGACGCGCGGCTCGCGCTCGTGGCCGGCGGCCAGCCACGCGTCGCGGAAGACCGCGATCTGCTCGGCCTGGAGCTGGTCGAACGGGACGCCCGTGTCCTCGACGAGGAGCGTCGAGCTCATGAGGTTCATGCCCTGCTGGCCGGCCCACGCGGCGGTCGCCCGGGTGCCCGAGCCCCACCAGATGCGGTCGGCCAGGCCGGGGGCCTGCGGCTGGATCGGCAGCATGCCCTCGGAGGGCTGGCCGCCCGCGTCGGCGTGCACCACGCCGGCGCCTTCGATCGCCGCGCGGAAGAGCTTGGTCTTCTGGCGCGCGAGCTCGCCGGCGTCGAGGCCCTCCGGCGGGACGTAGCCGAACGCCTCGGCGCCCTTCCACGCCGGCTCGGGCGAGCCGCGGCTCACGCCGAGCTGCAGCCGGCCGGCGCTGATGAGGTCGGCGACGGCGGCCTCCTCGGCCATGTAGAGCGGGTTCTCGTAGCGCATGTCGATCACGCCGGTGCCGAGCTCGATGCGCGAGGTGCGGGCGGCCATCGCGCTGAGCAGGGGGAACGGCGCGCTGAGCTGGCGCGCGAAGTGGTGGACGCGGACGAACGCGCCGTCGACGCCGAGCTCCTCGGCCGCCACCGCCAGCTCGATGGACTGCGTGAGCGCCTCCTGGGCCGTGGGCGTGCGGCTGATGCCGCCCGGCTGCCAGTGGCCGAAGGAGAGGAACCCGATGCGCTTCTCGTGCACTGCCGTCACCTCGTCTCGTTCGATGCGGACTGCGGTCCGCTTCTTCGTCGAGCTTAGCACCGCGTGTCGCTCACCCGCTCGTGGGGGACAGGGGTGGGGATGACGCACGCGACGACGACGTCCGACGCCGGCGCCGCGGACCTCGCGGCCGAGGTCGCCGACCTCGCTGAGCGACTGCCCGGTCCGCTGCGCCCGCTCGCGCGCGTGGCCTACGACCTGCGCTGGTCCTGGGACCCCGACGGGCCCCCGACCTTCGCGGCGATCGCGCCGAGTCTCTGGGAGGCCGTCGGCCACAACCCCGTCCGGCTCCTGCGCGAGGTCCGGCTCGCCAACCTGCGCGCCGCCGCGGCAGACGAGGCGCTCGTCGGGCGCGCCGCGGCGCTCGAGGCCCGCGTCGAAGGCCCGCCGCGGCCCGTCGCCTCCGGTGGCGTCGCGTACTTCTGCGCGGAGTTCGCGCTGCACCGCTCGCTGCCCGGCTACGGCGGCGGCCTCGGCGTGCTGGCCGGCGACATCCTCAAGGAGGCCTCCGACCTCGCCCTGCCGATGGTGGGCGTCGGGCTCCTCTACCGCCAGGGCGCGGCGCACCAGCGCACCGACGCCTCGGGCTGGCAGCACGACTGGTGGTCGACCGCGCAGCCCGACGCGCTGCCGATGGCGCTCGTCACCGGGGGCGACGGCAAGCCCGTCCTCGTCTCGGTGCCCGTCGGGGACCGCGAGGTCGTCGCCCAGCTCTGGCGCGTCGACGTCGGCCGCGTGCCGCTGCTGCTGCTCGACGCCGACCGTCCCGAGAACGACGCGATCGGCCGCTGGACGACCGCGCGCCTCTACGACGGCGACCCCGAGACGCGCCTGGCCCAGTACGCGCTGCTGGGCGCCGGCGGCGTGCGCGCGCTGCGCGCGGTGGGCATCGACCCGGCCGTCGTCCACCTCAACGAGGGCCATGCCGCGCTCGCCGCCCTCGAGCTCGCGTGCGTCGAGCGCGAGGCGGGCGCCGACCCGCAGGAGGCGCTCGCGCGGGCCCGCGCGAAGACGATCTTCACGACGCACACCCCGGTGCCGGCGGGCAACGACACCTACCCGCCCCACCAGGTCGCCGAGCAGCTCGGCCGGCTCTGCGAGCAGGCGGGCATCGCGCCCGAGCAGCTCGTGCGCCTGGGCCGCACGACGCCCGACGACGAGCAGGAGCCGCTCGGCGTCACCCAGCTGGCCCTGCGCACGAGCCGCGCGGCCAACGGCGTCGCCGAGCGCCACGGCCACGTGAGCCGCGGGATGTGGCGCGGCGTCTGGCCCGACCGCGAGGAGGCCGACGTCCCCATCGGCCACGTCACCAACGGCGTGCACCTCCCGACGTGGCTCGGCAGGCCCATGCGCGCCCTGCTCGACCGGACCTTCGGGGAGGGCTGGACGGCCCGCGCCGACGACCCGGCGACGTGGCAGGCGCTCGACGACGTCCCCGACGAGGAGCTGTGGGCGGTGCGCAACGCGCAGCGCGCGCAGCTCATCGCCCTGGCCCGCGAGCGCGGCGCGCGTGACCGGCTCGTACGCGGCGACCAGCGCGCGTACGTCGCGGCGGCCGAACGCTCCCTGGACCCCGACGTCCTGACCCTCGGCTTCGCCCGGCGCATCGCGACCTACAAGCGCATCGGCCTGCTCGTCGCCGACCGCGAGCGGGCCCTGGCGCTGCTGGGGGGCGAGCACCCGGTCCAGCTGCTCATCGCGGGCAAGGCGCACCCGCGCGACGAGGAGGCCAAGCGCACGCTGCAGGGCGTCTTCGAGCTCAAGCAGGACCCGCGCGTCGCCGAGCGCGTCGTCTTCCTCGACGACTACGACGTCGCGCTGGGCGCGGCGCTCACCCAGGGCTGCGACGTGTGGCTCAACGTCCCCCGCCCGCCGCTCGAGGCCTCGGGCACCAGCGGCATGAAGTCGGCGGCCAACGGCGGGCTCAACGTCTCCGTCCTCGACGGCTGGTGGGCGGAGGCGTTCGACGGCTCCAACGGCTGGGGCCTGGACGGCTCGGTCGAGCACGGCGACCAGGGCGCGCGCGACTGGCGCGATGCCGGCGCCATGCTCGACGTGCTCGGCGGGGAGGTCGCGCCGATGTTCCACCGCCGCGACGCGCAGGGCCTGCCGCGCGAGTGGCTGCAGCTGGTGCGCAACTCGCTCAAGACCAACGGCCCGCGCTTCAGCGCCACGCGGATGGTCCGCGACTACGCGCGCGACATGTACGGCCTCGGGTGAGCGCCGCGCCGCGGGTCGACTCCGAGGTCGGCCGGCTGCGGACCGTCCTGGTCCACCGGCCCGGCGACGAGCTGGCCCACGTCGACCCGGAGCATCCCGAGGCGGCGCTGTTCGGCGCGGCGATGGACGCCGCGCAGGCGGCGGCCGAGCACGACGCGCTGACCGCCGCGCTGCGCGACGGCGGCGCCGAGGTCCTCGAGGTCGCCGCGCTGGCCGCCGACGTCCTGGGCACCGGGGACGCCCGGCGGGCGATCGGCGCGATGCCCAACCTCCTCTACACGCGCGACCCGGCGTTCTGGGTGGGCGACGGCTGGGTCGCCGGCGAGATGGCGACCGGCCAGCGCCACGACGAGCCCGAGCTCCTCGCGCGCGTCTTCACCGAGCACCCGCGCCTCGCCGAGACGTCGCGGTCGTGGACGCCCGCCGGGGCGCCGCGGCCCGTCGTCGAGGGCGGCGACGTGCTCGTGCCGGCGGCGGGACGTGTCGCGGTCGGCGTCGGGGAGCGCACGACCGAGGCCGGCGCGCGGGCGCTGGCGGAGGCCCTGCTCGAGGGCGGCGGGGCGACGGAGCTGCTGACGTTGCGGGTCCCGGCGGGCGCGGGCTTCCACCTGGACCTCGTCCTCACGGCGCTGGACGTCGACGCCTTCGCGGTGTGGGCGCCGGTGCGCGACCGCCTGCAGGCCCACGTGTGGCGCTGGACGCCGTCGGGCGTGACGCCGTCGGCGATCGACGACGCCTACCGCTGGCTGGCCGGCGGCCACGCAGCGCAGCTCGTCGAGATCGCCGCCGAGCCCGACGGCCACGGGCGACCCTGGGACCACGGGTGCAACGTCGTCGCCCTCGCGCCGCGCACGGTCGTCGCCTACGCCGACAACGTGCGCGCCAACGCCCGGCTCGAGGCGGCGGGCGTGACGGTCGTCGCCGTCCCGGGCGCGGCGCTCGCGGCGGGGAGGGGCGGGCCGCGGTGCCTGACCTGCCCGGTCAGTCGCGACCCGCTCTGATCGGGTGCCTCAGCGGGCGACGGTGACCTTGACCGTGGTGGGCGACGTCCGGTTGCCGGCGGCGTCGACCGCGACGGTCCGCAGGCGCACGACCCCGCCGCCGGCGCGGCGCAGCGCGCTGCGCACCTTCTTGGGCAGCGCCACCTTGACGGTCGTCGCGGTCCCGGCCGCGACGCCGACGCTGCGGCCCTTGAGCTTGACCTTGCGCGCCTTGCCCTTCGGGTCGACGTCGCCCGTGACCTGGACGAGGCACGCCTCCGAGCAGGTCAGGCGCAGCTTCACCGACGTCGCGCCGAGCTTCAGCCGCTTGGCCGCGGTCGGCTCGAGCGCCGGCGGCGTGCGGTCCACGGGGCGCTGCTGGACGGGCGACCCGCCCTTGCTCTGCGGGGTCTGGGGCTGCACCACGCGATCGGGCTCCGCCGGCCAGGCGTCGTCGCGCACCCACGCGACGGGGCTGCCGCCGCTGACCGACTCGCCGAGGACGACGGCCTTGCCGTTGCGGGCGACCTCGGGGTGGAGGCTGACGTTCGTGCCCGGCATGCCGAGGACGGTGGTCTCGAGCGTGCCGTCGGCCGCGCGCATCGTCGCGCGCGGGGCGTTGATCGGCTGGCCGAGGAAGGCGTTGGTCGTGAACTGCCAGACCGAGAGCTCGCGGCCGTCGGGCAGGCCGATCGCACGGCCGTCGAAGGTGCCGGTCATCTCGGTCCCGAGCTGCTGGGCCGGGCCGGCCGTGCCGTTGGCCAGGCGCGTGCGGCGCAGGACGGTCCCGGCGGCGTCGTCGTGCCACACCAGGTGTGCGACGCCCGCGTCGTCCACGTCGAGGGTCCCGAAGCCGTCGATGGCGGGGACCATCGAGCCCCAGGCGCCGCCTGCGGGCCGCGTGATGGTGCGCAGCGGCGTGGCGCCCAGGACCGTCGCGACGGCGGTGCCGTCCTCTCCGACGCTGAGCCGGGGGAGCTGGGCGTCGCCGGTGGCCAGCGTGTCGACCGCCGACCAGGCGCTCGCCGCGCGGGGCAGGTCGGCGGCCTCGATGCGGAAGTCGCCCGCGCCGCTCGAGCCGCCGCCGACGACGGCGAAGCGCTCCCAGACGGTGGTGAGGTCGCCGTCGCCGTCGAGGCCGCTGGCGGAGTGGACGAAGCTGCCCGCCCCCAGCGCGACCGGTGCCTCGAAGCTGCCGCCGGGCGCGCGGCGCACCGCGGCGATGCCGGTGCTCGAGGAGAAGAGCACGGCGGCGTCGCCGCGCCGGTTCATGACCACCTGCGGCTCGGCCGTCGCGGCGGTGGCCACCGTCTGTGCCGGTCCGAAGCCCTGGCCCGGCGCGCGCACGGCCGCCTGGACCGTCGCGTCGATCGTCGGCGCGGAGCTCGCCCACGTGACGACGGCGGTGCCGTCCGCGGCCATCGCGACGTCGGGGTTGATGCCGGATGTGGTCAGGACCTGTGCCGGGCCGAACGTGCCGCCCGGCGGGCGGAAGGAGGCCTCGACGTTGGCGCCGCTGCGCGCGTAGACGAGGACCGCGCCGCCCTGGTGGTCGACGGCGAGGTCCGCCGTGTGGGCGTCGGAGGGGGCGACGGGCTGCGGCCCGAACCACCCCTCGGCGGAGGCGGTGGCGGGGAGGGCGGCCGCGGCGAGGGTCGCGGCCGCGAGGAGCGGGAGGAGGCGCACGCCCACCCATCGTCCGTCCGTCCACCCGGGTTGAGCGCCGCGTCCTGGCCCGAACCCGCCCGCCCTAGGCGCGCTGCACCGGGCCGCCCTCGCGCGCCCAGCGCGGGACACCGCCCTCGACGACGTGCAGCACGTCGCGCACGCCGAGGCGGCGCAGGAGGCTCGCCCCGACCGCGGCGCGCTGGCCCGACGCGCAGATGGCGGCGGCGGGGCGGTCGGGGTCCAGGCCCTCGGGCCGCTCGCGCAGCCCGTGGTAGGGCGCGTGGAGGGAGCCGGGGACGTGCCCGGCCGCCCACTCGTCGGCCTCGCGGACGTCGACGAGCTGCACGCCCTGGCCCGCGGGCTCCCAGCGCTCGCGCAGCTCGGGCACGGTGATGCGCGCGATCCGCTCGACGGCGAGCCCCTCCTCGCGCCACGACGTCATGCCGCCAGCGAGGTGCCCGGTGACCGTGCGCACGCCGACGGCGGCGGCGAGCAGCGCGGCGTGCGCGGCGTCCTCGTCGTCGCGGCCGACGAGCACCAGCGGCTCGTCGGCGCGGGCCAGCCACGCGAGCTTCGAGCCGAAGCCGGCGCGCAGCGCCGTGATCGAGACCGCGCCCGGGACGTGGGCCTCGTCGAACTGCAGGTCGGTGCGGACGTCGACGACGAGCGCGCCGCCCTCGGCCGCCTCGAGGACCTGTCGCGGCGTGAGCGGGGCGCTCGCCGGCGCACCGGTGAGCAACGGCCCGCGATTGAGCTCGACGATCGCCTCGAAGTTCGGTGGTTGGGGCGGCAGCGCGGCGGTCGCCTGCGCGACGAACTCCGCCTCGTCCGCGATGGCCAGCAGCGGCTGGTTGGTGCGCTCGAAGCCGATCGTCGAGGCGACCTTGAGGTCCATGCCGGGACCGCCGCACAGCGAGCCGCCGAGGTGCCCGGGCCAGACCTCGGTCGTGTCGGGCAGCGCCAGCAGGCGGTCGTGCAGCGAGCGGAAGATCGCGCGGGCGCCCGCCTCGCGCTCGACCGCCAGGTCCGGCCGCGCGACGTCGCCGACGAACAGCGAGTCGCCCGTCAGCACGGCCCACGGCTCGGCGCTGCGCGCCCGGTCGACGAGCGCGAAGGCGGTGTGCTCGGGGCGGTGGCCCGGGGTGTGCAGCGCGCGGATGGTGAGCGAGCCGAGCTCGAGCTCCCAGCCGTCCTCGATCGGCTCGTGGTCGTAGGCGGCTTCGGCCAGCCGGTGCACGTGGATCGTCGCGCCGGTGGCGGCGACCAGCCGGCCGTGGCCGGAGACGTGGTCGGCGTGGGTGTGGGTCTCCAGGACGTGGGCGATGCGCACGCCGACGTAGCGCGCGAGGCGCAGGACCTCCCCGACGTCCAGCGGCGGGTCGACGACGGCCGCGACGCCGGCGTCCTCGTCGCCGACGAGGTAGCTCGCACAGCCGAGGTCGTCGTGGGTCAGCTGGCGGAAGAGCACCGACCTAGCGGCCGCGCAGCTGGACGGCCGTCGCCGTGTCGGCGGCCGTCAGGGCCAGCATCGCCTTCTGCGTCAGCCGGGCTCGCTTCGCGTCGCGCCGGCGGCCGACCTCGCGGAAGTGGGCGGCGAAGACGAGGTTGAGCGCTCCCCGCGCGAGCATCCACCGCGCGGGGTTGCGGCCGGACAGCAGACCCGGGACGAGCGCCAGGTCGGCGGCCCCGACGGCGCGGGCGGGGCCCGGCTCGAGGTCGGCCAACGGCCCGAAGCGCCGCGGCGCCACGAGCAGCGCGACGCCGATGACCAGCGTGACGAGGCCGACGAACCGCGGTGCCTGCTCGACCGGCGTGGGCACGGGCTTGGCGGAGTCCATGGGCGCGACCCTAACCGGCGACGAGCGGGTGGTCGCGCGGGGCGAAGCCGGCCTCGAGCGCGGCCACGGAGGTGGGCGGCGTGAGGAGCAGCAGCGGGCCGGGCGCGGGAGCGTCGTCGCGCAGCGCGCCGAAGGCCCACGCCCGCGGGCCGTCCGCGGTGACGACGAAGGGCGCCCCGGCCGCGTCGAGCACCATCGCGCCCACGGGCAGCGCGGCGGGGTCGACCTCGCCGTGGAGCCGGCGCCCTGCGGCGAGGCCGTCGCGCGGGCGGGCGCCCGCGCGAAGGCGCTCGTGGTGCAGGCGCTCGTCGAGCTCGGTGACGTTCGCAGCCGAGGAGCCGGCGAGGAACGCCCTGGCGTCGGCGTGCCGGCACTCCAGGCACGGCCGGTGACCGGCGGCCAGCGCCGTCGCCTCGTCGCGGAAGAAGAGGCCGGTGTACCCGCCGGCCTCGGGCATCGGCCCGCCGCGCGAGCGCCCGCGGAACGCGGGCACGCAGGTGATCCACCGCCGGCCCTGCCACCCGCGCACCGCCTGCCGACCGCCGTCGTGCAGCGCGCCCCGGTTGCCGAAGGCCGGAAGCCGCACCGGCGCGACGTGCAGCGCCCCGAGCGGGTCGCAGCCGACGGGGAGCGGCACGCCTCAGGCGGTGGCCGGGGCCGCCTGCTGCACCCGGTTCCACTCGATCCACCCGAGCCCCTCGCGGCCGTCCCCGGCGCGCACGCGCGCCATCGCGCGCACGAAGTGCGAGCGCCGACCATCGGGCGCCAGCAGGAGGATCGGGCCGTAGGCGAGCGGCTCCACGTCCAGGGCGGGACCGGCGGCGCCGTGGTCGAGGCGATCGCCGGCCACGAGGCCGTCCGGGCGCTCGACGAGGGCCGAGCCCGCCTCGCCCAGCTCGGTCACGGCCCCGCCCTCCTGGCAGTAGCCCACGCCGCGGCCGGGGAACTGCGGCGTGGTGACCATGTGCGTGTGGGTGCCCTCGCCGAGGTGGAAGGCGCTCCACATCCAGTCCGTCGCCCACCAGTCGCGCGCGCCCCACGAGTGGTCGCGCTGGCCCGGGCCGTCGAGCTCGAAGGTGTCGTCGCCCACGCGCACGGTCCCGCGCACCCGGCACGGGACCTCGTAGCGCGCGCCGATCCGCCAGCGGTACGGCGCGCCGTCGGTCTCCCACACGAGGTCGAGCTCGACCTCCACCGGCTGGCCCTCCTCGCCCTCGCGCAGGAGGTCCGCCGGGTCGTCGTGGGCGGCGCCCGTCCCGCGCAGGACCACGCGCCAGCGCTCGAGCGGCACCTCGCAGCGCTGCTCGGCGGCGTAGCGGTCGGTCTCCAGGCGCTGGACGTCGTCGTCGGGCGCCGGCAGCGGTGCCGCGGCGTCGACGAGCATGACCGTCGGGCGCTCCGGGCCGCACACGCATGCCGTGTAGAGCGCGATGCCCTGGTTGGGCAGGCGGCCGAGGCGGGCGTAGACGCCCAGCGAGCCGTCGGCGCTCACCGCGTCGAAGTACCAGCTCTCGTTCCACAGCGGCTCGGGCCCCGGCGTGTGGCGCCCCTCGTCCTGGGCGTCGGGGACGAGCGCGGGCTGCGCGGACCCGCCGCCTGGCCTGGGCAGCAGGTCGAGCGCGTCGAGGTCGAGGACCTGCGCGCACACGCGCGCGAAGACCGCCATGAACATGTCGTCGCCGCGTTCGGTGCGCTCGACGACCATCGGCGGGATCGTCGCCATGAGCAGCCCCAGGAAGGTCTGGCGGCGGTACTCCTCCCAGCACGTCTCCCAGCTCAGCGCGTCCACGCCGCGGGCCAGCAGCGCCTCGTGGTAGGCGCGCACGAGGCTTCGCTCGTGGGCGCGGCGCTCCTCGGTGGTCAGGCTCGTGCCCAGGAAGTAGGACAGGTCGGTCACCGCCGGCCCCCAGCCGACGGTCTGCCAGTCCACGACCGTCACGCCGCCCGGCGAGAAGAGGAGGTTGTCGAGGCGGAAGTCGCCGTGGACGAGCCCGAGCGGCGGCCGGCGGTCGGCGACCCAGGCGTCGTGGCTGAGCACGAAGCGCTCGGCGACCTCGACGTGCGCCGGGTCCAGGCGGTCGGCGTAGCGCTCGAGGAAGCCCGGCAGCAGCGCCGCGTGCAGCGCCTGCGTCAGCGGCGAGTCGGGGTTCAGCCAGCCCTCCACCGCGAGCCCGAGGTCGCCCAGGACGGGCGCGTGCAGCGCGGCCATCGCCTCCACGGCCTGGCGCGCCTCCGGCGCCGTGCAGCCGGTCACCTGGTCGCCCTGGGCGCCGTCGACCACGTCCTCGAGCACGAGGGTGAACCAGCCGTCGGCCTCGTCGTAGGTCGCCAGGTGACAGCCGGCGAGCGGCCCGCGCAGCCGGTCGGCGAGCTCGCGGTAGAAGCGGACCTCGCGCGCGTAGGCGCCCATGCCCACGCCGGTCGCGCGGCTCGTCGTGTCGTCGGAGGCGAGCTTCACCACGACGGACTCCTCGGCGCCGCCGCCGGCCGGGTCGCGGAAGCGCACGCGGTGGCTCTGGCTCATCTGGCCCGTGCCGATCCGCGCGCGGTCCAGCAGCTCGAGGCGGCGGCCGAGCACCTCCGCGAGCCAGCCGGCGGTGATCAGGTCAGGGGTCCGGATGAGCATCGGCGCGACCCTAACCGCGCGTCGGGGCTCCGGCGCGACCTGCGCAGTTCCGCCGCAGACGGTGCGAACATCTGTTCGTGTCGTGCGCCACCCCGATCCTCCACGCGGACGCCGATGCGTTCTACGCGGCGGTGGCCCAGCGCGACGACCCGGCACTGCGCCGGCGGCCGGTCGCGGTCGGCGGCTGGGTCGTCATGGCGGCCTCCTACGAGGCGCGCGCCTTCGGGGTGCGGGGCGGGATGCCCCCGCCGCCGCGCGCCGGCGGTGCCCCGAGCTCGTGGTCGTCGAGTCCGACTTCGCGGCCTACCGCGAGGCCAGCGACCAGCTCTTCGCCGCCTTCCGCGAGGCCGCGCCGATCGTCCAGGCGGGCTCGATGGAGGAGGCCTTCCTCGACGTCCGCGACGTCGGCCGCGACCCCGGCGAGCTCGCCACCGCGCTGCGCGCGCGGGTGCGCGAGGAGGCCGGGCTCGCCCTGACGGTCGGCGTCGCCCGCACGAAGGTCCTGGCGAAGCTCGCGAGCCGCTCCGCGAAGCCCGACGGCCTGCGCGTGGTCGCCCCCGCGGACGAGCTGGCCTTCCTGCACCCGCTCGCGCTCGAGGACGTCTGGGGCGTCGGACCGGCGACGGCGGGCAGGCTGCGCGCCCACGGCGTCCTGACCGTCGGCCAGGCGGCGGGGCTCGACGAGGCGACGCTCATGCGCCTGGCCGGCAAGGCGGCCGGGCGCTACGTCCACACGATCGCCCGCAACGAGGACCTGCGGCCCGTCCAGCGCCGGCGGGGACGCCGCTCCTTCGGCGCTCAGCGCTCCCTCGGCCGGCGCCCGCGGACGCTGCGCGACGTCGACGAGGCGCTCGCCGGACTCGTCGACCGCGTCGCCGAGCGCCTGCAGCGCGCCGGCCGGGCGGGCCGGACGGTCGTCCTGCGCCTGCGCCACCGCGACATGTCGCGCACCACCCGCTCGTGCACGCTGCACCGCGCGACGGCGGAGGCGCCCCCGCTGCTCACCGCCGCCCGGGGCCTCCTGCACGCCGCCGTCCCGCTCCTGCGCGCCCGCGGCATCACGCTCGTGGGCGTCACCGTCACCAACCTCGACGGTCCGGGCCTCGGGGAGCAGCTGCGCCTCGCGCTCGACCCGCCATCCGGATCGGACGGTCACCGGGAGCTGACTGGTCAAGTTGACACAGCTTCGTGGTCCATGTGACGATGGCGTACGGGCACGCCGCCGGGCTGCTTTCGTCGGCACGCCCGGCGGCGACCGCCCTCGTTGTGGGAGGCTCGCACCGTCCACGAGCAGGAGGCGACGCGGTGCGGCGGATGAGGGGCGGGGTCCTGGCGGCGGTGACGGCGTGTGCGCTGCTCGCCGGCGGCGCGACGACGGCGGCGAGCGCCGCGTCGCAGGGCGTCAACGACTGGACCTGCGAGCCCAGCGCCGAGCACCCGCGGCCGCTCGTCCTCGTCCACGGCCTGGGCGCGAACGGTCCGACGAACTGGGGCTACCTGGCGCCGCGCCTCGCGCAGGCGGGGTGGTGCGTGTACTTCCTGACCTACGGCGTGGACCCGCGGACGGCGCTGCTGCCCTACCGCCCGGGCGGCACGATCCCGATGGAGCGCAGCGCGCCCGAGCTGCGGGCGTTCGTCGACCGTGTGCTCGCGTCGACCGGCGCGTCGCAGGTCGACCTGGTCGGTCACTCCGAGGGGACCGTCATGCCGCGGTACTACCTCGAGCGCCTCGGCGGCGCCCCGAAGGTCAAGCGCTTCGTGGCGCTCACGCCCCTGTGGCGGGGGACCGACGTCCTGGGCCTCGCGACGCTCAAGGCCCTGGCGCCGCCGGTGCTCGGCGACCTCGCGGTGAAGCTCGCGGTGAAGCTCGTGGCGAGCCTCTGCGGGTCCTGCCCGCAGTTCCTCAAGGGCTCGGCGTACCTCAACGACCTCAACGCCGACGGCGAGGCCGTGCCCGGCATCGAGCACACGAACATCATGACCCGCTACGACGAGCTCGTGCAGCCGTACACGAGCGGCGTCATGCGCGACGGCGGGACGAACGTCGTGGTCCAGGACGTCTGCCCCGGGGACCTCTCCGAGCACGCGCTCGTGGCCTTCGACCCGGTGGTCCTCCAGCTCGTGCGCAACGCGCTGGACCCCGGGCGCGCCGCGCCGGTGCGCTGCTGAGCCCTCGTCGTCACACCACAAACCTCTCTGTGAAAATTGCGGATGACAACAAAGTCCTGATCTGGGAAGGTCGATCGCCCGCCCTGCCCAGGAGGACCGTCGTGCCCCAGTCCGTGTCGTCCAGCGAGAGCCGCACCACCACGGCCTCGATGTCGTCCAGCGCGCTCGTCGTGACCGACTACCTGCGCGAGCTGCGCGCCCAGGCCGGCTGGCGCCGCGCCCGCGTCGCCGCCACCAGCACCAGCGCCGCCGCCCGCGTGCGCGCCCAGCTGGCGCAGCGCCCGCCGCGCTAGCGGCTCCGTAGAGCTCCACAGGTCGGTCGCGTCCTCCTTGCGGAGGTCGCGGCCACGGCGGTCGCCGATGCTCCTCCCATGAAGCTCATCGACCGCTCCCCCGGCCTCTTCATCTGCGCCGCCTTCGCGGTGGTCTACGGCGTCATCGGCGTCGAGGCCTGGATGTGGACGGCCGCGTCCGTCGCCGCCGTGGCGGGGACGCTCACGCTCATCATCGCCGTCGCGCTGGCCATCGGCACCGCCTTCTACAAGCTCCTCGACGACGGCACGGACGCCCAGCCGGTCCCCGCGGCGACGCCCGAGCCCGTCGAGCGCCCGCAGGCCGTCCGCGTCCCGGCCGCGCGCCCCGCGCGTCCGGCGCCGCGAGTCCCCGCCGGCCTCGGGGTCTAGCCACGGCCGCTGCGCCCGGGCCGTCCTGGCGGCCCGGGCGCGGCGCCGTGCTCAGTGGTGCGCGTGGCCCGCGTACTCGCCGCGGCGCGCCAGCATCACGGCGAGCATCGCCGGCAGCATCGCGACGTGCTGGACCATCAGCGCGTCGTGCGTCGTCTCGAGCGTGCCGGTCGCCTGCAACGCGATCGCAGCGAGGGTCGGGACGACCATCGACGCGTTCATCTCGGTCGTCGGGGTCCAGCCGTGGCCGCGCCAGCGCATGTACGCGGTCATGGGGACGCACATCGAGACGCACATGCCGGCCAGGACGAGCGCGGGCGCGTCGTCGCGCAGCGCGTCCATGCCGGGGCCGGCGAGCTCGGCGACGCCGGCCATCCCGGCACCCAGGACGAGCATGCCGGCGACCATCACGAGGACCATCTCGACGTAGTGGCGGGTGAAGGTGAGAGCGGGGTGGGAGAGCGTCATGGCCGGCAGGCTACGCGGTACCCCCAGGGGGTACCAGAGGGCGTTCCGGACGCCCACCCCGACGATCCGGCCACCTGGGTCAGCGGCGCGGCGAGCAGGTGCGCAGGGTGCGCCGCTGCACGACCGTCCGGCCGCCGCGCAGCCGCAGGGCGATGCGCACGTGGTGGCGGCCGCGGGCCAGCCCGCGGAGGTCCACCCGCACGCGCGAGCGCAGGCCCGCCCACGTCCGCGGCCGTCGCCCGTCGACGGCCACCGAGGTCGAGACGACGCGGCCGCCGCGCGGGCGACGCAGGGCGACGGTCACGACGCGCCGGCTGCGGCAGCGCCCGCCGCGAGCCACGCCCGTCGCGGCGTCGGGGTCGTCCTGGCGGCGATGGGCGCCGGGCACGTGCCCGAGCCCCTCGTGGACGTGCTCCAGGACGCCGTCGCGCGTGTGCCCGTGGTGGCGGCGTCGCGGACGGGCAGCGGCCGGCTGCTGGCCGAGACCTACGGCTTCCCCGGGTCCGAGCGCGACCTGCACCGCCTCGGCCTGCTCGACGCCGGCGACCTCGCGCCCCTGAAGGCGCGCGTGCTCCTGGCCCTCGCGCTGTGGAGCGCGCCCGATCGTCCCGCGACGGAGTCCCTGGTGCGCGAACGCGCCACGCCGGTCGCCGACTGACTGCTGAACGACGACGTTCGGCTAGGGTCGCCGCCGTGCACGGACGCTCCTGGACCCTCGCCCTCGCGACGACGCTCGCCGTCGCCCTGCCCACCAGCGCCGCGGCGGCGCCGGTGCCCGGCGACGTCGTGCGGGCCGTCGTCGCGAACGTCCCGGGCGCGACGATCACCAAGCCCGAGGAGCCGGTGGTCGGCGTCCCCGCGCAGGAGGACGTCCTCGCCGGGCGCCTCGCGGTCGTCACCGACCCCGAGTACTGGATCGGGGTCGTCAAGGACCTCGTGCAGGACCGGACGATCCTGCTGCCGTCGCCCGTGGACCTCTTCAAGCCCGAGGCGCTGCTGCCCACCGTCCCGGTGGCCGACGGCCCGAAGGCCTCGCCGCTGCCGCGCCAGGACGTCGACCTGCTCGACGTCCGCTACCCCTGGCAGGGCACGACGAAGACGCTGCGCCAGTACCTGCACACGACGGAGACCGACGTCGTCGCCTTCCTCCACGACGGCAAGGTCGTCGCCGACCACTACGTCAACGGCTGGTCGTCGTCGGTGCGCCACCAGCCGTGGTCGGTGACCAAGTCGTTCGTCTCGGCGCTCGTCGGCATCGCGCTGCACGAGGGCAAGGTCGGCTCGCTGCAGGACCCGATCGACCGCTACGTCCCCGAGCTGGCCGGGACGGCGTGGGCGGGGACGACGATCCGCAACCTGCTCGCCATGGAGTCCGGCGTGCACTGGGACGAGGGCACGCCGGTGCTCGCGGTCAACACCCAGGTGCAGCAGTGGATCCAGGCGGGGCTGGACCTGCTGACCGACGGCGCGCTGGGCCAGACGCGCAACGAGTTCCTGAAGTCGCTGCCGCGCGTGGCGCCGCAGGGCACGAGGTTCTCCTACAACTCGGGCAACACGCAGGTGCTGGCGTGGATGCTCGAGCGCGTCTACGGCCAGCCGTTCAACGAGGTCATCAGCGAGAAGCTCTGGGCCCCGGCGCAGATGGACGGCGACGCGAAGGTCATGACCGACCGCGTCGGCGACGCGATCGCCTCCCAGGGCCTCTACGCCCGCGTCTTCGACCTCGCCCGCTTCGGCGAGCTCTTCCGCCACGGCGGCCGGACGCCCGACGGCACGCAGGTCGTCCCGGAGGCGTGGGTGCGCGAGTCGACGACGATGACGCAGAACTCCGAGGGCCGCTACGCCCTGCAGTGGTGGCGCGGCGCCCTGGCCGACACCTACGACGCGTCGGGCTTCCAGGGCCAGAAGATCAGCGTCACCCCGTCGACCTGCCTGACCGGCGTGCGGCTCAGCCACACGCTCGGCCTCAACCTGTCCGAGGGCCTGGCGCTCGAGAGCGGCGAGCAGCAGTGGTGGGCGCTGTACCGCGCGGTCGCCGCGAAGCTCGGCGGCTGCCCGCCGAGCGCCACGGGGGCCGCCTCCGCCCGCGCGCGCAGGCGGCTCACCCTCGGGCGGACCGCCGCGCGGATGTCACGGCGTGCCGCCCTGCGGCGCGGCGCCGTCCGGGTCCGGGTCCTGGCCGGCCAGCGGGTCCGGGGCGTCCTGCGGCTCACCGCCCGCCGGGGGCGCCGGGAGGTCCTCGTCGCCCGCCGGCAGCTCACCCTCCCGGCCAACCGCGTCCAGACCGTCAGCCTCCGCCTCACCCGGGACGGGCGGCGGCTCCTGCGCGACCGGCGCAGCGTCAGCCTCGTCCTGCGGGCCACCGGCGGGCAGCTCGGGAGCGCGAGCCGGCGGGTCGTCCTGCGGTAGGGGCGCAGGCGCCCCGCAGGCGCGGTCGTAGTAGGCGCCGTAGACGCCGGGCTCGCGCGCCTCGTCGCAGCCGGCGCCCGACGCGAGCCGGACGAGCTTCGTGCGCACGCCCGTCGAGCGCTTGCGCAGGTAGGTGCGCTCCTTCGCGGGAAGTGCCTGCCAGTCGTCGCGGTCGACGTCGGCCGGGACCCACGGCGACGGCGTGGGCTCGGCGGGCGGCGGCGTCGCGGCGGGCCGCCGGCGCGGCGCCGCACCCGGCGAGGCGGGCGGCGACGCGGGGGCGACCATGACCTGCGCGCGCTGGGGCGCGCTGGCCGGCGCGACAGCGGGGGCGGGGGCGGAGGCCGCGGGCTGCGCGGCGCTGCCGGGGACCACGGCGACGATGGCCGCGGCGCCCGCGACCGACAGGCCGCGCAGCGCCGGCGCCGCCGCCGGCGCACCCGCGAGCTGCTCGGCCAGCCAGCCCCAGCCGGGCACGAGCGCCGCGGCCCGCGCTCGGAGGTCCTGGGCGCGGGCGCGCGCCCGCGCGCGCAGCCGGGCGCACGCGCGCGAGGACAGCACCCGCGCGTTCATCGGCGTGACGCCGAGCTCCGCCGCGACCTCGACGTGCGGGCGGCCCTCGAGGCGGGCCAGCAGCGCGTGGCGCTGACGGGCGGGCAGCTCGCCGACGTCGGCGACGACCTCCGCGAGCAGCTCCCGGGCCAGGACGGCGTCGGCGGGCCCGCCGACCGCGAGCGCCGCCTCGGGCACCGCGTCCAGCGGCGCCCCGGCGGCGCGGCGCAGCTCGTCCACGCAGCGGTTGCGCACCATCCGGTGCAGGTAGCCGGGGTCGAGCGCGGCGTCGGAGCGCAGCAGCGCCCGCTGGGCGCTGATCAGCACGTCCTGGACGACGTCGTCGGGGTCGACGGGCCGGCTGCGCAGCAGCCGGCGGGCCACGCGACGCAGCTCGTCGCCGTGGCCCGCCGACAGCGCCTCGACGAGCCGCCAGGCCTCCTGCGGGGTGCGGTGCGGGGTGGGTGCGGGGGAGGACAAGCGGCGCGCCGGGCGGCGGACTAGCGGCGGGCGGTGCCGCAGGTCGAGTAGGTCACCGGCTTGGTCGTGGTGCCGGCCTTCGGACCCTCCAGCACGAGCCGCATGCGCAGGTTGCGGTACGCGCACCCGCTCGGCGCGCCCGATGAGGAGACGGTGGCCGGCGTGGAGGCCGCGCCCGGGGCGGCGGCGCCGAAGGTCCAGCGCACGGTGCCCGCGGCGTTCCACTCGCGCGTCCAGGTCACCTTGGCGGCGCCGCGCTGATGGGCGGCGTGGACGAGGCCGACCCACCCGGCGTCGCGGTACACGCGGCACAGGCCGCGGTCGGCGACCTCCCCGGCGTCGTCCACGCGCTTGCCCGTGGCGCAGTCGTCCTTCGTCGTGCGGCCGTCGGCGAACTGCAGGACGACGTCGTGGCGCTTGGCGGTGAAGTCCTCGACGGGCGTCTCGCCGGCGAGCGCGGAGCCGGCGCCGCCGGCCGCGACGGCGGCGGCGGTGAGGAGGGCGATCGTGGTGCGGTTCATGCAAGCACCACGGACGAGCGCCCCTCGTGTGACAGTCAGCCCTCGCGGCCGTCGGGGCGCTCGGCCGGCCCACCGGCCGCCAGGCGCATGAGCGGCGTGTCGAAGTCGACGGAGGTCTCCACCCCGTCCGGGCGCTGGGCCCGGCTGTCGAACTGGTGCTGGTAGTGGCCCCAGGCGCCCCCGGCGATGGTGCGCTCGACGCCGGCGAGCGCCGCCGCCTCGACGGCCGCTCGCTCGACGCGCCGCCCCAGCGCCGCGTCCGACCAGTCCTCCGGGGCGGCGAAGACCGACGTCGGCACCGCGACCGCCCGCAGGAACGCGAACAGCGGCCGCAGGTGGTCGTCGACGACCATCGCGTGGCGCGCGCTGCCCGCGGTCGCCGCGAGCACGACCGTCGTGCCGACCAGGAGGTCGTCGTCCAGGACGTCGGCGAACGTCTTGAACAGCCCGCTGACGCCCGCCTTGTAGACCGGGGTGCTCGCCACGACGACGTCCGCGCCGGCCAGCAGCCCGACCGCCTCGTCGAGCGCGGCGCTGTGCGGACCGCCGACGAGCGCCGCCGCCGCGTCGGTGGCCAGCGGCGCGAGCTCGACCGTCGCGACGGTCGCCTGGCGGCCGTCGCGCCCCAGCACCTCGACGACCTTCGACGCGACGCGGTCGGCGAGCAGCCGCGTCGTCGAGGGGTCGCTCGTCCCGGCGCTCAGCACGACGACGCGTACCGGCTCGCTCACGCCGCCACCTCCTCGACGGGCCCGCCGTCCTGGTAGGGCGTCGGGCCGGTGAGGTTGTCGCCGCGGTTGGCGTTCGGCGTCGGCTGGCGCGCCGGCCCGTCGCCGTACTTCGCGGCGCGCAGGCTCGCGTGCGTCGGGCCGTCCGGGACCCCCGGCGCCCGCACGGCGTCCATCTCCCGGCGCAGGACCGGGACGACCTCGGTCCCGAGGCGCTCGACCTGCTCGAGCACCACCTCGAGGGGCAGCCCCATCGCGTCGACGTTCCACAGCTGGCGCTGGTAGTCGCCGAAGCCCTCGCGGAACTCCATCGTCTTGTCGATGACGTCCTGCGCGCTGCCGACGCTCATCGGCGTCCCGCGCATGAAGTCCTCGAGCCGGTAGCTGGTCCCGTAGACCGGGCTGCCCTCGAAGGAGGGCCGGAAGCGCCGGACCGCCTGGTCGGTGCTGTCGGCGATGAACGCGTGGCCGCCGAGGCCGACGATGGCCTGCTCCGGATCGCCGTGGCCATGGTGCGCGAAGCGCCGGCGGTAGAGGTCCACCAGCGGCTTGAAGTGGAAGTTCGGCGCCAGGATGTTGTTGGCGAAGAAGCCGTTGCCGTAGTAGGCGGCCTGCTCGGCGATCTCCGGGGTGCGGATCGACCCGTGCCAGACGAACGGCGGGACGTCGTCCAGCGGCCGCGGCGTCGACGTGAAGCCCTGCAGCGGCGAGCGGAACCGCCCCTCCCAGTCCACGACGTCCTCGCGCCACAGGCGGTGCAGGAGGTTGTAGTGCTCGAGGGCGAGCGCGACGCCGTCGCGGATGTCCTGGTCGAACCAGGCGTAGACCGGCACGGTGTTCCCGCGGCCGAGCATCAGGTCGACGCGGCCCTCGGCGAGGTGCTGGAGCATCGCGTAGTCCTCGGCGAGCTTCACCGGGTCGTTCGTGGTGACGAGCGTCGTCGAGGTGCTGAGGATGATCCGCTCGGTGAGCGCGGCCACGTGCGCGAGGAACGTCGTGGGCGACGACGGCACGAACGGCGGGTTGTGGTGCTCGCCGATGGCGAAGACGTCGAGGCCGACCTCGTCGGCCTTGCGCGCGATCGCCACGAGCGCCTTGAGGCGCTCGGCCTCGCTCGGCGTGCGACCCGCCACCGGGTCGCGGCCGACGTCGCCGACGGAGAAGATCCCGAACTGCATGGCTAGAAGGCCTCCGGCCCGAAGCGCTCGATCGCGACGAAGACCGCGAGGGCGGCGAGGACGACGTTGACCGGCAGCATCTGCGTCTCGCCGCGGCGCAGGTGGGTCGCGCCCGCGCCGAGCATCAGCACGGCGACCCCGACCGCGGCGACGGCGACCAGGACCGGCGCGACGTCGAGGACGGCGGGGAGGACGAGGCCGACGGCGGTGAGGACCTCGAGGCCGCCGATGCCCTTGATCTGCGCCTCGGCGAAGTCCTCGGTCCAGTCCATGTTGCCCGAGGCCAGCAGCTGCTCCTTGGACTGCACGAGCTTCATGGCGCCGGCGGCGAGGAAGGCCGCGGCGAGCAGCCCCTGCACGATCCAGACGACGGTGTTCACGATGCGCTCCCTCGGATGGTGGACGTGTCAACTACCTGATGGTGACCATCGTAGCCCAAGACGTTGACATGTCAACGAACGGCGCTACGCTCGCCAGGTGACGTCGTCGAAGGTCCGGCTCGCGCCCGCCGAGCGCCACGCCTGGCGTGGGCTCACGTCACTCCAGGCACGGCTGATGCGCCCGCTCGGTCGCCGCCTGCAGCGGGCCACGGGCCTGTCGACCGCCGAGTACGAGGTGCTCGTGAACCTCGACAAGGCGCCGTGCGGGGAGCTGCGCGTGCTCGAGCTCGCGGCCGCCATGGAGTGGGAGAAGAGCCGGCTCTCCAAGCAGATCGGCCGCATGGTCGACCGCGGCCTGGTCGCGCGCCAGCCGTGCCCGACCGACCAGCGCGGCGCGCTGCTCGCGCTCACCGGGGCCGGGCGCGACGCCTTCGTCGCGGCCGAGCAGGTGCACCTCGAGCACGTCCGCGAGCTGTTCTTCGACGCGCTCGAGCCCGACGAGCTCGTCGCCCTGGGGGACATCGCCGCGAAGGTCCTGGCCCACGTCGAGGCCGCCGACGCGCCGGCCTGAGGCCGACCCTCAGGCCGTCGTCGGCTGCTCCTCGCCCTCGCGGGCGTCGACGCGCCGCATCGCGCCCTGGATCCGCGCGTCGCGCTCCATCAGGCGGTCGGCGACCGGGTTGACGATGCCGCGCAGCACCGACCAGGCGACCCACGCGCGCGGCCGGATGACCCGCGGGCGGCGGCGCTCGATGCCGCGGACGATCGCCGTGCCCGCCACCGACGGGGCGAGGCGCCTGAGCAGCGGCCTGGGGAGCAGGCCCAGCAGCGCGCCGACCTCGTCGTCGGCGTCGATGGCGCGGTGGACCATCTCGGTGTCGATGAAGCCGAAGTACGCGACGCTCGCGCTCGCGCCGTGCTGGGCGAGCTCGACGCGCAGCGCGCGGCCGAGCTGCTCCACGCCCGCCTTGCTCATGGCGTAGGCGACGGTGCCCATGCCGTTGACGAAGGCGTAGATCGACGCGACGACGACGACGTGCCCGCGCCGCGCGACGACCTGGGGCAGCGCGGCCTCCACCGTCCTCCAGACGCCGTTGAGGTTGACGTCGAGGATCCGCTCGAAGGACTCGCTGGGCGTCGCGCGCGCCGTGGCCACCCGCGCCGCGATGCCGGCGTTGGCGACCACGACGTCCAGGCCGCCGAAGCGCTCGACGGCCACGGCGACCGCGCGCTGCATCGCCGCCCGGTCGGTCACGTCGGCCGCCACGCCGACGGCGCCGGAGCCGACGACCTCGGCCGCGCGGTCGGCCGCCTCCTGGTCGAGGTCGACGACCACCACCCGCGCGCCCTTGCGCGCGAGCTCCGTCGCCGTGGCCAGGCCGATGCCCCGCGCCGCGCCGGTCACCAGCGCCACCTTGCCCTGCAGCTCGAAGCGCGCCATGGCCGCACCCTGCCAGACCGCCGATGCGACACCGTCCGATGACACGGTTACCGACATGGAAACTTCTACGTCGGTAACCTCGGGCGCCGTGGCTGGTCCGACCACCACCGCACGCCGCCGGCTGCCGCGCGCCGAGCGCGAGCAGCAGATGCTCGAAGCGGCGCACAGCCTGTTCGCGCAGCGCGGCTTCGCGGCCGTGACGATGGACGACGTGGCCGCCGCGGTCGGGGTGACCAAGCCGCTGCTCTACTCCTACTGGGGCAACAAGGAGCAGCTGTTCCTCGCGTGCATCGACCGCTCCGCGGGCGCGCTCTTCGACGTGGTCCTCGGTGCCATCCGCGGCGCGACCGACCCGGCCGTCGCGGTCCGCGACGCCGCCCGCGCGTTCTTCGCCTTCGTCGACGCCGAGCGTGACGCCTGGCGTGTCGTCTTCGATGCCGCGGGTGGCGCGGGCGGCGCGGTGGCCGAGCGCATCGCCGCCGAGCGCGCCCGCCTCACCGGCCTCATCGCCGAGGCGTTCCTCGCCCAGGTGCCCGCCCGCCACCGCGCCCGCGTGCGCGTCGACGTCGAGGCCCGCTCCCACGCGATCCTCGGCGCCGCCGAGTCCCTGTCGCGGTGGTGGCTGGCCACCCCCGACGCCATGGCCGCCGCCCAGGCGGCCGACCTGCTCATCGAGACCGTGGTGCCGGGCCTGCCCGGGCCGCGGAGGAAGGACGACGCATGACCATCGCCGACCGGGGGATGGCCGTCGGCCTGCGCGCGCTGCGCGTGGCCGCGGGCTCCCCGGCCCTCGACCGCCTCGGGCTGCGCGAGCAGGCCGAGAAGGCGGTCTTCCAGCTCACGAAGCAGGGCTTCAAGTCCGCCGGGACCGCGGGGCGCACGTTCCAGCGCGTCGCCGGCAGCGGCAAGCCCGCGCGCCAGCGCCCGACCACGGCGACCGGCCTCTTCGACCTGACGCCGACCGACGAGCAGGAGATGGTCGTCGAGTCGCTCAAGGCCTTCGCCACCGAGCGGCTGCGCCCGATCGCCGCCGACGCCGACGCCGCCGCGACGGCGCCCGACACGCTGCCGGCCGAGGCCGCCGAGCTCGGCGTCGCGCTGCTGGGCGTCCCCGAGGAGGCCGGGGGCGCGATGAGCGAGCGCTCGTCGGTCACCGGCGTCCTGGCCGCCGAGGCGCTCGCCCACGGCGACATGGGCCTCGCGCTCTCGCTGCTCGCGCCCGCCGGCGTGGCCACGGCGCTGGCGCGCTTCGGCGACGCCACGCAGCAGGCCACCTACCTGCCGGCCTTCACCGGCGACGACGTCGCGCCCGCCGCGGTGGCGATCCTCGAGCCGGGCCCCCTGCCCGACCCGTTCGCCCTGAGGACCACGGCGAAGGACGCCGGCTCGGGCTGGGTCCTGGACGGCGAGAAGGCGCTCGTCCCGCTCGCGGCGAGCGCCGACCTCCTGCTCGTCGCCGCTCAGACGCCCACGGGTCCCGCCGTCTTCGTCGTCGAGCCGGGCGCCGCGAGCGGCCTGACCGTCGAGCCGGAGCCCGCGATGGGCGTGCGCGCGGCGAGCACCGGCCGGGTCCGGCTCGACGGCGTCCACGTCGGCGCCGACGCCCTGCTGTGCGACGGCGCCGGCTACGCCGAGCTCGTCCGCCGCGCCCGCCTGGGCTGGTGCGCGCTGAGCCTCGGCACCGCCCGCGCCGTGCTCGACTACGTCATCCCGTACGTCAACGAGCGCGAGGCCTTCGGCGAGCCGATCTCCAACCGCCAGTCGGTCGCCTTCGCGGTGAGCGACATCGCGATCGAGCTCGAGGGCATGCGGCTGGCCACGCTGCGCGCCGCCTCGCTGGTCGATCGCGAGGCCGACGCGGCGCAGGCCATCGCCATCGCCCGCCGGCTGTGCACGGACAAGGGCATGGCCATCGGGTCGCAGGGCGTCCAGCTGCTGGGCGGCCACGGCTACATCAAGGAGCACCCCGTCGAGCGCTGGTACCGCGACCTGCGGGCCTGCGGCGTCATGGAAGGAGCGCTGGTCGTCTGATGATCGACCTCGAGGTCCCGAAGAAGTTCAAGCCGCTCGTCGGCCAGGCCCACCAGGTCGCCGAGGAGGTGCTGCGCCCGATCTCGCGCAAGTACGACCTCGGCGAGCACGAGCGGCCGGTCGAGCTCGACATGCTCGCCGCGCTCATCGACGGCATGAACGAGGGCGCGGCCACCGGCGGCGCGGGCGCGGCCGGCGTGCGGCGCTCGGGCGGCGACGGCGACACGGGCAACCGCAACGGCTCGAACCTCTCGACCGCCCTCTCGATCATGGAGATGTGCTGGGGCGACGTCGGCCTGCTGCTCTCCATCCCGCGCCAGGGCCTGGGCAACAGCGCCATCGCATCGGTCGCCACCGACGAGCAGCTCGCCCGCTACGAGGGCAAGTGGGCGGCGATGGCGATCACCGAGCCGGAGGCCGGCTCGGATGCCTCGGCGATCCGCACGACGGCCGTCCTGGACGGCGACGAGTACGTCCTCAACGGCGAGAAGATCTACGTCACCGCCGGCGAGCGCGCCGACCTCGTCGTCGTGTGGGCGACGCTCGACCGCTCGCAGGGCCGCGCGGCGATCAAGTCGTTCGTCGTCGAGCGCTCCAACCCGGGGATGAAGCTCGACCGCCTCGAGCACAAGCTCGGCATCCGCGCGTCGGACACCGCGGCCTTCCGCCTCGAGGACTGCCGCGTGCCCAAGGAGGACCTCCTGGGCTCGCCGGAGATCGACACGAAGAAGTCCTTCGCCGGCGCGATGCAGACGTTCGACAACACGCGCCCGCTCGTGGCCGCGATGGCGGTCGGCGTCGCGCGCGCGTGCATCGAGCACACGGAGCAGGTGCTCGCGAAGGCCGGCCTCGAGGTCGACTTCGACAAGCCGGCGCTCACGCAGAGCGCCGCGGCCTCGAAGCTCCTGACCCTCCAGGCCGACTTCGAGGCGGCGCGGCTGCTGACGATGGAGGCGGCGTGGCTGGCCGACAACGGCAAGCCCAACTCGCTGCAGGCGTCGATGGCCAAGGCGAAGGCGGGCCGCACGGGCGTCGACGTCGCGCTCGCGTGCATCGAGCTCTGCGGCGCCGCGGGGTTCGACGAGACCGAGCTGCTGGAGAAGTGGGCGCGCGACGCCAAGATCCTCGACATCTTCGAGGGCACCCAGCAGATCCAGCTGCTCGTCGTCGCCCGGCAGCTCCTCGGGAAGAGCAGCGCCGAGCTGAAGTAGTTGCCCGGTGAGGTACTTGGCGGTACCGTCGTCCCACGACGGCGGTACCTCCTCGTACCGAGCCGCGCCTGCCGCCCGGCCCGCCCCTGCCGACGCCGGTCCAGGGCCTGCTGGGCCTCTTCTGGCAGAACCAGGCGCTGCGCTGGATGCAGCGCCGCTACGGCGACGTCATCACCGTGAGGATCCCGGTGATCGGCACGGGCGTCGTCGTCGCCGACCCGGACCTCGCCAAGCACGTCTTCCAGGCGCCGCCGCACGTGCTGCACGCAGGTTCGCAGAGCCCGCTGGGCGCGGTGCTCGGTCGCCACTCGCTGCTGGCCATCGACGAGGACCGCCACCTGTCCCAGCGGCGGCTGCTGCTGCCCCCGTTCCACGGCCGGCGGATGCAGGGCTACGAGGCGATCATCGAGCAGGAGGCCCAGCGCGAGATCGCCACGTGGCCCGAGCACGAGGAGCTCGCGGTGCTCCCGGCCACGATGCGCATCACGCTCAACGCGATCCTCCGGGCGGTCTTCGGGGCCCAGGGCGCCGAGCTCGACGCGCTGCGCCGGATCCTGCCCCGCCAGGTCGAGCTCGGGTCGCGGCTGGCGACCCTCCCGCAGCTCCAGCGCGACCTCGGGCCGCGCAGCCCGTGGGGCCGGTTCCTCGCGCTGCGCGCGGCGTTCGACCGCGTCGTCGACGAGCTGCTCGCCCAGGCGCGGCGCGACCCCCGTCTCGACGAGCGCTCGGACGTCCTGGCGCTGCTGGTCCAGGCCCGCCACGAGGACGGCTCGCCGATGACGCGCGACGAGGTCGCCGACCAGCTGCTGACGCTCCTGGCCGCCGGTCACGAGACCACGGCGACGACGCTCGCCTGGGCGGTCGAGCGGCTCACGCGCCACCCGGAGGTCCTGCGCCGCCTCGAGGACGAGGTCGAGGCCGGCGGCAAGGCGCTGCGCGAGGCGACGATCCGCGAGGTGCAGCGGGTGCGCCCGGTCATCGGCGGCACGGGCCGCTTCACGCGCGAGCCGTTCGCGCTGGGCGAGTGGGTCATCCCCGCGGGCGTGATGCTCATGACCTCGGCGGTCCTGCTGCACGAGGACCCGCGCAACTACCCCGACCCCCTGCGCTTCGACCCGGACCGCTTCGTCGGCCGGGCGCCCGAGACCTACCGCTGGATCCCGTTCGGCGGGGGCATCCGGCGGTGCATCGGCGCGGCGTTCGCGCAAATGGAGCTGGACGTCGTCCTGCGCACGGTGCTGCGCCACCTCGAGCTGCAGCCGACGACGGCGCGGCCGGAGCGCTGGCGCTTTCGCGGCGTGGCCTTCGCGCCCCACCGCGGCGGGCGCGTGGTGGTGCGCCGGCGCACGGTGCCGCTCGGGCCGGCCGAGGACCGCCGGCCCGCGCTGGTCGCCGCCTGAGGCCCTCAGGGATCAGCGCCGGAGGCCGGCGCGCAGCGCGTGGGCGAGCTGCACGGCGGCCTCGATCTCGACGCGACGGATGGACACGCTCTCCACGTTGAGCCCGAACGGCACGCCGAGCGCGCGGCAGAAGGCCATCAGCTCGGTGGCCGTCGCGAGGGCCTGCTGGTAGGAGTGCGCGAGGGGGTCGGCCGCGTGCTCGAGGTCGTTCTCGATCCAGCGCGGGACGTCCACCCCGAGCCAGCGCAGGAAGGCGAGGGTCTTCATCGACCCGCAGACCGAGAAGGTGAAGACCAGCGGCGCGTGGCGGACGCCACGGGCCTGGCAGGCGTAGTGGTAGTCGGAGACCAGGTTCTTGGCCGCGTTGAGGTCGAAGACGACCTGCGTCACGAAGAACCGGCACCCCGCGTCCTGCTTGGCCAGCAGCCGGAGGTGCTCGTCCTCGCGGCGGCTGTGGCGCTCGGGGATCGCGACGCCGCCCGCTGCGAGACCGGGGTTCACCTCCCGCAGCAGCGCCTGGGCGTCCCTGAGCGGCGTCCGCGCCGGCGTGCGGCTCGACGCGGCGCCGACCAGGACCGTCATCGACCGTGCCGGATCCTGCGCGGCCAGCCACGCCCGCAGGCGCTCGGGCGCGTACTTGGCCACCGCCCGATAGACGATGACCGGCGTGTCCCACGTCCCGAGGTGGTCGGCGAGGAAGTCGGCGGGGTCCAGCGTCGGCATGAACGGGAACGGCCGCTCGGCCGGGTTGCGGTCGCGCTCGTCGTCGATGTCGTAGAGGACCAGGCCGTCCAGCCCGACCGGGCGCAACCGCGCGACGGTCGTCTCGGCGATCTCGTGCGCGCGCTCGCGATCGGTGTCGTGCCGCGGCGGCGTCAGCGCGAACAGCAGGAACTCGCCCTCACCGGCTTGGACGCGCTGGACGAGGTCCACGTGCGCGAGCGTAGCGGCGCCATCGACGTCCGCGGCGGACCGTGGACCCCACGCACCGGCGCGTGGCACCCTGACGGGCGTGCGCGACCCGTACCTGGTGCTCTTCGTCGTCGAGCCCGCAGAGGACGAGCACGCCGACGCGTTGCACCACATCGCCCACGCCGCGGCCCAGCTGCACGCGTGGGAGGGACCCGAGCCGCGGTCCTTCGACGCCACGCCGGCGGAGTCCGACGAGCGGACGGTCGGCATCGCGCTGCGCATCCCGGAGAGGCCCGCGGAGGCCGACCGCAACGCCATCGCCGCGCTCGTCGAAGCCTGCGCGACCACCGGGCGCGAGCTCGGCGTCGGCCTCGAGGTGCAGCTCGCCGAGCAGCGCCTGGGCGAGATCCGCGAGGGCCGCGCCGACGACCCGGTGCTCGACGCCCTGCGCGACCGCCTCGGGCTCGACATGGAGTAGCCAGTTCTGGGCCGACAGACGGCGCGACGCCCGCCGTTCGTCGCAAACCGGTCCCCCGGAGGACCGGATCGGCGACGTCCGTTGCGCCTCGGGCCGCGCTTGGCCGACTGCTCGGGGCGTGCCCCGACCCACGTCGTCCCCCACCCGTGCCTTGGTGGCCGGGATCGCGGCCCTCTTCGCCGCCGCGCTCCTGCTGCTCGCACCCGCGAAGGTCCTCGCCGCGACCTTCCCCATCACCGAGTCCTTCCGCAACACCACCATGCAGCCGGGGTGGAACCTCGGCGGCAACGCGTCGCTGACCGCCAACTCCGGCGACGGCAACGGCAACGGCTGGCTGCGCCTGACCGGCGCCGTGAACAACCAGTTCGGCGTCGCCAACCTCAACGACGCGTTCCCGTCGAACAACGGCGTGCTCGCCGAGTTCGAGTACGCGGCGTGGGGTGGCACGGGTGCCGACGGCCTCGTCTTCTTCCTCTACGACGGCTCTGTCGCCCAGGGCAGCTTCAGCACGGGCCCGGTCGGCGGCTCCATCGGCTACACGAACTGCCCGCAGACGAACACGCCCGGCCTGAGCGGCGCGTACATCGGCGTCGGCTTCGACGAGTGGGGCAACTTCTTCAACTCGACGTTCTGCAACCAGAACGGCGGCGAGGTCGGCGGCCCGGGCGCCCTGTTCCCCAACCGCGTCGGCGTGCGCGGCGGCACCCCCACCTACCCGTACCTCGGCTCGGTCGTCACGTCGCAGTCGCTGCAGGCGCCCCGCGCCTCCTCGCGCAAGGTCAAGGTCGCGATCACGACCGACATGAAGCTGTCGGTCTACATCACCTACCCCAACGGCCAGATCCAGACGGTCATCAGCGAGCAGCAGCTGCCCGCCGCGCCGTCGACCCTGAAGCTCGGCTTCGTCTCCGCGACCGGCGGCTCGAACAACAACCACGAGGTCCGCAACACCCAGGTCGTCCTCCCGGCCGACCTGCGCGCGACGCTCACCGACGGGGACGCCGGCGCGCCCCGCACCGGCCAGCGCACGTACACGGCGACGGTCACCAACGACGGCCCGAACCCGGTCGTCGACGCCACCGTCAAGCTCTCGGGCGCCACGGGCATCACGCCGCAGTCCTGGACCTGCGTGGCCGCGGGCGGCGGCAGCTGTGACGCGAGCTCGGGCAGCGGCCTGCCGGACACCACCGCCGACCTGCCGGTCGGCGCCTCGGCCACCTACACCGTCGTCGCCGACGTCGCGGCCGGTGCCGACGACGCGTCGCTCACCCTCACGGCCGGCCAGACCCCCGGCGGCCAGACCGGCGAGTCGGACCCGCGCAACAACACGGTGACCGACCAGACCGACCTGACCCCGGTCAACGACGTCGCCCCCGTCGCCACCCTCGCCGCGAACGGGACCGCCTCGGTCACCGGCGGCACGTGGCGCGGCGGCCACATCGCCCGCAGCTACCAGTGGCAGCGCTGCGACCTCGACGGCACGAACTGCGCGGACATCGCCAGCGCGACCGCCGCGTCCTACGCGCTGACCGCGAGCGACGCCGGCAAGGGCGTGCGCGCCGTGGTGACGGCCGACAACGCCGCGCCGGCCACCGGCTCGGAGCCGTCGAACCTCCTCCTGCCGCCGGACACCACGATCGACAGCGGCCCGACCGCCTCGTCCACGACCACCGACCGCACGCCGGACTTCACCTTCAGCTCGACGCCCGGCGGCGCGACCTTCACCTGCCGCGTCGACGGCGGCGCCTGGGCGGCGTGCACGAGCACGCACACCACGGCGAGCCTGATCGACGGCACGCACACCTTCGAGGTGCGCGCCACGCGCAACGGCCACACCGACGGCACGCCGGCCTCGCGCACGTTCGACGTCGACGCCACCGCGCCAACCACGACGATCGACAGCGGTCCCGCCGACCCGACCAACGCCACCGGCGCGACGTTCGACCTCTCGACCGACGACCCCCAGGCGACCTACGAGTGCTCGCTGGACGGCGCGCCGTTCGCGGCCTGCGTCGACGGCGAGACGCTGAGCGGCCTCGCGGAGGGCCCGCACACCTTCCAGGTGCGCGCCGTCGACCCGTTCACGAACACCGACGCCACCCCGGCCTCCTACACCTGGACCGTCGACACGACGCCGCCCGCGGACCCGGCGGTCGACGTCGAGCCGCCGGCGCACACCAACGCGCCGGACGCGCACTTCGAGCTCACCGTCGACAACGGCGCCACCCTGTGGTGCAAGGTCGACGGCGGCGCGTGGGCCACCTGCGCCACGCCGTTCGACCTGCCGTCCATCGCCGTCGGCACCCACACGGTGCAGTTCCGTGCCCGCGACGCCGCGGGCAACGACTCGGGCGTCGTCCAGCGCACCTTCGAGGTGGACCGCACGACCTCCGTCGACCTCACCGCCCCCGCCCCCGGGCGCATCGCCAACGCCAAGCCGACCGTCACCCTGACGGGCGAGCCGGGCGCGACGCTTGTCCTCAAGGACGGCGCGACGACGATCGCGGGCGGCGTGTTCGCCAACGACGGCAAGCTCTCGCTGCCGCTCGTCGCCGCGCTCGCCGAGGGCGCACACACGCTCGTCGCGACGAGCACGGACCTCGCGGGCAACACCGCCACCGACCAGGTGACGATCACGGTCGACACGATCGCCCCGGACGTCGTCGTGCTCGGTGAGCGCCCGGCCTCGCCCTCGAACACCGGCACCTCGACGTTCACGTGGACCGGCCCCGAGGCCGGCGCGACGTACAAGTGCAAGCTCGACGGCGGCGCCTGGGGGCCGTGCACCTCGCCGTTCACGCTCAGCGGTCTCGGTGAGGGCCCGCACACGTTCTCGGTCGTCGCCATCGACGAGACCGGCAACGAGGGCCCGCGCGTCGACCACACCTGGACGGTCGACAAGACGCCGCCGCCCGCGCCGACCCCGGTCGAGCGCCCCGAGCCGCGCTCGCCGTCGACCGACGCGGTCATCGACGTCTCGCACGAGCCGGGCGCCGTCCTGGTCTGCAAGGTCGACGACGGCCCGTACCAGCCCTGCGTCCTGCCGCTCAAGCTGACCGGCCTGAAGAAGGGCGGCCACGTCGTGCAGGTCCGCCAGGTCGACCTGGCCGGCAACCTCGGCGCCCCGGCGATCGTCGTCTGGGAGGCCGGGCACGAGACCCCGAAGCCGCCCGCCACCAAGCCCGCGACGAAGGTGACCCCCGCCATCGCGTCCCGCGCGACGGTCGAGGACGGCCGCAACGTCAAGGTCGGCTGCTCGCTGGACCAGCCGGTCCTGCAGAGCTGCACCGTCAAGGCCTACGTCAAGGGCAAGCTCGTCGGCACCGGGGTGCGCAAGGTCGGCGCCGACGGCCGCAGCGCGGGCGCCGTGCAGGTCAAGCTCAACGCCACCGGCCGCAAGATGCTCCAGCAGGCCGTCGGCGGGCTCGAGGTGCGCCTCGAGGTCAAGGCCAAGGGCCGCGGCCAGGGCCAGGTGCTGACCGAGACGGCGAGCGCGACGCTCCACGCCCAGCGCACGAAGATCCTGCCTCAGCTCGACCCGTTCGACTTCGACCGGGCCAAGCTGACGGCGCGGTCCAAGCGCACCCTGCGCGGCCTGGTCCGTGAGCTGCGCGGGGCCAAGCGCGTCGTCTGCGTCGGCCACACCGACAAGACGGGCGCCCCGGCCTACAACCTGCTGCTCGGCCTCAAGCGGGCCAAGGCGGCGTGCGCCCAGCTCAAGGACGCCGGCCTGAAGGCGCAGACGCGCATCACGACGATGGGCGAGACCCGCCCGCGCGCGACGAACGCGACGGAGGCCGGCCGCCGGCTCAACCGCCGCATCGAGCTGCTGATCAGCTACTAGCCGCTGCCTGCCTGACCGCCTGGGCGACCTGCGCCCAGGTGGTCAGGTCCGGCTGCTCGCCGGTGAGGCTGACCCGGTCGGCTCCCGCGGCGCGGCGCAGGACCTCGGCGGCGACGTCCGCCGGCTCGCGGCCCGCCGCACGCACGCCGAACAGCGCGACGACGTCGTCGTCGACCAGGCGGCTCATGGCCGCCCAGTCGCCCGCCCGCGAGAGCGGGTGCAGCTGCTCGTGCAGCGCGCCCAGGCCGTGGTGGTCGAGCACGTGGCGGTAGCCCGGCGTCGAGCCGTAGAAGGCCACGCGGCGGCGGATCGCCTCCCACTCGGCGTCGCTCGTGGCGAGGAAGAGGCCGACGACGACCTCGACGTCCTCGCGGGCGCGGCCGGCGCGTTCGAGCCCGCGGCCGATCGCCGGCAGCGTCACCTCGCGCAGGACCTCCGGGCTCTGCAGCGCGTGGAGCAGGACGCCGTCGGCCACCTCGCCGGAGACCTCGAGCATCCGCTCGCGCACCGCGGCCAGCAACACGGGCGGCGCGGGATGGCCGGTGGGCGCCGGCCGGAACCCGGCGGGCATGAGCGAGAGCCGGTGGAACTCGCCCTCGAAGCGCAGCTCGCCGCCGGTCTCCCATGCCGTCCAGATCGCCCGCAGGGCCAGGACGAACTCGCGCATGCGGGCCGCCGGGCGCGACCACGGCACGCCGAAGCGCCGCTCGACGTGGGCGCGGACCTGCGTGCCGAGGCCGAGGGCGAAGCGCCCGCCCGAGAGGGCCTGCAGGTCCCAGGCCGAGTAGGCGACGGCCGTCGGAGTGCGCGGCAGGGCGAGGGCGATGCCGGTGGCGATGCGGGCGCGCCGTGTCGTCGTGGCGGCCAGCGCGCAGGCGATGAACGGGTCGCCCGTGGACTCGGTGAGGCCGACGCCGTCGAAGCCCAGCGCCTCGGCGTCCGCGGCCGCCGCGGCGACGTCGGGCGCCTGGAGCGCCCGGAGGGTGAGGTCGACGCGCATCAGGCCCGGCCCTCCGTCTCGGGGAACCAGCGGTGCAGGTGCTCGAGCAGCGCGCGGGGGTCGCGCAGGACCCGGTCGGCGCCGGCGGCGAGCGCGTCGGCCTGCACCTGGTCGGTCCACAGCTGCCCTCCGGCGACGACGTAGGGCGGGTCGGGCAGGGCGCGCAGCGCGGCGAGCGCCTCGACGACGCCCGGCAGGCCCGAGGCGGTCGTCGTCGACAGCGCCACGAGGTCGGGGCACTCGGCGTCGACGATCCCGGCGAGCTCGTCGGCGGGCAGCGAGGCTCCGAGGTGCAGGGTCTCCCAGCCGTCGCTCTCCAGGAAGTCGGCGACGACCTGCGCGCCGAGCGCGTGCAGCTCGCCGGGGGTGCACGAGACGATCGCCAGGCGGCCGTGGCGCGCGGGGACGCGCAGGCGCTCGCGCAGCGCGCCGAGCACGGACTGGGCGACGGTCGTCGCGAAGTGCTCGTCGGCCACCGTGGCGGTCCCGACGGCCCAGCGGTGGCCGATCTCGTACATCGCCGGCTGCAGCAGGTCCGTGTAGAGGTCCGGCACCTCCATGCCCGCGTCGGCGGCGTCGTCCACCAGCCGTCGCGCCGCGGCGGCGTCGTGGGCGAGGAGGGCGGCGACCAGCCCGCGCACGCGGCCGTCGTCCGTCGTGGTCTGCGCCGGCACCATCGCCCCGCATCCTGCCGGGCCGGGCGCGTCGCCGCTAGGCGGGGACCGGCGTGCGCGTCTCGACCGCGGCGGCGCCCGCCTCGGTCTCGGCCGCCTCGAGGGCGGCGCTGCGCTGCGGCCTGCTCTCGGGCACGTGGCGCGCGAGGCGCAGCGCCGGCTGCTCGACGGCCTTCCAGCTGGCCCACGCGATGGGCAGGGTGATGACGAGCGTCGCGCCGTACCAGCCCAACCAGCTCTTGATCCCGCCGCCGAAGCTCACGCCGCCCGTGCGCATGAGGTCCAGGGCGAGGAAGTGCCAGAGGTACAGGCCGAAGGAGACCGTGCCGAACCACAGCAGCACCCGGTGGGAGAGGATCCGCCGCACGCGGTCGACGGGGCCCCAGCCCAGCGCGACCGGTGCCAGGGCGAGCAGGCCGATGGCGTTCGTCGTGAGGTGCTCGACGAGGAACCGCGCCGGCGTGAACTGCTTGCCGGCCTCCGCCGGGGTGTCCGAGCGCAGGACGAAGAGCGAGAAGAGGACGAACGCGGCGCACAGCGTCCAGGCGCCGCGGGCCGACAGGCCGCGGCGCACGAACCGGGGCAGCGGCTCGCCGCGGTCGGCGCCCAGCGCGAGGACGGCGAGCAGCATGCCGACGGCGAACGCGTCGAAGTACGCGACGGGGAAGTAGAGCTGCTGGGTGCCGGGGGCCAGGCCGTCGGCGGAGATCGCGAAGCCGACCTTCCAGAGGACCGAGACGGCGATGAGGCCGCCGACGCAGAGGACCTCCGCGCGCAGCCACGACATACCGCGCGCGACCAGCCGGCCGGCCAGGAGCGCCACGAACGGCAGCAGCACGTAGCAGGCCAGCTCCACGTCGAGCGTCCAGGCCTGCTGGATCGCGCGCAGCCGGTCGTCGCCGGTCAGCCAGCCGGCGACCATGCCGTACCAGGCGAGGGCCTGCAGCGGCCCGTCGGGGCTGCTGGGGTTCGGCGAGCTGATGCCCAGCAGCGGGTACAGCGCCATGACGCCCAGGAGCGCCAGCCAGTAGCCCGGGAAGATGCGCAGGACGCGGCGCGCGGCGTAGGCGACCATCCGCGGCGCGGGACGACCGGCGGCGTGCGCGGCCGCGAACGGCGAGTAGAGCAGGAAGCCCGAGAGGGCGAAGAAGACCGGGACGGTCGACTCGAGCTGCCGGAGGAGGTCCGCGCGGATCGAGCCGTGCACGAACGTGCCGGAGAACATCCCGGCGTGCACGCTGACGATGAGCGCCGCCGTCAGGCCGCGCGTGCCGTGCAGCGCCAGCACCCGCCGGCGGTCGGCGCGCGGTCCTTCGAGGGTCGCGTCGCCGCGACGGGGCCCAGGCCCCGCATCCTTGCCCTTGTCCCCCACCACTCCTCGATGACGGTAAGACGCACCTGGATCAGGTGCGACACATGGACGCATGTTCGAGGGTCGTGAAGGGCCCGATGTCGCACCTGCGGGCGCACCTTCTGCCCGGCTTCGTGGTTATGGTCCGCGACGACCCACCAAGGCCGAGTCCCGCCCGCCCCAGGGCGGCGGGAGCGGGGGACCCACGCGGACCGGCCTCACCGGTCCTGGGGCGAATCGTCGCCGCTCGCTCGAGCGACGTAGCGCCATCGCGGCGCGAGCCCGTCAGCTCACCTCGTAGGCCTCGACGACAAGGAGCACCATCGAGTGAGCGCCGTCCGGCCCCTGCGCCTGACCGACGACCCCTACGCCCGCAGCCAGGACGGCTGGGCGATCCGCGCGGAGCCCCCGGGGGACCGCGACCTCGGCAGCCCCGACCTCTGGGACCGCTCGCTCGAGCGGTCCCGCCGGCGTCGCGAGGCGACGGCCGCGCGCCGCCCCGGGCTGGCCCACGCCACCCCGGCGAAGGTGTCGGCGGCGCTCGTCACCGCGACGCTGCTCGCGCCCTCGGCGTCCCAGACCGCGCAGGCGGCCAGGACGTCCACGGCGCAGGTCGGCGACGCGGGCGTGCTCCAGCGCGGCAGCAGCGGCGACGGGGTGCGGGCGCTGCAGCGGGCGCTGGGCATCGGCAGCGACGGCGTCTTCGGCCCGGCGACGGCGAAGGCCGTGCGCGCCTTCCAGCGCGAGAAGGGCCTCGCGGTCGACGGCGTGGTCGGTCCGCAGACGCGCCGGGCGCTCGGCCTGTCGGCCAAGCAGGCGTCGAAGGGCTCGCCGGTGGCCAAGCGCCGCAGCCTCGTCGCAGCGCCGGCGTCCGGCATGGCGCTGGACCGCACGGCGGTCAAGGCGCTGCAGCGGGCCCTGGGCGTCTCGGCCGACGGGGCGGTGGGGCCCAGGACGCGGTCGGCGATCCGGCGGGCCGAGCAGCGCGCCGGCCTCCCTGTGGACGGGCGGCCCGACGCGCAGCTCCTCGCGGCGCTGGGCGTGACGCCGGGCGGGACGACGGACGCGGACCCGGGGGCGCCGCAGGACGAGGCCGCCGCCGGCGCGCCGGCGCCCGCCGGGAAGGGCGCCGCGGCGGCCGTCGAGGCGGCGCGGGCGCAGGTCGGCAAGCCCTACGCCTCGGGCGGCAACGGCCCGTCGGCGTTCGACTGCTCGGGCCTCACCGTCCAGGCGTTCAAGGCGGCGGGGATCTCACTGCCGCGCACGAGCTTCGACCAGTACGGGCAGGGCAGGCGGGTCGCGAAGTCCCAGATCCAGGCCGGCGACCTCGTCTTCTTCTCCACGAACGGCGCCGGCGCGTCGCACGTGGGCATCGCCACCGGTCCGACGACCGCCATCTCGGCGACGACGAAGGGCGTGATGGAGCACTCCTTCGGCTCGGGCTACTGGGCCGAGCACTTCGTGGGGGCGCGCCGGGTCGGCTGACCCGGCGCGTGCGGGCGCGCGGCGGCTAGGCGGCCTGGCGCAGGGTGACCGGGCGGATGACCGCGGTCCCCATGCGGGCGTCGAGCTCGACGGTCACCTGACCGCCGGCCGGCGCGTCGACCACGGCGTACCAGCGGTCGCGCAGGCGGCCCTCGCGGTGCAGGAGGCGCAGGGCGCCACCGCCCGCGGCGGCGATGGCCGTCTCGGCCACGAGCGCCTGCTCGCGGTCGATGCCGGCGGGCTGGTCCAGGACGGGGTGGAGGAGGAGCATGGGCGCAGGGTGTCGGAGGAGGGTCAAGCGCACCTTCGGCATTCCTGAGCGCAACCTGAACCCCTCATCGCTCGGTGTCGGGACCGGGTCGTCTGCCAGCATCAGGAGCGTGACGTTGATCGAGGCCCGCGGGCTCACGAAGCGCTTCGGCGAGCGCACGGCCGTCGACCACGTCGACCTCGACGTTCCGGCCGGCTCGTGCTTCGGGTTCCTCGGGCCCAACGGCGCGGGCAAGACGACGCTCATCCGGCTGCTGCTGGGCCTCGCCCGCGCCGACGAGGGACGCGTGCTCATCGGCGGGGTCGACGTCGCGGCCGACCCGCGGTCGGCGTTGCGGCGGGTGGGCGCCATCGTCGAGGAGCCGCGCTTCCACGCCCACATGACGGGGGTCGAGAACCTCGTGGTCCACGCGGCGCTGCTCGACGGCGACCCGCGGGAGCGCATCCCGGAGATGCTCGACCGCGTCGGCCTCCGCGGCCGCGGCGACGACAAGGTCTCGAACTACTCCATGGGCATGCGCCAGCGGCTCGGGGTCGCCCGCGCGCTGCTCGGCGAGCCCGAGCTGCTCGTGCTCGACGAGCCGACCAACGGCCTCGACGCCGAGGGCATGGCCGAGTTCCGCACGCTCATCCGCGGGCTCGTCGAGGACGACGGGCGCACGGTCTTCCTCTCGTCGCACCTGCTCGACGAGATGGAGAAGCTCTGCGACGAGGTCGCCATCGTCGAGCAGGGCCGCGTCGTCGAGCAGTCCTCGGTCAGCGCGTTCATCTCCGGCGGCGGCCTGGCCCTCGTGCTCGACGTCGACGACCCCGGGCGCGCACGGGAGCTGCTCGCCCACCCGGACATCCGGATCTCCGACCTCGAGGGCGGCCGGCTGCGCCTCGACGGCGTCGGCGAGCGCGAGCAGGCGATCGCCATCACCCGGCGGCTCGTCGAGGGCGGCGTCGGCGTCGCCGAGATCCGCCGCCACGTCCAGACCCTCGAGGAGCGCTACCTCGAGTCGACCCGCCAGGCCGCGTCCGGGAGGGCCGACGCATGACCGCGCTGATCGCCGCCGACCTGCTCAAGCTGCGCCGCCGAACCGGCCTGTGGTGGTCGGCGCTCATGCTCCCGTTCGTCCTGGCCTCCGTCGTCTTCCTCCTGGCGGCCACGGAGACGATCGACCTCGACGGCGGCCAGCAGTTCGTCCGCGACGGCACGAGCTCGCTGGCCTTCATCGGCCCGATCCTCGCCGTCCTCGTCGGCGCCCGCCTCGGCAGCGACGAGCACGCCGCGGGGACGCTGCGCTACCAGCTGCTCACCGGCGTCCCCCGCGAGCGCCTGTACCTGTCGAAGCTCGCGGTCCTCGCCATCACCTGCCTCGGGCTCGTCGTCCTCGGCGCGACGGCGGTCGTCGTCTTCGGCCTCGTCCTGCCCGCCGAGGCCGGCACCGAGGGCGTCGGCGGCGGCGACGTGGTCGACGCCTACTGGAACCTCTTCATCCGCTGCTTCGTCTACGGCGTCATCTCGTTCGGCACCGGCGCCCTCGTGCGCTCCACCGGCCCGGCGATCACCGTCTCCCTGGTCCTGCTGCTCTTCGGCGTCGACCTCGTGGCGATCCTCGTCCTCATCGACGACTGGTTCCGCCACCTCGTCCTCGACGTCGGCCTCGACCGCCTCACCACGAACGACCTGGACGCCGACGACCGCGTCTCCTTCGGCGCGGCGCTCATCATCACCGTGGCGTGGCCCGCCGCGTTCGCCTTCGCTGGGTGGCTGCGGTTGAGGAACCTGGAGGCGTAGGGCGCGGGGCGGTCCGGCCGCCTCGACCGTCGACCGGCGACTTGGAGTCGCGGGGTGACCTCAAGTCGCCGCTCGATCGGTCGGCCGGCGCTGAGGTCCCACTGGGCGAGACCTTCTCCCCGCTCCGCGGGCCGCCCCGCAGCCCTCGCGCGCGCTGGCCGGTTCCCCTCCCTCGGTGCCCGCCGGCGAGCGCCGCGCGCCGCGCCGACGCCCGGGCGAAACGCCACTCCACGCCCGCGCCCATCGACCGTCCGGCCAGACGCCCGGCCACGGCCCTCAAGGTCGGGCGGCCCTGGCCGAAGCAGCCTGCACCATGCTGCTCGATCGCGTCGACACCGCCGGCGCGGCCGTCTGGCGCGACGCGCCCACACGCACGACGACGCCGCCCGGCCACAGCCGCTTCCCGCCGAACCCGAACAAGCCCGAGCTGGTCGCCGCCGCGATCGGCGCGCCGCACGGCGGCTCGCTGCAGGAGGTCCAGCAGCGCTGCCTGGACATCCTCGAGCTGCGCGACGCCGAGCGCGCGGTGGCCAAGCGCGCGGCGCTGGACCGCGACCTCGCGCGCCAGCGGGCGTCGCTGGACGTCCGCGCCTAGGCCGGGCGGAGCGCGTCGCCGGCGTCGACGTGCGTCTGCGCCGCCCCCGCGTCGGGCGGCGGGAAGGCGTGGCGGAAGGTGAACGCCTCGGGCGTCGGCCCCTGCTCGGCCAGGAGCGCGCGCCGCGCCTCGGCCTCGGGGATCGTCGGGAGGCGTCCCGCCGGCACCCACCAGAGGACCAGGACGGGCGAGAGCTTCGCGAACCACTCGCGCCGCCGGCGCATCACGGCGAGATGGCCGGCGTCGCCGTAGACGAACGCGCGGAGGTCCTCGAAGGACCGCCAGACGCTCATGTTGAGCAGGAGCTCGTCGTCGCTGCCCCGCAGGTCGGTCGCGTTGCCGCTGTCGTCCTGCATGCGCCAGACGAAGCCCGGCGCCGCGTCGGCCGACGCGTTCACCGGGTCGAGCTGCGCCGTGAACTCCGCCAGGCGCGGGGAGTCGAGCGGCTCGAGGGCCACGGCGACGTTGAGCTGCGCCAGGTGCCAGGCCATCGAGCCGCTCCGCCAGCGACGCGCCAGCGCGTCCGCCTAGCCGGCGTTCTCGTAGGTCGGGCGGATCACCGCGCGCGCCAGGGTGTGGAACGCGAGGTTGAAGCCGACGTAGGCGGGCGAGGCGTCCGGCGTCACCTCGAGGGCGTCGACGTCGAGGGCGTGGACCGCGACGACGTAGCGGTGCGGGCCGTCGCCGGGCGGCGGCGCCGGGCCGCCCCACTGCTGGGCGCCGTAGTCGTTGCGCACGTGGAAGGCCCCGTTGGGGAGCTTGTCGCTGGACGCGCCTGCGCCCGTCTCCAGCGCCGTGGTGTCGGCGGGCAGGTTGACCACGACCCAGTGCCAGAAGCCCGAGTGCGTCGGCGCGTCCGGGTCGTAGCACGTGACCGCGAAGCCCTTGGTCTCGTCGGGGAAGCCCGACCACCGCAGCGCCGGCGAGACGTTCTCGCCGCCCGAGGAGTCATGGACGAAGCGCAGGTCGATCGGCTGCCCGTCGGCGACGTCGTCGCTCTCGAGCGTGAACGACGGCTTCTCGGGGAGCAGGTCGTAGGGGTCCGGGGCCTTCGTGCGGTGGATCGCCATGGCCGCGACCCTACCCCTGCCCGTCCGGCATCCGAACGTCCTCGCAGTCGAACACGCCCTCCTCGCGCTCGTCGACGTAGGCGACGTCCTCGCCGGGCCCGCAGTCCACGCCGTCGAGCTCGTCCTCGGCGCTCGCCCCGTCACGCGCGTCGAGCACGTCGTCGCCCGCGCCGCCCTCGAGCTCGTCGGCGCCCGGGCCGCCGTCGAGGCGGTCGGCGCCCTCGCCGCCCTCCAGCACGTCGCGCCCGCCGACGCCGACCAGGACGTCGTCGCCCGCGCCGCCGCGCACGTCGTCGTCGCCCGCGCCGCCGTTGACGCGGTCGGCGCCACCGTCGCCGAGCAGCTCGTCGTCGCCGGCGGCGCCCACGACCCGGTCGGCGCCGGCCCCGCCGCGCAGCTTGTCGTCGCCCCCGCGGCCGAAGAGCTGGTCGGCCCCGCCCCGGCCGTTGAGCCGGTCTGCCTTGGCGGTGCCGGTGAGGCGGTCGGCGCGCGGCGTGCCCTGCTTCGTCACCGCCAGGGCGACCGCCGGCCCCGCCAGCGCGCCGAGCACCCCGAGCGCCGCCAGCGCGCGGCGCATCAGCGCACCGCCAGCCCGCGGCGGACGGTGTCGGGCTGCCGGAAGGCGTCCTCGGCCCGCGCCCGGCGGAAGTCGAAGCCGAGCCGCTCGAGGTAGCCGCTCGTCGCCAGCTCCACCAGGTCGTGCTCCTTGGCGCGCGCCGCCGGCCCGTCGGCGTTGCCGGGACACGGCAGCGAGACGACCGTCGCCGGGTCGGGCAGCGGCGCGGGCTCGAGGCGCGGCTTGCCCTCCCAGTCGAAGGACCGCGCGATGTTGTTCGCGTAGCGGTCGCGCAGCGTCAGCGGCGGGACGCCGAAGCGGAACTCGATCATCTTCAGGATCGACTCGAAGCCGTAGACCGTGTGCGAGACGTGCCCCTGGCGCGCGTACGGGCTGATCGCCACGGTCGGGATGCGGAAGCCCATCTGGCGGAAGTCCTCCATCGGGTCGGCCGACCGGCGCTGGTCGGGGACCTTCGGCGGCGCGACGTGGTCGAAGAAGCCGCCCCACTCGTCGTAGGTGATGAAGATCGCCGTGCGGGGCCACTGCGGCGAGGCCATCACCGCGTGCACCACGTCGGCCATGAACGCCTGCCCCGCGCGCACGTCGCCGTGCGGGTGCTCGTCACCGGAGAACCCCGGGCCCTCGCCGGCGCTGGCCGCGAAGAACGGGTCGACGAACGACACCCGCGGCAGCGTCCCCGCCGCCGCCTGGGCGTAGAACTGCGCGATCGGCCGCGAGCGCGCCAGCCCGGGCAGCCCCCACAGCGCCGCCACCGGGACGTCGACGAAGAAGTACTGGTTCGAGACGCCCTTGCGGTCGAGCGCGGCGAAGATCGACGTGTCGGGGAAGCCGAGGCCGTCGGCGCCGAAGGGCAGGTCGTTGTCCATCAGCCCGTAGGACTGCGCGGCGTGCAGGTACTCGCGGTTGGGCAGCGTCGAGGCCAGCAGCGAGCAGAAGAACCGGTCGTAGGCGGTGTAGGCCTTCGCCGCGTCCTGGATGAAGCCGAGGTCGCCCTCCTCGTAGTAGGAGATGGCGAACTGGTCGTTGTCGCCCGACCGCAGGAAGCCGTCGCACCGGCCGCCGTTGAGCTGGACCAGCCCGCCCTTGCGCGAGTGGTCGGGGTCCGGGTGCCCGCAGCCCTGCCAGTCGGGCGCGAGGCGCGCGGTCCGGTGCGCCCTGCCGTCGGCGTCGACGTACTCGAGCCCCGCCTGGCGCCCGTCGGCCCCGGGCAGCCAGCCGAGGTAGTGGTCGAAGGAGCGGTTCTCCATCATCAGGACCACGAACGTGTCGACCGGCATGTTGCGCGGGGAGGGCAGCGGCACCCGGCGCTGGCGGCGCGCCGCCTCGGCGACCAGGACGTCGGGCGCGAGCGTCGTCGCCGCCCCGATGCCGAGCCCCGCCGCGAGCGCGGTGCGCTGCAGGAACTCCCGCCGGCGCAACGCCTCGTCGGGCGCGGCGTCGGCGAGCCGCTCGTGATGTGCGTCCCCCTCAGGCCCCCACATGCCGACGACGCTATCCGGGCACCACGCACGCGTGCGACCGTCGCGTGAACGCGCCAGGACGCCGATGGACCGCAAAGCGGCGAAGTGGCAGGGGTACGCTCCCTGAGCGCCAGTCATGGCTGACCGCGCCCGCATCCTCGTGGTGGACGACTCGGAGGTCGTCCGGTCCGTCGTCCGCCTCGTCCTCGAGCGCGGAGGCTTCGACGTGCGGGAGGCCACCGACGGCCGCGAGGCGATGAAGGTCGTCTTCGCCGAGCGCGTCGACGCCGTGCTGCTCGACGTCGAGATGCCCGAGCTCGACGGCTGGGCGACGCTCGAGCGCATCCGCGAGGTCACGGCGCTCCCCGTGTGCATGCTCACCGCGCAGGACGCCGAGCTCGCGAAGGTCCGGGGCCTGCGCGGCGGCGCCGACGACTACCTCGTCAAGCCCTTCGGCAACCAGGAGCTCCTCGCGCGCGTCGAGGCGCTCGTGCGCCGCGGCAAGCTCGCCGGCTCCGAGGGCGACACGACGGGCGGCGTCGCCGACCGCTACGACGACGGCGTGCTCGTCGTCGACCACGACCAGCGCCTGGTCCGCGTGCGCGACCAGGAGGTCCCCGTGACGCCGTCGGAGTTCGCGCTGCTGGCGGCGTTCGTGCGCAACCCGGGCGTCGTCCTGAGCCCGGACCGCCTGGCCGAGCTGGCCTTCGGCGTCCCCGAGGCGGCCGACAACCAGGTCAAGCTCTACGTGTCGCGCCTGCGTCGCAAGCTCGGCTCCGAGGTCGAGATCGAGACGCTGCGCGGCTTCGGCTACCGCCTGAGCGCGACGCGCTGAGCTAGCGGTCGGTCAGTCCGAGGCGCCGGCGGATCGCCGCCTCGGCGCCCGCGGCGTCGCGCCGCAGCGCGTCGAGCAGCGCGTCGCCGCTGCGCTGGAGGCCGATGGCGTTGGCGAGGATCGCCTCGACCGACGCGCGGGCGCCCGACGACATGCCGTCGGGGTCGTCGAGCAGGAGCTCGGCGTGCGCGCGGATCGCCGTGAGCGGCGTGCGCAGCTCGTGCGCGGTGGCCTCGAGCAGCCGGGCCTGGAGGTCGGCGAGCTCGTCCGCGCGGGCCCGGCCGGCGTCGCCGCCGGCGGCCGTGGCCAGCTCGGCCTCGGCCCATGCGGCCAGGTCGTCGAGCGCGGCGGACGTCGAGCGGCCGAAGACGTGCGGCGCGACGTCGAGCACGCAGAGCGTCCCGAGCAGCTCGCCGCCCGGGGCCGAGAGCGGCCGTCCGGCGTACGCGCGCAGACCGCCGCCGGCCATGGCCGACCAGCGCGCGTCGGCGTCGAGGTCGTCGACCACGAGGAGCTCCTCGCGCTCGATCGCCACCGCGCACAGCGACCGGGCGACGTCCAGCTCCCGGGGCACGGCGCCGACGACGGCGGGGTGCCACTGCGACGCCTCGCCGACGAGGCTCACGAGCGCCATGGGCGCGTCCGCCGCCGCGGCCGCGCGGCGCACCACCGGGCCGAGGCGGGTGCTGGCGTCCCGGCCGACCAGGCCGGTCGCGGCGACGGCGCGCAGGCGGGCGGGGTCGTCGAGCCTCATCGGTCGCTCCACGTTCCCGGAGTGGTGGGGGGAGGCGACACGCTCTGCGACGGACGGACGGGCTGGTGGGGTCCACCGGGGGTCCCGTGGGTCGGGCCGTACCAGGCCGCCGCCGCGACCGCGGTCGCCCAGGCGGCCACCGCGACCGCACGGGCACGGGTGCGGCGGGCGGCGCGTGCGGCCATCAGAAGTCGACGTCCGCGGTGCCCGACTCGGTGACCGGGCTGGTCGACGAGGCGTTGCCGGCGAGGTCGAGCGCCGCCGACGACGGCGTCCACGCCATCGTCGCGGTCGAGGCGGTGCGCAGCCCGCCGCCGGAGGCGGCCCCCAGCGTCACGGTCACCGTGGTCTGGCCGCCGGCGACGGCCGCCGTGGCGGTCGCGGCGAACGTGACGGTGCGCATCGAGCGGATGTAGTTGCCCTTCAGGTCGACCGACCCGAGGCCCGTCGCGGCGCCGCTGCCCGTCAGGAGCTGGAGCGTGTCGCTGGCGCCCAGGCCGATGAGGCCGCTGTCGCGCAGGCGGACCTGGAGGGTCGCGGTGCCGGTGCCGTCCCAGCCCGGGACGAGCGTCGACGGGCGCATCTGGTCCGACCAGGTCAGCCGGAGCTGGTCGCCGGTCTCGAGCCGGCCACGCGTGCCGCCGGTCCGGTTCGTGGCCTGGACGTCGACGCCGCGCACCAGGGTGTTGTCGACGCGCGTGGAGATCGTCGCCGAGGCGACGCTCGCGCCGGAGCCGGTCACGAGGACGGCGCGCAGGTCGTAGGCGCCGTCGGCCAGGCCGGTGGTCGCCCACGAGCAGCCGTAGGGGGCGGTCGTGTCGGCGCAGATCGTGGTCCAGGTGCTGGAACCCGAGGGCGCGCGCTGGATGGTCACCGACGTGACGCCGCTGCCCGAGGAGGCGTTGGCGCTCAACGCGACGGTGCCGCGGACGAAGCTGCCGGGGTCGTCGAGGGAGACCGACGGCTTGGTGTTGTCGACGCGGCGGCCGGCCACCGTCGCCGAGGTGCGCGTGTTGCCGGCCTCGTCGGTGGCGATCGCCCGCAGGTCGTAGAGGCCGTCGGCCATGGTCGTCGTGTCCAGGCGGCAGCTGAACGGCGCGGTGTCGTCGGTGCACACGTCGGTCCAGGTGGTCGACCCGGCCGGCGCGCGCTGGAGCCGGACGGTCGCGATGCCCGAGCCGTCGTCCGTCGCGGACATGCCGACGGTGACGACGCCCGCGATCGGCGAGCCGGGGTCCGTGACCGAGACGGAGGCCGGCGCGGTGTTGTCGACGTCGACGGTGACCTCCTCCGACGTGCCGGTCAGGCCGACCTTGTCGGTGGCGACGGTGCGCAGGTCGTAGGCGTCCTCGGTCAGACCGGCGGTGCTCCACGCGCACGTGTAGGGCGCCGTGGCGTCGGTGCAGATGGTGGTCCAGACGCCGCTGTCGGCCAGCGCGCGCTCGAAGCGCACGGAGGCGACGCCGCTGCCGCCGAGGTCGTCGGCGATCGCGGTCAGCGTGACGGTGCCGCGCACCGCCGGGCCGGGGGACAGCAGCGTCGTCGACGGGGCGACCCAGTCGCTGACCGCGGTGAAGGTCGAGCCCGGGTTGGCCGAGCGCGAGGTGAAGGCCGCACCCGACGGCAGCGCGAGCCCGGCGACGAGGCCGAGCAGCGCGAGGGCGAGGAGGGCGCGGCGGACGGTCACTGGGCGGCGGCGGGCGTCGGTGCGGCGGTGCGTGCGGCGGCGGCCTCACGGCGCGCGTCGCGCAGCAGGCGACCGACGGTGAAGAGGGCGAGGAGGACGGCGGGGAGGCCGATCAGCACCATGCGCACGTCGCGACGACCGAGGGCGGAGATCGCGTACCCGAGGTGGCCGACGCCGAAGCTGACGCGGGCCTGGGTGGGCTCGTCGAGGACGAACTTCCACGGGTCGGCCGTCGGGTTGGCGTCGCCCTTGGTCTGGAAGGCGCGGTGGCCGCGGCCGTCGTCGCCCATCCACGTGATGCGGTGGGTGACGAGCTCCTGCGGCGAGGCGCCGGCGGGCGGCGCGTAGGTGATGACGTCGCCGACGCGCAGGTCCTCGGTGGGGACCTCCTTGGCGTAGACGATCGAGCCGGTGTCGTAGGTCCCGGTCATCGAGCCGGACACCAGGACGTAGCGCTGGTAGCCCAGGGCGGCGGGCACGAGCATCACGAGGGCCACGACGGCGACGGCCGCGAGCAGGGCCGAGCCGACGAACGAACGTGCGGCGCGGCGCCGGCGGTCGCGGCGGGCGGGGGCGGTGATGGCGAATCCGGTGCTGGGCATGGTCTCTCACCACCTCGAGCCCGGACGGCGGCGGCCGTCCGGGCGGGGAGGTGCGGAGCGGGAGCGGTGCTACGAGGTGGCGGTCTCGTCCCAGACGAAGTCGGCCGTGGCGGACTTGCCCTGGTCGGCGTTCGGGGCGGCCTGCGCGAGCGTCACCGTGAAGCGGTACGTGTGGGCCTCGTTCGGCGCGAAGGAGCCGAGGGTCTTGGCGCCCAGGCCGCCGAGGTCGCCGTTGTAGACGGTCGTGGCGGTGCTGGTGCTGACGTCCTCGACCTTGACGTTCAGCGAGCCCGCGGTGAAGCCGTTGGTGGCGTTCGTCTCGCTGAGCTTGAAGTCGCCGGCCAGCGTGCCCGTGTTCTTGATCGTGACCTCGCCGGTCTTGACGTCGCCCGGCTTCATGTTGGCGCCCGTGACGATGGCGACGCCGTTCTTGGAGTTGCTCTGGAGGAGCGTGCCCGAGGTGAAGGTGTTGGTCGGGTTGGCGGTCTGCGACGTGAAGGAGGCGCCCGAGCCGACCGCGACGCCGCCGGCGGCGAGGAGCGTGAGGAGGGCGGCGAGGAGGCGCTTGGGGTTCGAGAGGAGGGCGGAGGTCATGGTGATCAGGTGGCTTTCTCTTGGAGGGATCTGGTGCTGCTCTGCTTCGGTGGTGGAAGCTTCGGCCCGGCGGGTGTCAGCGCCGGATCGCCTCCGTGTCGGTCCGGTATCAGCGAGGATCCGCCGCGATGAGCCCCACGGAGGTCCGCCTCGAGGTCGCCGACGGCGTCGCGACCCTCACCCTCGACGCGCCCCAGCGGCGCAACGCGCTGACGCCCGAGATGGCGCGCGAGCTCGTCGCCGCCTGCGATCGCATCGACGCCGATCCGGCCGTCGGCGCCGTCGTCGTCCGCGGCGAGGGCGGGTACTTCTGCGCGGGCGGCGACCGCGCGACGCTCGCGGCCGCCGGCGAGGATCCCGCCGACCCCCAGGCCTTCGCGGGGCTCAGCGACGTCTACTCGGCGTTCGTGCGCGTGGGCGAGCTCGAGCCGCCGACGATCGCCGCGGTCCAGGGCGGCGCGGTCGGCGCGGGCATGAACCTCCTGCTGGCCACCGACGTGCGCGTCGTCGCCCGCGACGCCAGGCTCGCCTCCGGCTTCCTGCCGATCCACCTGCACCACGGCGGCGGTCACGGGGCGCTGATGGGCCGCCTCGGTGGGCGCGAGACGGTCAACGCGATGGTCCTCTTCGGCGAGCGCATCGACGGCGCGAAGGCGGTCGAGCTCGGCCTGGCATGGGCCGCCGTCGACCCGGATGCCGTCGACGAGGAGGCGCGCCGCCTGGCCGCGGTGCCCGCCGCCGACCCCGAGCTGGCCCGGCGCACCGCGCGCTCCGTGCGCCTCGTGGCCGGCCCGCCGGCGCTGCCGTGGTCGGCGGCGCTCGAGCTCGAGCGCCCGGCGCAGATGTGGTCCATGCGCCGCAAGGCGCTGAATTCACCGTCCTGAAGCCAAATCTGGCAGTTGCGCGCCAGCTCGAGCGCCAGGCGCGCAAGGCGAAGAGCTGCCGACCCTCGTGCAAACCTGGCGACTAGCCGGCCGAGTGTGGTGTCATACCGCGCCGGTCTACGGGCCGATAAATGCTCAGGATGTCCGTGACCTGTCCCCCGTACCAACCGCATCCGCCGCATCGCGACCGGTCAGCCGGCAAGTCGCAGTGGACGATCCCCGAGGCCGCGGAGACAGTCGTCTTCGAGAGAGCGTGGGACAACGGTTGGGTCGCCGGCGCCGTGGGCTGGGGCATCTACGCCGAGGACGGCGAGATCGCTTTGGACCTGGGGATATCGGATGACGGGGAACGCAGCCTGTGGTGGGCCAAGTTCGTGGGGAAGACGGACCCGTGGCACGGCTACCCGGCCGACCTTGTCCGCCGGCAGGAGCATGATGCCCCCGCCGTCTCCGTTGCCCGCGCCTGGCACGAGGCTGGGCACATTGACAAGGTGGCGCTCAGCCGGATCATCAGGAAGCAGCCGTGCCGCCCGAGCTGACACCCGAAGCCGCTGCCGGCATCCGAGAGCCGGTCACCCTGGACATCCCGGGGGACTGGTGGGACGTGTTCCTCTACGCCGGGCGCCTTTATCTCATCACCCTCGACGGAGACGTGGTTGAGGTTGACTGGCCCCGGCTCGTTGAGTCGCTTGTAGGGGCCCGGGAAGATCGCCTCGCGCTTGAGCTGAGCTTCATCGACGCGCGGTTCCTGTACGGGCGCGATTGGGAGCGCCTCGTGCGTGACCCCGAGATCCGCGCGCTCATCACCGACAAGATCAATCGCGTCGCGGCTGCCGAGCTAATTGTCGACTCCGAGAAGTTGCACCGGAGCACAATCAACTCTCACCTGCAGGCTCTGCCAGAGGCGATTAGCGACCTGGACTTCCATCGCAATCGCATCTACACGGCCAGTGAGGAAGGCCTGGTCCGCACCGAGCGCTTTGAGCTCAGCCGGAATGGCGGTCAGCGCCAGTGGGATGGCGAGGCGCTTCGTCTCCGGGCTAACGCAGGCATGCTCGCTGTCGCCGCTGGAGTGGACGGTCTCCGGCAGTCCTGGCTGCGCTCAGATGGTCCTCTTGAGGAGCCTCGAGAGGTCTTGCGCGGTGACTTCACAGGGTGCAGTTGGCTGAGCACCAGCATCTACGCGTCCTCCCACTCCAACGCGGGCGCCCTAGCAGTGTTCTCGCAGAGTCGGCGGGACGCTGCGCGGACCGGACGTCGAGCAGTGCGCCGTCTCGAGGCTGCACTGGACAGCGGAACGCTGTTCGACGCTAAGCAGCGCGCGAAGCTCGACGAGATGGTGCGCCGTGAGGTCGCCGGCGCGGAGGGCTTGCGCGAGGATCCGCCCGCGGCTGACGCAGCGCCCGGTGACGGGATCGACATCCCGGAGTACCAGTCGCGTTACGCCGACCCGCCCGAGATCAGCCGCCGCGATAAGGGCTTCTCGTGGGCCGGCCACGGCCTGATCTGTCGGGCGGACGTCGATGCCGTGCACATCGTGCGCTACAGCGGCAAGGGCGACCTCCTGAGCAGGCGGCTCGACGACCTAGGTCAGCTCCGTCTCAACGGGACCGAGGGCGTCACCGACGGAGATGTCGCGCCGTTCGGCGTTGTAGTCGAGACCGACGACGACCTGCGAGTGATTACTGACGACGCCGTTTACGACGTTGGGATCCGCCCAGTGCGATGGAGGACGTACCACCGGGCGACGAACTACCCGAATCACTTGCACGTCGTCGCCTCAGATCGAGTCCGCATCATCTCGTTCCTCAACGAAGACATGGTCAATTTCGCTCGTCGCCGAGGCGGCTTCATGGGTCGCACCGGCCGGGCGCGCTGACCTCTAAGGCCAACCGCTGGAGTTGCGCTCAATCCCCGTCTCGACCGGTGCGGGCACCTCATGCAGGCAACGAAGCCGAGGCGGCCCAGCTCGTTGACGCGTACCTCGACGCCGCAGGCTGATCGGCGGATAGTCCGTCAGTGATGACGAACTCGACGCCTCACCATGACTACTCGGCGATAGCGGCGCGACTCTCGGGTGACGAGGCCGCTGTCGCGTACTCGGCACTCGACGACGATGGGCGCAACTGGTTCGTCGTCGAGCGCGCTGGTCGACGCTCGGCAGCGATGCTGCCCAGGGGTGAGATCGACACTCTGGATGCGAGCAGCCTCGAAGGGCTCATCCGTGCCGGTCTTCGCAGAATCGAGACGGCGGAAGGAACCGAGCTTGTTCCGGCAGACCTGCGCACGTCCCCCGTCCTGCAGCTCCGAGACGCCTGGCGAGCTCGATCCGACGATCCGCAAGCTCAGGTCGAGATCCTCGATGCGCCAGCGGCTGCGTGGGAGTACATCGGCGAGCCGGCGATCGACCTTCGCTTCGTTTCTCCGCAGCGAGCTCAGAGTCATGCCGCTCGCTTGTCATGGCGCGCCGAAGTGCTGGTGGCGCCCGATGCGGGTGAGTTCGACGAGATCGCGGCGGCCGCTCTGAGGCAGTTCGAGCAGGCGACGTAGCGCGCCGGCGCGCCAGTCGTGCGCCAGCCGAGGCCTGGGTACAGGGGACTCAGCCGGACTCCACCGGACGGTGTAGGCAAGAATCATCGCCGATGAGCGGGGATCCCGAGATGTGGTCCATGCGCCGCAAGGCGGCGGGCTAGCGGCGACGGGCGACCGTGTCGGTCCTGCCGTCCCCGCGCATCCCCGCGCCGCCGCGCATCCCCGGCCTGCCGGACCCGCTGCGGCGCTGCTGGGTCCCGCGCGACCTCGACAGCGTCACGACGATCGGGGAGGAGGACCCGATGGCGGGCGGGGTGCACCCCGACCACGCCGAGCGGCTGTGGCGGGCGGTGCGGCGGCTGTACCGCACCGGCGTGCACCCGGCGATCGCGCTGTGCGTGCGCCGCAACGGCGTCGTGGTGCTCGACCGGGCGATCGGGCATGCACGCGGCAACGGCCCCCAGGACGGCCGCGACGTGGCCAAGGTCCCCGCGACGCCCGACACGCCCTTCGTCATCTTCTCCGCGGCCAAGGCGGTCACCGCGGTGCTCGCGCACGTGCTCGACGAGCGCGGCGCGTTCCACGTGGGCGACCGGGTGGCCGAGCACGTGCCGGAGTTCGCGCGCAACGGCAAGGACGCGATCACGATCGAGCACGTCCTCAGCCACCGCGCGGGCGTGCCGAACCTGCCCAAGGAGGTCCTCGACCTCGACAACCTCGCCGACGAGGAGCTGCTGCTGCGCGTCATCGCCGACGCCAGGCCGCGCACCCGCCCCGGCAAGCTCCTGGCCTACCACGCGGTCAGCGGCGGCTTCATCCTCGCCGAGGTCGTCCGGCGGACCACCGGCAAGGACATCCGGACCGTCCTGGAGGAGGAGCTCCTCGGTCCGCTCGGCTTCCGCTGGGGCTCCTACGGCGTCGCGCCCGAGGACGTCGACCAGGTCGCGCTGAGCTACCCGACCGGCGCGCCGCCGCTGCCGCCCGTCTCGACGGTCCTGACCCGGGCGCTCGGCCCCCATCCCGACGAGGTCACGCGGCTGTCCAACGACCCGCGCTTCCTCACCGGCGTCATCCCCGCGGCGAACGTCGTGACGACGGCGAACGAGCTCTCGCGGTTCTTCGAGCTGTGCCTGCGCGGCGGGACGCTCGACGGCGTCACGGTCTTCGAGCCGCGCACGATCCGCCGGGCGACGGTGGAGCGCGCGTACCGGGAGCTCGACCTGACGCTCGGCGCGCCCATGCGCCATGGCGCCGGCCTGATGCTCGGCGCGCAGGCGATCTCGCTCTTCGGTCCGGACACCGAGCACGCCTTCGGCCACCTCGGCTTCACGAACGTCCTCGGCTGGGCCGATCCCGAGCGCGACCTCAGCGTCGGCCTGCTCACCTCCGGCAAGCCGATCGTCCACCACGGCCTGCCCGACCTCTGGGCGATCACGCGCGAGGTCGGGCGGCTGGGGCCGAAGGCCGGTCTGCCCGGCTAGGCGGCCGTCGGCCGCGACGGTGCGCCAGGTCCGCGGCCGATGCACCACTTCCGAGTACTCTGGGTGGGCCAGGGCTTCGAGGGATGCGAAGCCAGACGACTGACAAGGAGATGTCCGCGCGCCCGGCGTGGCGGACACAGGCATGCACGGACGACGACCGGCGGTCCCGGGCCCCGAAGAGGCCCGCGGCTCCCGGAGGCAGCACCCCCGGCACCGGGTCATGGCGGCGCACTCGGTCTACGGCGCCGGGGCGGTGGTGGAGCCCGCGCCCACGCCGCTGGACGACCTCGCGCGCAGCCTGCCCGGGCCGACGACGTCGGGCCGCGGCGGCGTCCCGGCCGGCAGCACGCGGGTGCTCTCGCGCGCCGACCTGGTCGCCCACGCCGCCATCGGCGTGCTGTGGCTCGTCGTCAACGCGGCGTTCTGGGCGTACTGGATCCCGGCGGCCCGCGGGGGCGATGCCGTGCTCGCCGTCGCGGCCAGCGCGGCGGTGGGCTACCAGGCCTGCTTCCTGCCCACGGTCTTCTGGGCGTTCGTGGGGCGGATGCGCCGGCCGGTGCACCGCGCCCCGACCGCCGACCTGCGTGTGGCGGTGATCACGCTGTGCGTGCCGTCGCTGGAGGCGATGGAGGTCATCGAGCGCCAGCTCGAGGCGCTGAGCGCCATCACCTACCCCCACGACAGCTGGGTCCTCGACGAGGGCGGCTCCGACGAGGTCCGGCGGCTCGCCGCCCGCCACGGCGTGCGCTACTTCTCGCGCAAGGGCATCGACCGCTGGAACCGCGAGGGCCCGCCGTTCCAGGCGCGCACGAAGGCCGGCAACGTCAACGCGTGGCTCGGGCACGTCCGCGCGCTCGGGCTCGACTACGAGGCCTTCGTCCAGCTCGACGTCGACCACCGGCCGGTGCCCGAGTACCTCGACCGCGTCCTCGGCCACCTCGACGACCCGGAGGTCGCGTGGGTCCAGGCGCCGAGCGTCTGCCGCAACCTCGACCGCTGGACCGCCCGCGGCCTGGCCGAGCAGGAGGTCGTCCTCCAGGGCCCGCTGCAGATGGGCTTCTACGGCGCGACCTCGACGCCGTTCATCATCGGCTCGCACACCACCTACCGGACCTCCGCGGTCCGGCAGATCGGCGGCTTTCAGCCCACGCGCGCCGAGGACCACCTCGACACCGTGGTGCTCGCCGCCGAGGGCTTCCGCGGCGTCTTCGTCCCCGAGGTGCTCGCTCGCGGCGACGGCCCGGAGGACCTGCGCACGTACGCCCGGCAGCAGTACGCGTGGGCGCACTCGATGGTCACGGTGTTCCTGCACTGGACGCCGCGGCTGCTGCCGCGCTACGCCCCGCGTCAGGCGCTCCAGTTCCTCTTCAGCCAGAGCTGGTACGTCCTGTGGTCGCTGTCGCTGCTGGCGATGTGGGTCCTGCCCCTGGCGGCGGCGGTGAGCGACCGCCGGATCGCCGACACCACGCTGCTCGAGTACGTCCTGCACGTGCTGCCCGTCGCGCTCGCCGGCTGGCTCATGTGGTCCTTCGCGCGGCCGTGGTTCCAGCCCGAGGGCGTGGGGCTGTCGTGGCGCGGAGCGGTGCTCGCCGTCCTGCGCTGGCCGGTGGTGCTCTGGGCGATGGCCTCGGTCGTCCTGCGCATCAAGCGCCCGTACATGGTCACGCCGAAGGGACGGCGCGCCGGGGCGTCCGGGGCGGCGCACCAGGGCCTGGTCCACGGGCCGCTGGCCGTGCTCGCCGCGCTGGCGTTCGGCGCCGTCTGGGTCGCCGGCTGGGCGAGTGGGGACGACGGGCGCTCGTACGCGCTGCTCGTGATGGTCAACGGCCTGCTCCCGCTGCTCGCGCTGGGCGTCGCGGTGGTGCTCGACGTCGTGGCGGTCCGCGAGGCGAGCGGGTCGACGGCGACGGCCCTGCGTGCCGGCGCGGTCAGCCTCCTGGTCACCTGCGCCCTGGTGGCCGCGGCCGCCGCGACGACGGTCGTCCAGTGGGACGTCGTCCGGGCAGCGGTGTCGTGAGCGAGCGGCCGGCCGACCGTCGGCGGGGCAGGCTGGTCGCGCCGCTGCTGCTGGCCGTCGCCGTCCTCGGCCTGCTGGCGGCGCAGCTGCGCACCGCCGACGGCGAGGACGCCAGGCCCGTGCCCCGCCCGTGGCCCCGGGCAGAGGCGGCGGGCGCGCGGATCACCCTCGGCGTGACGACCGTCGAGCTCGCGCGCAACTCCTACCGGCGGTGGCGCCAGGCCGACCTGCGCTCGGTGAACGCCTTCGAGCAGGCGGCGCGCCACCACGCGGGGATCGTCATGTGGTTCTCGGACTGGGCACGCGTCCCGAGCCCGGACGTCGACCAGCTGCGGTGGGTCGCGCGGCGCGGCAGCGTGCCGGAGATCACCTGGGAGCCGTGGGACAGCGAGAAGGGGCTCAACGTGCCCCAGCCGGCCTACCGGCTTCGGCGCATCATCGCCGGCGACTTCGACCCGCTGGTCCGGCGCTGGGCGCGGGCGCTGTCGCGCTACGGCCAGCCCGTGCGCCTGCGCTTCGGCCACGAGATGAACGGCAACTGGTACCCCTGGAACGAGGCCGCCAACGGCAACCGCCACGGCGAGTACGTCCGCGCCTGGCGGCGGATCTGGCGGATCTTCCGCGAGGCGGGCGCCTTCAACGTGCAGTGGGTCTGGAGCCCGGTGGCGCTCGAGGTGTACGCCAGCCAGTACCCCGGGGACCGCTACGTCGACCGCGTGGGGCTGACGGGCTTCGTCGGCGGCGTGCAGCTGCGCTTCCAGCGCTACCGCCCGTTCACGCAGCTGGCGGGCCCGGCGGTGCGGGCGCTGCGCCGGATCGCCCCGGGCAAGCCGGTCGAGATCAGCGAGATGGGCGCGGCCGAGCAGGGCGGCGACAAGGCCGCGTGGTTCACCGGGATGTTCGCGGCGCTCGAGCGCACGCCGCAGATCGACGCGCTCGTGTGGTTCGAGCTCGACAAGGGCTCGGACTGGCGCATCCGCAGCTCGCACGCGGCGCGGCGCGCCTTCGCCGCCGGCCTCGACGGGCCCGCGTTCCGCCCCCGCTCTCGACGGGCCCGCCTTCCGCCCCCGCTGGACGCTCAGTCGCCGCCGTGACGCGCGATGAGCCGGCGCAGGGCGTCGAAGGCCGGCTTCTCGCGCCAGTCGTCGCGCAGCAGCCCGTACTGGTGCTCGGGGTGCTGGCTGGCGGAGGCGGCGTCGCGCAGGGCGAACCAGCGGAAGTCCGTGACCCGCAGGCTGCGTCGGGCGGCCACGACGGCACCGACCGACGCCTCGAGCACCGCGACCTGGTCGGCCTCCGAGCGCCCGGGGCCGGTGGGGAACCCGTTCTCGGTGACGCGCAGCGCGACGTCGCTGCCGAAGCCCCCGGCGGGCATGTGCGTGCGGCGCATCGTCCGCAGCGCCTCGGTGACCGCGGCGCGGACGGCTGCCCGGTCCGGGCGCTCGGGTGCCGACCACGTCGCGGGGTAGACGTCGAGGCCGATCCAGTCGACGGCCTGGTCGAGCCGGCGGCCGCCGACGCGGCGCACCGCGGCGAAGAACGCGCTGAGCCCGCGGTCCTCGGCCACGTTGAAGCCGACGGAGACGTCGCGACGGTCGGCGCGCGCGAGCTGGTGCTCCACGGCCACGACGCCGCGGGCGAGCGCCTCGAGGACGCCGGGGGAGCTGCCGTCGGCGGCCGCGGGCGCGCCGCGGACGTTGGCCTCGTTGGTCACCTGGATGCTGTGCAGGCGGCGCACGCCCGACAGGCGGCGCGCGAGGCGCGAGAGGTCGTCGACGTAGGCGTCGACCGCGGCCTCGGCGTCCGTGCGCGCCGGCAGGTGGCGCGCGACGACCTCGACGTCGTGGCCCGCCTCGGACCACCGCCGCACCTGGCCGACGAGGTCGTCCTGGTCATCGTCGCGCCGGCCGTCCAGCGACGTGTAGAGCCGGACGACGACGTCGGCGTCGCCCGCCAGCCGGTCGACGGCCGCGCGCTCCCGGCGCAGGTCCGGCGCCACCTGGAGCTGCGGCGCATGGACGGCGCCCGCGGCGCCGCCCGGGTAGACGCCGAAGCGCAACGACCCGTCGCGGTCGGCCGCCCACGCAGGCCCAGCGGCGAGCCCGGCGGCCACGAGGACCGCCGCGAGCGCGGCGCGGCGCCGGCCGTCGACCATGCGTCCATGATCGCCCCTGACCGCCTGGGAGGACGCGCACGAGGGCCGACCACCCGGACGTGCGACGTCTCGCAGGCCTTGCCCTGGTCCTGGTCCTCCTGCTCGCCCTCGGGGCGCCGTCGGGCGCTGCGACGGGTGAGCGCCCGCGGTCCGGGAAGGCGTCCGTGAAGCGCACGCCGCCCCCGCTGCGGTTCGGCATCTACCCGGGTGGCGGGGTCGGGACGGTCGACGCCGCGCCCACCCGCACGTCGCCCGACGAGCTGCCGCTGCTCGACGAGCTGCGTCGCCTGCGCGGCGACCGCGCCTTCGTCCTGCACCTCTACACCGAGATCGACGGGACCGACGCCTTCGACGGCCACCTCGAGTGGGCCGAGGGCGAGATCGCCCGGTACGCCGCCGAGGGCTTCCTCGTCGAGCTCGTGCTGCGCCACAAGCCGGTCGCGACCACGCCCCGCGAGGCCGTCGCCGGCTACGTCGCGGGCGTGCGCAAGGCCGTGCAGCGCCTCGGCGGCCAGCCCGGGCTCATCGGCCTGCAGATCACCAACGAGGCCAACGTGACGGGCGCCCCCGACGCGGCCGACGGCGCCTTCCCGGGCGCACGCCAGGCGCTCGTGCAGGGACTGCTCGCCGCCGACCAGGAGCGCCGTCGGCTCGGCCTGCGCGGTCTGGGCCTGGGCTTCAACGCCGCCGAGGGCGGCGGCGCCCCCGGGTTCTGGTCGGACCTGCGCAAGCTCGGCGGCAAGCGCTTCGCCAGGGCCGTCGACTGGGTCGGGATCGACGTCTACCCCGGCACGTGGTCGGCGCCCAGCCAGCCCTCCTACGGGGCGGTGCGCAAGGAGGTGGTCCGCAGCCTCGGGCGGTTGCGCTCGAAGAGCCTCCCCGCCGCCGGGCTCGGCCGCCGCGTGGCCCTCCACGTCAGCGAGAACGGCTACCCCACCGGGCCGGGCCGCAGCGAGGCGGCCCAGGTCGACGTGCTGCGCGCGAGCGTCGCGGCCATCGACGCCAACCGCGGGCGCTACGGCGTCACGGACTACCGCTGGTTCGACCTGCGCGACGCCGACTCGTCCAGCCGCGAGATGGAGCACCAGTACGGCGTGCTGCGCAGCGACGGGACGCCCAAGGCGGCGTTCGACGTCCTGCGGGGCCTGGTGGCCCGGCTCGGCGCCGCCGCCTAGCCGAGGTCGGCGCGCAGCGCCTCGCGCTCGAGCACGAGCGTGCAGACGCTGCCCACGGTCCGCGCCTGGCGGGCGCCGTGGCCCTGGAAGAAGCGCAGGGCGCGGTGGTTGTCGGCCTGGACCTCGAAGGTGATGCGGCGCAGGCCCTCGCGGTCGCAGCGCTCGAGCAGCGAGCGCATGAGCGCGGTGCCCAGGCCGTCGGCCTGGACGTCGTCGGCCACGACGATGGCCAGCTCGGCCTCGACGCCGCCCTGGTCGCCGACCGCGCGGGCGACGCCGTGCAGCTCACCCGCCTCGTCCTCGGCGACGAGCGCGATGTGGCGGCGGCCGTCGACCTCGGTGAGGTACCGCAGGTCGCCGCGCGTCAGGTCGCCCTTGACCCCGTGGAAGCGCCGGTAGCGCGTCTCAGGGGAGAGGCGGGCGTGCAGGCGCTGGAGCGCCGGCTTGTCGTCGGGTCGGATGTCGCGGAGGCGGAGGTCCACCGCCATCTGTTGTCGGCCTCGACAGGCCGTCGATCCGTGCGATGGCTCACACAGACCGCCCGGTCCGCTTCGCCTGGCGCCCGGACCGCCGCTGGGACGTGCGCCCCGGCTTGCGCTTGGGCCGCACGACGACGTCCCGCACGGCGGCGGCGCGCGGACCGCTGAGGCCGGTCGCGACCACCCGCACGCGGTAGCGGCCCGCGGTCGGCGGGCGGACGGCGAACACGTGGCGCCCGCGGCCGAGCCGGCCGCCGACGTCGAGGGCGGCGCCGCGCCGGCTGGCGACCGTGACGCGCACGCGCGCGACCTTGGACAGGCGGATGGCGAGGTGGGTCAGACGGCCGGGGCGCAGGGCCGGCAACCGGTCGAGGTGGATGCGCGGCGGCTCGCGCTCGTAGCGCGCGAAGCGCTCGCGGGCCGCGCAGTACAGCCCCCGGTGGGTCTGGCGGCAGAGCTCGCGCAGGAAGCCGCCGACGAGGCGGTGGTAGCCCAGGTCGCTCTCGCGCCCGCCGTCGCTGTAGAGCGACCAGGCGCCGGTGTCGGCGCCGGGGAGGGACGTGCGCGCGGCCGCCTGACCGCGGCGGAAGACGCGGCCCGCGCGGGCGCTGAGGCCGCGCTGCGCGGCCTCGCGCAGCCCGATGAGCGCCTGCAGGTGGGCGTTGAAGACCCGCAGGCCCGGCAGGTCGCTGTAGAGCAGGTAGAACCGCCCGCCGCCCGGCTGGGGCAGCGCGACGCCGACGGGCGGCCGGCGCTCGAAGGCGCCGAGCGCCTCGCGGGCGGCGTCGCGCAGGGCCGGGCGCTGCAGGACCGCCGCGCCGCGCACGAGCGCCTGGACCGCGGTGGCCTGCGTCATGCCGCTGATCCACCCGGGTCGCGCGCCGCCGAACGCGAACGGCAGCTCCCACGCGCGGAACGACCCGCGGCGTGAGGAGACGGCGAGCAGGCGGTCGAGCGTCGCGGCGAGCGCGGCGGGGCGGCAGGTCCCGAGCGGGCCGCGCAGGACCCTGCCGGCGGGCGGGCCCGCATCGGCGTCGCCCGTGCGTCGCGTCGTCACGGCGGCCCGGGCGACGCGCTCAGCCTGCGCGGCCTGCGCCTCGAGGCAGACCCGCGCGAGGGCGTTGGCCCTGCCCGCGGTCGCCAGCGCCTGGAGCTGCCAGCCGTGGCCGGGGTAGAACTGCCAGACGAGCGGGTCGCGGCCGAAGGTCGTGCGCTGCTTGGCCGTCCCGAGCGGGCGCTCCGAGAGCGCGAAGGCGTTGCGGCGGATGGTGAGGAACGCGAGCGGCAGGCGCCCGGCGCTCAGGCGCCCGCGGCGGGCGAGGTCGTCGACGCCGGCCAGGACGTGGCGCAGCTCCGTCCCGCGGGCGCCGGGCAGGCGAGCGGCCAGGCGCTCCGCGTCGCGCCAGCGGCGGCGCAGCGCGTCGTGCTCGCGCTGGCCGAGGTGCCCGGCGAGGCGGGCCCGCCGCAGGGCGCCGCGGACCGTCCGTCCGGGCTTGCGCGGCGCGACCCGGCGCTTGGGCGCGGCCGGCTTCCCGGCAGCGGTCGGGGTCGCCGGCGCGGGCGCGGTCAGCGGGGTGGGCGCGGCGGTGGCGGACTGGGCGGCGAGCGTCGCCGGGTGGGCGGCGGCGTGCGCGAGCGACCCGGGCGTCAGCAGCGCGAGCGCGACCAGCAGGGTGGGCGCTCGGCGGCGCACACCTCAGTGATCGGCGCCCCCGGCGGCGGGGTTGATGAAGCCCGTGTGGAGCTAGGCGCAGATGAGCGCGGCCGCCGCGATGGTCGCGACGTGCAGCGCCTGGTCGCGCCAGAGGTGGATCGTGAACGCCTCGGGCCCGGTCGGCGTCTGCGTCATCACCTTCGCCCACCACTCCAGCGGGCGGCGGGTGTCGATCAGCAGGTGCGCGACGCCGAGCGCGATCGCGGCGAGGGGCGGGAAGACGAGCAGCAGCGCGGCGCCGTGCAGCGTCGCGTGGACGTAGCCGGCCGGATGGCGCAGGCTCGTCTTGTTGAGCGCCATCCACTCGTTCTGCAAGAGCCAGTCCACGATGAAGTGGACGACGAGGCCCCAGACCACGTACTCCTCGGCGGACAAGGGCGCGGGAGGATAGGGCCGTCCTAGGATCTGGGGCGTGCGGGTCCTCTTCGTCTGCCTGGGCAACATCTGCCGCTCGCCCACCGCGGAGGGCGTGCTGCGCCACCTCGTGCGCGAGGAGGGCCTCGAGGACGTCGTGACGATCGACTCCGCCGGCACCGGCGACTGGCACGTCGGCAACCCGCCCGACGCGCGGTCGGCCGAGGCCGCCATGCGCCGTGGCATCACGCTCGACGGTGCCGCGCGCCAGGTCATCGCTCGCGACTTCGAGGAGCACGACCTGCTCCTCGCGGCGGACCGCTCCAACCTCGCGGCACTGCGCCGCCTGGCCCCCGACGCGGAGGCACGCGCGAAGGTCCGACTGCTGCGCGAGTTCGACCCGGAGGCCGTCGCGTCCGGCGACCTCGACGTGCCGGACCCCTACTACGGCGGCGAGGACGGCTTCGACCACGTCCTCGACGTCGTCGAGCGCGCCTGCCGCGGCCTGCTCGACGAGGTCCGCGCCGCCCGCGCGTGAGCGCCGGCCTGCGCGACGCGCTCGGCGCCGCGCTGGGCGCCCAGGTCCTCGAGCTGCAGGCCGTCCCCGGCGGGGACCTCAACGCGGCGCACCGCGCGCGGCTTCCCGGCGGCCGGGAGGTCTTCGTGAAGTCGGGCACCGGCGGCTACGCGGCCGAGGCGGCCAGCCTGCGCTGGCTCGGCGAGGCCGGCGGCGGCCCGCCGGTCCCGGACGTCGTGGCGGTGCAGGACGACGGCTTCCTGGCGCTCGAGTGGGTCGCGCCCGGCCGCCTCGGCGCCGCGGGCGAGGAGGAGCTCGGCCGCCGCCTCGCCGCCCTGCATCGCGCGGGCGCGCCCGCGCACGGGTGGACGCCGCACGGCGGCCCGGTGCGGCTGGGGCCGTTGGAGCTCCCGAGCGACCCCGCCCCGACCTTCGCGGCCTTCTACGCCGCCTCGCGGCTGGCGCCGATGACGCGGGCGGCCCGCGACCGCGGCGGCCTCGACGCCGGCCAGGCCGCGGCGGTGGAGGCGGTCGCCGCGCGGATCGACGACCTCGCCGGCCCCGAGGAGCCGCCGAGCCGCCTCCACGGCGACCTGTGGGCCGGCAACGTCCACGCCGCCGCCGACGGCCGTGTCCTGCTCATCGACCCCGCCGCCCACGGCGGCCACCGCGAGGTCGACCTCGCGATGCTGCGGCTCTTCGGCGGGCCGGGCGAGCGCCTGCACCGCGCCTACGCCGAGGTCGCGCCGCTGGCCGAAGGCCACGAGGACCGCGTGGGGCTGTGGCAGCTGCTGCCGCTGCTCGTGCACGCGGCGCTCTTCGGCGGCGGGTACGGGGCGCGGGCGGCGGCCGTGGCCCGATCGCTCGCGTGACACGGCACCGGGCCGCGCCCCAAGACCATCCACCCGCTCATCCGATCGGAGGATGGGCGCCGCCGCCGCGCGGCCCGATCCTGGTCCCATGCCCGCCACCGCCATCCGCTCCACCACCGAGCGCCTCGACAAGGTCTCGCCGCTGCAGCGCACGATCCTCGAGGTCCTGCGCGGCGGCACGGCCTTCGAGGCCCATGACGTCTTCGACCGCATCGAGCTCCACGCCCCGCAGGGCGCCGACCTCGCGACGGCGACCGCGGTGCACTTCGCGGTGACCCGGGCGCTCGAGCGCCTCGTCGACGAGGACCTCGCCCTCCGCCTCGAGGTCTGCGGCGGCCAGGGCATCCGCTACGCGATCGCGCCCGAGGCGCTCATGGCGACCGCCTACGCCGGCGTCGCCCGCGGCTGAGCCGCGGCCACGAGCCCGACGAGCACCCCGGCGGCCGCCGCCCCGGCCGCGACCAGGAACGCCGCCTCGTAGCTGGCGGCCGCGCTGATCGCCCCCGCGATCGGCGCCCCCAGCCCGACGCCGACGTCGAAGAACGCGGTGAACGCCCCCAGCGCCGTCGCCCGGCGTTCCTCGCCCACCCGTTCCACCGCGATGAGCGCGAGCGACGGGAACAGCAGCGAGAAGCCCAGGCCCATGACGATCGCGCCGGCCAGGGCGACGGGCAGCGTGCCCGCCACCGCGAGCAGCGCCAGGCCCGCCGCCTCCGCCACGCCCGCGCCCGCCGCGGTGACCCGCGCGCCCAGCACGTCGGGCAGCCGTCCGAGCACCAGCCGCGCGAGCACCACCGCGGTCGCGAACGCGGTGAACACCGCCGCCCCGCGCTCGACGCCGTTGTCGGCCAGCAGCAGGACGACGAACCCGGCCATCGTCCCGTAGCCGACGTTCGCCAGCCCGAGCGCCATCCCGGGACCGAGCACGCCCGGCGGCAGCAGCGACCGCGCGCCGCCGGTGACGACCCGTCCGACGTGCGCGTCGGGCACCCGCAGCGCGACGAGCGCCCCGAGCGCCGGCAGCACGGCCGAGCAGGCGAAGACGAGCTCGTAGGAGCCGAGGTCGTGCGCGGCCTCGCCGATGAGCGGGCCGGCCGCCAGCCCGCCCCAGATGGCCAGGCCGAAGATCCCGATCGCCTGCCCGCGGCGCTCCTCCGGGGCGAGGTCGACGATCCACGACAGCCCCGCGGTGAACACCCAGCCGTCGCCGATGCCGAGCACGAGCCGCGCGACGACGAGCCCCGCCACCCCGGCCGGCACGAGGTACAGCAGGCCCGCGAGGACGCAGACCAGCAGCCCGACGACCACGACCCAGCGCCGGCTGCGCCGGTCGGCCATCCGCCCGCCCACCGGCCGTCCCGCCACCGCGGAGAACGCGAACGCGCCGACGACGACGCCCACCGCGACGTCGCCCGCCCCGATCGGCCCCGTGACGTACCGGGGCAGGATCGGCAGCACCGCGCCGACCGCCAGGAAGCACAGCAGCGCCGCGAGGAAGACCCCGGCGAACGCCGCCTGACGGGGGCGTTCACGGCCGGCGGTGCGCAGGCGCTCGAGCGGCGAGGCGGCGCCGGCCATCGACCGAGCGTACAAGCGGACCGCCCCCAAGTTCCGACCCGCTGGCGCGCCTGCGGCTGGCAGGATCGCCGCCCTGGTGGTCGAGCCGTTCGCCGTCCGGGAGCCCAACGTCTACCGCCCCAGCCGCGGCGGCTTCGACGAGGTCTTCGCGCTCGGCGGGATCCCGCGCGAGCACGCCCAGGCGCTCGTCGCCGAGCTCGCCCGCCTCGGGCCCGCCCAGCTCGCCGAGGCCGGCCGCCTGCGCGACGCGATCTTCGTCCAGCAGGGCATCACGTTCGACGCCACGGGCGAGGACGGGCCCGTGCGCGACCGGCCGTTCCCGCTCGACCTCGTCCCGCGGATCCTCCCGGCCGACGAGTGGGCGTCGATCGAGCGCGGCCTCGAGCAGCGCATCCGCGCGCTCAACCACTTCGTCGACGACGTCTACCACGGGCGCGAGGTCGTCCGGGCGGGCGTCGTGCCGTGGCGCCTGGTCGTCTCGCGCAGCCACTTCGCCCGCGCGGTGCACGGAGTGCGACCGCCCGGCGGCGTCTACTGCCACGTCGCCGGCTGCGACCTCGTCCGCGACGCCGACGGCTCGTGGAAGGTCCTCGAGGACAACGTCCGCACGCCCTCAGGCATCTCCTACGTCCTCGAGAACCGCGTGGCGATGACCCGCCTGGTCCCGCGGCTGTTCCAGCACTACCGGCCGCGGCCCGTCGACCACTACCCGCAGCTCCTGCTCGCCGCCCTGCGCGCCGTCGCGCCGGGTGCCGACGAGGAGGCGACGGTCGTCGTCTGGACGCCCGGCCCGCACAACTCGGCGTACTTCGAGCACGCGTTCCTCGCGCGCCAGATGGGGGTCGAGCTCGTCGAGGCGACCGACCTCGTCGTCCGCGACGACGTCCTCTACATGCGCACGACCGCCGGCCTGCGCCGCGTGCACGCCGTCTACCGCCGCCTCGACGACGACTTCGCCGACCCGCTCGAGTTCCGGCCCGACTCGCTGCTCGGCGTCCCGGGGCTCGTGCGCGCCTACCGGGCGGGCACCGTCGCCGTCGCCAACGCCTTCGGGACGGGCGTCGCCGACGACAAGGCGATCTACCACTACGTCCCGGCGATGATCCGCTTCTACCTCGGCGAGGAGCCGATCCTCGACAACGTCGAGACCTACCTCATGAGCGATCGCGCGGCGCGCGAGCACGCGCTGTCGCGGATGGACGAGCTCGTCTTCAAGCCCACGGGGGAGAGCGGCGGCAAGGGCGTCTTCATCGGCCCGCAGACCGAGCCCGACGTGCTCGCCGGCCTCGCCGACGTCGTGCGCGCCCAGCCCGACCGCTGGATCGCGCAGGAGGTGGTCCAGCTCTCGACCGTCCCCACCGCCGGCCCGGACGGGCGGATCGCCCCGCGCCACGTCGACCTGCGCCCGTTCGCGGTCTTCGGCGAGGGCATCACGATCGTCCCCGGCGGCCTGACCCGCGTCGCCATGGTCGAGGGCTCGATGGTCGTCAACAGCTCGCGCGGCGGTGGGTCCAAGGACACCTGGGTGCTCGAGCCGGGCGACCGGCCCGGGCCGCGGCCCGCCGACGAGCTGCCCCCGCCGGTCGTCCCGCTGCCCGGCCTGCGCCAGGGCTCGGACTGGACCGGCCAGCAACAGCAGCAGCAGCAGGGTCGCGGCTGATGCTCGCCCGCATCGCCCACGAGCTCTTCTGGCTCGGGCGCAACATCACGCGTGCCGAGCACACCGCGCGGATGCTCGACGGCGTCTTCCAGGCCGACCTCCAGGCCCGGCCGTCCGGCCCGACCGGCGTCGCCTTCGGCTGGCGCTCGATCCTCGCGACGATGGGCGTCGACCCCGGCACGGCCCCCGTGCGCCGCGACGACGTCCTGCGCCGCCTGACCCTCGACCGCGACGAGCCCGCGTCGATCGTCTCGTGCGTCGAGCGCTCGCGCGAGCAGGCGCGCACCGTGCGCGACGTCATCAGCGCCGAGATGTGGGAGTCGCTGAACACGACGCACCTGCGCCTGCGCGACGGCGACATGGAGGGCCGGCTGGCCACCAGCCCCTACGCGGTGCTGCGCGACGTCCGCGAGCGCTGCGCGCTCTTCTGGGGCCTCATGCAGCGCACGATGCTGCGCGACGAGGCCCGCTCGTTCCTCGTGGCCGGCGGGCGCATCGAGTCGGCCGACATGGTCCTGCGGATGCTGCGCGTGGCGCTGCCCGGCGACGAGGTGAGCTCGAGCGACGGCCAGGCCCTCGCGCTGCTGCAGGCCGTCGGCGGCTTCCAGGCCTTCCGCCGCGCCGTGCCCGCGCCCGCCAACGCCCGGCCGGTCATGCGCTTCCTGGTCTACGAGGCCGCCTACCCCGACAGCGTCGCCGCGTCGATCGCCGGCGCCCAGGTGCAGCTCGAGGTCGCCGACCACGCGCCGCGCTCCTCCGAGCCGGTGCTGCGCCTGAGCCGGCTGGGGGCCGACCTCGAGCTGCGCGCCCGCTCCACCGAGGGCGACGACCTCGCCGCGGTCTGCGCCGGCGTGCAGGCCGAGCTGGCCGCCGTCGACCGCGACATCGCCGAGCGCTACTTCGCCGGCGCCGCGCCGCTGGGCGTGGTGAGCACCGTCTGATGCACGTCCAGCTGCACTACCGCACCGAGTACCGGTACGCCTCGCCGGTCAGCGACAACCTCAACGCGCTGCGGGTGCGCCCGGCGACGACGTCGACCCAGCGCTGCGACGACTTCCACGTGCGCCTGGACCCCGAGGCCCGGCTGCACCGCCACGTCGACTACTTCGGCACGGAGGTCGTCGAGTTCGGGATCGCCAAGCCTCACGACCACCTCTGCATCGACGTGCAGGCGCGCGTGGTCACCTCCGAGCCGCCCGACCCGCCCGACGCCCGCTGGGACGGCCTGACCGCGCCCGCCTACCTCGAGGCCGCCGGCGAGTTCCTGCTCCCGGAGGCCGACGAGCCCGAGGGCGGGCCGCTGGGCGACCTGGTCGCCGCGGCCCGCGCGAGCACGCCCCTGGCCGCGGTGCGCCTGCTGTGCGAGCTCGTCCCGGATCGCTTCGCCTACCGCCCCGGCGTGACGTACGTCGGGACGACGGTCGCCGAGTTCCTCGAGACCGGCGCCGGCGTCTGCCAGGACTTCGTCCACGTCTCGCTGCTCGTCCTGCGCCGGCTCGGGATCGGCGCCCGCTACGTGTCGGGCTACCTGTGGTCGGCGCCGGAGGACGGCGGGGACGACTCGGTCGAGGTGCAGACCCACGCGTGGCTCGAGGCGCTGCTGCCGCCCGACCGCGGCGGCGAGCCGGTCTGGGTCGGCGCCGACCCCACGAACCGCCGGCTGGCGGGCGAGACGCACGTCAAGATCGGCCACGGACGGCGCTACGCCGACGTCCCGCCGATCAAGGGCGTGTACCGCGGCGCGGCCGCCGCGGAGCTCCACGCCCACGTGCAGATGACCCGCCTGGACCGCCAGGCGGGGGCGCGCGCGTAGGCGAGGCGCCGCCTCGGACCCATCGGCGCTACCATCCCGGGTCGACTCGCTCCGGGCGGGTCTTTCCTTTGCCCGGGCCCGGAGCGTCTATTGGTCGACCCCTTCACCCAGAAGATCGGGAGCCGGCATGGCCCGTGGCGACGTCCGCATCGCTGTCACCCTCGCGTGTGAGGAGTGCAAGCGGCGCAACTACCAGACGAACAAGAGCAAGCGCAACAACCCCGACCGCATCAGCCTGCGCAAGTACTGCCGCTGGTGCCGGTCGCACACCAGCCACCGGGAGACCCGCTAGCCGCGGGACCTTCGTCGTGGCCTCTGACGAGCGCACCGACCGCGAGGACGACAACCCGGGGCCGGCTCCGAGCGAGCCGCACCGCGAGAACGTCCCCGGCGAGCTGGACCACGCCTCCGCCGAGGTCGACCAGGCCGAGGCCTCGATCGTCCGCGGAGCGGACGGCGTGGTCGCCGACCCGTCGGTCCCCGGCGGCGCGCGGTCCATCGACGACCTCGACGACGAGGACGACGAGGACGGCCGTCAGCTCGACCGCAGCGCCGCGCCCGGCGCCCCGACCACCGGCGGCGGCCTGCGCGTCTGGAACTTCTTCAAGGCCTGCTGGGCCGAGCTCCAGCGCGTCCAGTGGCCCGACCGCCGTCAGGTCGGCCAGGCCACGGCCGTCGTCATCGGCTTCGTCATCGTGGCCGGCCTGTACCTCGGGGTCGCCGATCGGCTCGCGCAGGAGCTGGTCGACCTCATCATCTGATCCCTAGGACCGCAGCGAGAAGCCCATGTACCGCTGGTACGTCGTCAACACCTACTCCGGCCACGAGAACAAGGTCAAGCAGAACCTGGAGCACCGCGCGTCCTCGCTCGGGCAGCGTCAGCGCATCCGCCAGGTCGTCGTGCCGACCGAGACCGTCTCGGAGATGAAGGACGGCCAGAAGGTCTCCAAGGAGCAGCGGACCATGCCCGGCTACGTGCTGGTGAACATGGACCTGGACGAGGCGGCCTGGCAGGTCGTCAAGGGCACCCCGGGCGTCACCGGCTTCGTCGGCGCGTCCAACGAGCCCGTCCCGCTCACCCAGCCCGAGGTGGACCGCCTGCTGCACCGCGAGGTCGCGCAGCGCGTCACCACGAAGGCCCAGTTCTCGATCGGCGAGAGCGTCAAGGTCGTGTCCGGCCCGCTCTCGGACTTCTCCGGCGAGATCTCCGAGATCAACCAGGACGCCCAGAAGCTCAAGGTCCTGGTCTCCATCTTCGGCCGCGAGACCCCGGTCGAGGTGGGCTTCGACCAGGTCAAGAAGATCTAGCCCGAGCCGCCGCGCACCACCGCAGAGCGCTCGCTACCCTCGTACGTCCCCGAACCACCGGAATCTCCATGGCGAAGAAGGTCCTCACCCAGATCAAGCTGCAGGCCGTCGGCGGCCAGGCCAGCCCGGCTCCGCCGGTCGGCCCCGCCCTGGGCCAGCACGGCATCAACATCATGGAGTTCTGCAAGGCGTTCAACGCGCAGACGCAGCAGGACTCCGGGACCGTCATCCCGGTCGTCATCACGGTCTACGAGGACCGGTCGTTCACCTTCATCACGAAGACGCCGCCGGCCGCCGTCCTCATCAAGCAGGCCGCGGGGATCGAGAAGGGCTCGGGCGAGCCGCACCGCGAGAAGGTCGCGAGGCTCACCCAGGACCAGGTCCGGCAGATCGCCGAGAAGAAGCTGCAGGACCTCAACGCGCACGACGTCGACCAGGCGGCGAAGATCATCGCCGGGACCGCCCGCAGCATGGGCGTGGAGGTGGAGGCCTGATGGCCAAGCACGGCAAGGGCTACGTCGAGTCCCTGCAGCAGGTGGACCGCGAGCGCGAGTACCAGCCCGCCGAGGCGCTGGCGCTCGTCAAGGCCCTCAAGAAGGCCAAGTTCGACGAGTCCGTCGAGGTCCACATCCGCACGGGCCTGAACGTCCGCCACGCCGACGAGCAGCTGCGCGGCACCATCGCGCTGCCCAACGGCCTGGGCAAGGACGTCACGATCGCCGTCTTCGCCAAGGGCGACAAGGCCAAGGAGGCCGAGGAGGCCGGCGCGGACGTCGTCGGCGCCGACGACCTCGCCAAGCGCATCGAGGACGGCTTCACCGACTTCGACGTCGCGATCGCGACGCCGGACATGATGCCGGTGGTCGGCCGCCTCGGCCGCATCCTCGGCCCGCAGGGCAAGATGCCCAACCCGAAGGTCGGCACGGTCACCATGGACGTCCGCAAGGCCGTCGAGGAGTCCAAGTCCGGCAAGGTCGAGTACCGCACCGACCGGACCGCCATCGTGCACCTCACGATCGGCAAGACGTCCTTCGAGGACCAGGCCCTGCTCGAGAACTACGCCGCCGTCATCGACGAGCTCGTCCGTGCGAAGCCGTCGGCGGCCAAGGGGAAGTACCTGCGCACGATCACCGTGGCTTCGACCATGGGCCCGGGCGTGAAGGTCGATCCCACCCGAACCCGCGACATCCTCGGGGAGGGCACGACCGCTCAGGCGGCGTAGCCACTTCACCGAGGCGTCCAGAGACCCGCGGCGGTCTCGCCCTCCTGATGAGGGGGCGAGGCGCAAGCCCGCGACAGGAGGCCGATGAACAGGGAGCAGAAAGCCACGGCGATCGCCGAGATCGCCGAGCAGATCCGGGAGTCCGAGGCGGTCTTCGCCGTGGACTACCGCGGGATCACCGTCACCGGCGCCGGTGAGGTCCGCGCACAGCTGCGCGGGGCCGACGCGACGTTCCGCGTCGTCAAGAACACGCTGACCGAGCGTGCCGCTGACGAGGTGGGCGCCGAGGCCCTGAAGCCGCTGCTGCAGGGCCCGACCGCGCTGACGTTCGTCCGTGGCGACGTCGCGGCGGCCGCGAAGGCCATCGCCGACTACCAGCGCTCGAACGACCTCCTCGCCTTCAAGGGCGGCGTCATGAACGGCGACGCCCTCGACCCGGCGCAGATCGCCGCGATCGCGAAGCTGCCGTCCCGCGAGGTGCTCTACGGGCAGCTCGTCGGCGTCGTCGCCTCGCCGATCACCGGCCTGGCCCGCGGCCTCAACGGCCTGCTCTCGGGCCTCGCGGTGGCGCTCGGCGGCGTGCTCGAGAAGAAGGAGAGCGGCGAGATCGGGGCGGGCGGGACCGATTCCGACGCGCCTGCCGCGTCCGCTGCTGCTGACACGACTGAGCCGGCGGCCGAGGCCGCCGACGCCGAGGCCGCGCCCGCGACCTCGGACGACACCACCGACCAGGACGCGGAGGCCCCTGAGCCCGCTGCGTCGCCGGAGGAGCCCGCCGAGGGCGCCCCCGACACCACCGAGACCCAGGAGGACTAGGCATGGCCACCAGCACCCAGGAGTGGATCGACGAGCTCAAGAGCATCTCCGTGCTCGAGCTCAGCGAGCGCATCAAGGCGCTCGAGGAGGAGTTCGGCGTGTCGGCGACGGCCGTCGCGGCGGCGGCCCCGGCCGCCGGCGGCGGTGGCGGCGGCGACGCCGGCGGCGCCGAGGAGGCCAGCACGACGGTCGACGTCGTCCTGACCGGCGCCGGCGACAAGAAGATCCAGGTCATCAAGGTCGTCCGCGCGGCCACCGGCCTGGGCCTCAAGGAGGCCAAGGCCCTCGTCGACGAGGCCCCGAAGCCCGTCAAGGAGGGCATCGAGCGCGACGAGGCCGAGAAGCTCAAGGGCGAGCTCGAGGAGGCCGGCGCCACCGTCGAGCTCAAGTAGCTCGGCGCGGCTCGCGCCGCTCCACCGCTGTCGGCGAAGGGCGCCCCGTGGGGCGCCCTTCGTCGTTCTGGGGCGTCCCGCTCGCTGCCGTTCGCGAGGCGTCCACGGGACCGCGCGCTCGTGACCCTGGAGTTGACCGCCTCTGTGGCGGCGAACTCCAGGCTCGCGAGCACCGAGGCCTCCGGGCACCCATCGACCACCCGCGCCCGGACGACCACCCGCGCCTGGACACCCCGGCCTCTGGCCGCCCGCCGTCCACGAACTGCGCCGTCCAGTCTCAGCTCAGACGGCGCGTTGCGTGGGGGCCGCGCTCCTGCCGAAGAGAGGAGGGATGCTCCGACGCCCGTTCGGCCGCTGCCTCGCGCCGCTGCTCGCCCTCGCGCTCCTCGGCGCCGCGCCCACGGCGGCCAGCGCCGATCGCGGGTTCACGCCGCGCTTCTCGGCCAACGACACGGGCGACGTCACGCTGGCGTCCAACGCGCTGATGACCTGCCCGACGTCGGCGAGCGGATGCTCGACCGTCCAGCAGGGCACGCAGAACGCCGTCGCGCAGAACAACGACTGGAACATGACCTACGTCGACGTCGACGGCGACCCGACGACGTTCAACTCCTCCCGCGCGACGCTGGACCTGCCGGCGGGTGCGACGGTCCTCTTCGCGGGCCTGTACTACGGCGGCGACTGGTCCACCGGGACCGCCGCGGCGCCGAACGCCACCGCGCGCAACAAGGTCAAGCTCCGCGCCCCCGGCGACACCGTCCCCCGCCTGCTGACGGCGTCCGTGGTCGACGACTCGACGCTCAACGTCGGCCGCTACCAGGGCTTCGTCGACGTCACCGACGTCGTGAGCGCCCGCGGCGAGGGCCAGTACACGGTCGCCGACGTCCAGGCCGGCAAGGGCGCCGACCACTACGCCGGCTGGTCGCTCGTCGTCGCCTACCGCGACACGACGCAGCCCGCCCGCAACCTCACGGTCTTCGACGGCCTGCGCACGATCCGCCCGAGCGACCCGCCGACGACGATCCCCGTGAGCGGCTTCAAGACGCCGCCCGCCGGCGAGGTCCGGACGACGGTCGGCTTCGTCACCTGGGAGGGCGACCTCGGCTACACGGGTGACACCGCCACGCTCAACAGCACCCGCCTGGGCGACGCGCAGAACCCGTCGACGAACTTCTTCAACAGCTCGCTGAGCGACCGCGGCGCCCGCTTCAGCGCCAAGGACCCCGACCACGTCAACCAGCTGGGCTTCGACGCCGACCTGCTCAGGGCCGACGGCGTCCTGGCCAACGGCGCGACGTCGGCGACGATCACCGTCACGACCTCCGGCGACCAGTACCTGCCGGGCGTCATCACCTTCGCCACCGACCTCTACGCGCCGAAGGTCGACCAGACGAAGACCGTCGTGGACCTCGACGGCGGCAGCGTCGAGCAGGGCGACGTCCTCGAGTACCGCATCGCGGGCACCAACACCGGCCAGGACGCCGCCACCGGCGTCGTCGTGCGCGACCCGGTCCCGGCCGGCACGACGTACGTCCCCGGCTCGATCACCGTGGGCGGCGCCGCCCGCACCGACGCGGGCAGCGACGACACCGCCGAGCGCGACATCGCGGGCGACCGCATCGTCGCCCGCGTGGGCAGCGGTGCCACCGCGACGGCCGGCGGCCGCCTCGCGGTCAACGGCACCTACGACGTCCGCTTCCGCGTGACGGTCGGCGACGGGCTCGTGGCCGGTACGAAGCTCGTGAACACCGTCACGACGAGCTTCTTCTCCGAGTCGCTCAACACGCCGCTCACCGCGGTGAGCACCGCCACGAGCACCGTCGCCGCGCCCAACCTGCGCATCGCCAAGAGCCACACCGGCTCGCTCACGCCCGGGGGCCAGGCGACCTACCGCCTGCGGGTCTCCAACGACGGCACCGCCGCCACCCAGGGCACCGTGACGGTCGTCGATCGCCTGCCGGCCGAGCTCACCGCCACGAGCGCCGCCGGCAGCGGCTGGTCCTGCGGGGTCACCGACGCCGGCAAGACCGTCACCTGCACCCGCGCCGACGCCCTGGCGACCGGCGCCGCCCACCCCGACATCACGCTGGACGTCGACGTCGCGGCCGACGCGGACGGCACCGTGCCGAACACCGCCACGGTGAGCGGCGGGGGCGACGCGACGCCGGACGACGGCAGCTCCACCGACCCGGCGGTGGCCACCCCGACCTCCGACCTGTCGCTGCGCAAGACCGCCTCGACCGCCACCGCGGTGGTCGGGGAGCAGGTCACCTTCACGCTGACCGCGCGCAACGACGGCCCGTCGACCGCCCGCGGCGTGCGCGTCACCGACGTCCTGCCCGTCGGCCTCGAGCGCGTCTCGGCCACCGCCTCCCAGGGCAGCTGCGACACGGCGATCGCCTGCGAGCTCGGCACGCTCGCCCCCGGCGCCGAGGCCACGGTGACGGTCGTCGCCCGCGCCACGACGGCCGGCGCGGCCACGACGGTCCGCAACACCGCGACCGTCACCGGCACGCAGCCCGACCCGAACGCGACCAACGACCGCGCCGCGGCCGACGTCGCCGTCGGCGGCGCCGACCTCGAGGTCACGAAGACCGCGGTCGGCACGCCGCAGGCCGGCGGGACCGCCAGCTGGGACGTCACCGTCCACAACGCCGGCCCGTCGCCCGCCTCGGGCGTCGTCCTGCGCGACGTCCTGCCCGCCCAGGTCACCAACGCCTCGACGGACCGCGGCTGCGCCGTCGAGGGCGGCGAGGTGCGCTGCACCGTCGGGAGCCTCGCCGCGGGCGCCTCGTACGTCGTCCGCGTCAGCGCCGACGTCGCCGCGAACGCCACGAGCCTGCGCAACACCGCCTCGGCGCTGGCCGCCGAGCGCGACCCGGACACGACGGACAACACCGCGACCGTCGAGACGCCCGTCGCCGGCGAGGCCGACCTCCAGGTCACGAAGGTGGCCGACCGCGCCGCCGCGGAGCCGGGCGGCCTGGTCACCTTCACGCTGCGCGTGAAGGACGGCGGCCCGGCGAGCGCGACCGGCGTCCTGCTGCGCGACGAGCTGCCGGCCGGCCTGACCTTCGTCTCGGCCTCGGCGGGCTGCACGGCCGCCGGCCAGACGGTCACCTGCGCCGTCGGGGCCCTCGCCACCGGCGCGACCGCCGAGCGCCAGGTCGTCGCCCGCGTCGCCGACGGCGCCGTCGGCACGCTGGTCAACGTCGCCCGCGCGTCCGGCTCGCAGCCCGACCCGGTCCCGACGAACGACGCCGCGGCCGCCGCGGTCGCCGTCGTCGACCGCGCCGACCTGCGCGTCACGAAGACCTCCGACCCCGCGTCGGCCCGGCCGGGCGCCACGGTCGCCTACCGGCTGGCCGTCGCCAACGACGGCCCCGCGGCCGCCAAGGACGTCGTCCTCAGCGACCCGCTGCCGGCCGGCCTGAGCTTCGTCGACGCCTCGAGCGGCTGCACGGTCGACGAGGGCACGGTGACCTGCCGGCTCGGCACGCTGGCTGCCGGCGCCTCGCGCGAGGTCGTCGTCACCGCGACGGTCGACGCCGTCGACCTGCCGGGCGCCCACCAGCACCTGCTCGGCGTCCAGAAGGTCGAGCGCCAGGTCGACCTCGCCGCCGGCGCCACGGAGGGCTTCGAGCTCGCCTGCCCGCAGCCCGGCATGGTCATGACCGACGGCGCCATCCGCGTCGACGCGGTCGACCAGGGCACCGGCACGCTGGCCGACGTGCGCGTCCTGCGCGCCGAGTCGGTCGACCAGGACCGCTACGCCTTCACCGTGCGCAGCACCGCCGCCGGCCAGGCCCAGGCCAAGGCCTTCGGCACCTGCGTGGCCGCGACGACCGGCGACGAGGGCGGCCACGGCCACGACGTCGTCCTCAGCGACGTCGCCGCCACCACCCAGACCGTCCCGGCCGGGCGCAGCGACGTCGCCGTCGCCTGCGGCCCCGGCAAGGTCGCGACCGCCCCCGGCCTGCGCGTCGCCTCCGGCAGCGCCCGCGTGGTGGGCAGCGAGCCGCAGGGCACCGGCCGCCGCTTCACCGTCGAGGCCGACGAGGCCGCCGACGTCCGGGTCTCGGTGCGCTGCGTCGACCGCGCGACGGGCACGGCCGACGGCCACTTCCACGAGCTCGCCCTGCGTGAGGTCGCCCGGACGGTCACCGTCGCCGCCGGCGCCACGGCCTCCGAGCAGGTGACCTGCGGCGACCAGGAGAAGGGCATCACCGCCTCCTACGACCTGCCCGCCGGCCTGCTGCTCGCCGGCCACGACCCGCAGCCCAAGACGCGCGTCTTCAAGCTCGTCAACACGACCGCCGCGCCGCTCGAGGCCCAGCTGGACCTCCTCTGCCTCGGCGACCGCACCGGCGGCCCCGCGGTCGTCAGCCAGGCGGTCAACACCGCGACGGTGACGACCACCACGCCGGACCCTGACGCGGCCGACCACGTGGCCACCGCGACGACGACGGTGCTCGCCGGCGACGTGCGCGACGACGCCGCGCCGTCGACCCCGGCGCCCCAGGGCCAGCCGTCGGTCCCGGCGCCCGCCCCGGCCGCGCCGGCCGCGGCGGCGCCCGCGCCGGCCGGCACCGCCCCCGCCGCGCTGACGTTCCCCGATGCCACGGCGACCCTCACGCTCACCGGCGGGCAGCCGTCGGTCCGGGTCGGGCTGCGCTGCGCCAAGGCCAAGGGCTGCAAGGGCACCGCCAAGCTCGTCGCGCGCAAGGGCCTGAAGGGCGTCAAGGCGGGCGCGCTCCTCGCGCGCGGGACCTACAGCGTCGGCACGGGCAAGACCGCCAAGGTGCGCCTCGTGCTGACGAAGGCCGGGCGCGAGGCCGCGCGGTCCGGCCGCCTGAGGACGGCCACGCTCGTGGCCGGCGGGCGCAGCCGCGCGCTGCGCGTCGGGCGCTAGCGGATCAGCTGCAGGCTGCGGCGGCGCTGCTCGGCGCGGGCGGCCGCCTCCGCGGCGTCCGCGCTGCCCGCGGCGCGCGCGAGGCCCAGTGCCAGCGCGATGGCGAAGGCCCACAGGACCGACAGCAGGACCACGACCAGCATGAGGGACATCGCCCAAGCGCGATTCCCAGTCAGTCGGCGTCTCATGCACGCCGGCGTTCGTCGGGGCGCCGCAGCACGCACCTCGGGCCGACTGGGCGCGCGGGCGCGCGGGGTCCTAGTCTCGGAGCGTCGTGACCACGACCCTCGGCATCGACCTCGCCCCCGAGCCGGCGGCGACGACCGTCTGCCTGGTCGGCTGGGCCGCGGGCGGCGCATCGGTCGACGTCCTCGCCGCCGGTGAGCACGAGGGCCGGGCCCTGGACGACGACCACCTCCTCGAGCTCCTGGACGCCGCCGCGAAGGCCGGCCTCGCGGCGCCCTTCGACGCCGCCGGTGCGGCCGACCGGGGTCCCGGCGCGCGCTGCGCGCAGCTGCTCGCGGCGCTGGCCGGGCGCCGTGGCGCCGCCACTGCCTCGCGCGACGGCAGCGGGCTTGTCGTCGCCGTCGACCCGGACGCGGCGCTCGCCGCCCTGACCGAGGGCGTGGCGCCCCGGGCCGCGCCGCCGCAGGACGTCGTCCCCTCGCCGCTCGAAGCGCTCCTCGCCGGCCTCGGCCCCGAGTTCGTGGTGCGCCCCGCGCATCGCGCGCTGGCGGCCGCCGAGCCGGCGGCCCTGCGTGCGCTGACCTGCGCCCTCGTGGCGCGCGCCGCCCGCCTCGGGCTCACGGTCCCGCCGCCGGACGTGGCGGCGCTGCGCCAGGCGCTGGTCGACGGCTGGACCCACGCGCCGGTGCCTGGCGCGGTCGCCCGGCTCTGCGCCCCCGCCGGCTGAGCGGCGCCACGCGCGCGCCGGACGGGGCACCGGAGGGCGGTGCGCTGGGTCGCTGTCGGATGTCCGACCGACGTTGAGCTGGCATTGAGGTTGCGGCAGTCCCGGGGGTTCGTGTCTAGGATGCCTCGCCCCGGCGGTGGGTCGCCGCTGGGCAGAGAGAGGTCACAGGAGCGTGGAACGGCAAGGACTGGTGCGGGTCGTGGCGATCGCCGCGCTCGTCGTCGTCCTCCTCATCGCGGGCGCGGTCGTGCTGCTCGGCGGCAGCTCCTACCGCGTCACGGCCACGCTCGAGAACACGAGCCAGCTCGTGAAGGGCAACCTCGTCACGGTCGCCGGCGAGCGCGTCGGCACGGTGGCCGACATCCGTCTGAGCGACGACGGCCGCGGGCTCGTCGACCTCGACATCGACGGCGACGTCGCCCCGCTGCGCCAGGGCACCCGCGCCGTCGTGAAGATCCGCTCGCTGTCGGGCGTCGCCAACCGCGTCGTCGAGCTCCAGCTCGGCGACGGCAAGAACCCCGACCTGGGCGACGGCGCGACGATCCCGATGACCGACACCGAGTCGTCCGTCGAGATCGACCAGCTCTTCAACACCTTCGACACGAAGACGCGCGAGGGCACGCAGAAGGCCATCCGCTTCTTCCGGGACCTCAACCGGGGCAACGAGGACGACGCGCGCCAGGCGCTGCGCTACCTCGACCCCGCGCTCGCCGCCTCGAGCCGGCTGTTCGCCGAGCTCAACTCGGGCAACGGGCGCGACATGGACCGCTTCGTCACCGAGACCTCGAAGCTCGTCACCGACCTCTCGGCCAAGGACGACGACCTGGCCGGGCTCGTCCAGGACCTCGGCACGACCATGTCCGCGCTGGCCAGCCGCCGCACCGAGCTCTCGGACGCGATCACCACGCTGCCGGCGTTCATGCGTCGCACGAACACGACGTTCGTCAACCTCCGCGCGGCGCTCGACGACCTCGACCCGACGGTCCGCGCCGCCCGCCCGGTCGTCCGCGACGACCTGCGCCCGCTGTTCGACCAGCTGCGCCCGCTCGCCCGCGACGCGCAGCCGACGGTCCGCGACCTCTCCCGGACGATCCGCCGCACCGGGGCCGACAACGACCTCGTCGAGCTCCTGCGCCGCCAGCCGGCCATCGACCGCGTCGCCAACCAGACCGCGCAGCGCAACGGCGCGCAGCGTCCCGGCGCCTTCAAGGCCAGCCAGGAGGCGTCGAAGGGCGCCACGCCGCAGATCGCGTACTTCCGGCCGTTCTCCAACGACCTGGTCGGCTGGTTCGACGACTTCTCGCACTCCGGCCAGTACGACGCCCTGGGCTCGTTCTCGCGCGCCGGCCTGACGGCCAACCAGTTCACGATCACGCCGCTGCTCGACGCGATCCTGCCCGTGCCGCCGTCGCTGCGCGACGAGCTCGAGCTCGGCACGGTCGCCACGGGCCGCAACAACCGCTGCCCCGGCTCGATCGAGCGCCCGGCCGCCGACGGGACCAACCCGTACGTGCCCGAGAACATCGACTGCGACCGCAACCAGGCGCCGGTGGGCCCGTGAAGCGCGCGCTGGTCGTGACCGTCATCGCGGTGCTCGCGGCGTCGCTGGCCGCCTTCGGCCCGTTCGGCGGCGACAGCAGCGACCGCCCCGAGTACAAGGTCGTGCTCGACAACTCCTTCGGCCTGACCGAGGGGACCGACTTCCGCGCCACCGGCGTGCGCGTCGGCTCGGTCAAGCGCCTGGACGTCGACCCGCGCAGCGCCCGTGCGATCGCCACCGTCCAGGTCGAGGACACCTCGTTCGGGACCCTGCGCCGCGACGCCCGCTGCGTCGTCGAGCCGCAGTCGCTCATCGGCGAGTACTACATGGACTGCGACCCCGGCAAGGGCGCCGCGCTGCCCGAGGGCGGCACGATCCCGGTCTCGCAGACCGCCGGCACCGTCCCGCCGGACCTGGTCACGCAGATCATGACCCGGCCGTACCGCGAGCGGTTCGGGATCCTGCTCTCCGAGCTCGGCGCCGGCCTCGCCTCGCGCGGGGAGGACGTCAACGCGGCGATCCAGCGGGCGATCCCGGCGCTGCGCGAGACCGACAAGGTGCTCGCGCTCCTCGCCGAGGAGCAGGACACGCTGCAGGCGCTGACCCGTGACGCCGACGTCGTCGTCGGCCGCTTGGCCGACTCGAAGGACGACGTCGCCCAGTTCGTCTCGGAGGCGCGCGACACCGCCGAGGCCTCCGCCTCGCGGGCCGACGACCTGCGCGGCACGATCCAGCGCTTCCCGCGCTTCCAGTCCGAGCTGCGCCCGGTCCTCCGGGACCTCTCGACCGTCGCCCGGCGCAACACGCCCGCCCTGCGCGACCTGCGCGCGTCGGCCGGCAGCCTGACGACGCTGCTCGAGCGCCTCGGGCCGTTCTCGCGCGCCACCGTCCCGGCGCTGCGCTCGCTCGGCGAGGCCTCCGACGTCGGCTCGCGGGCGCTGCGGGTCGCCGACACCACGGTCGAGCGCCTGCGCGCGACGGCCGCCAAGGCGCCCGAGCCCGTCACGAACCTGCGCTTCGTCGGCGAGCACCTCGACGACCGCGCCAACGCCGTCGAGAAGAACCCGCTGAGCCCGGGCGGCCAGGGCTTCACCGGCCTCGAGGCCTTCCTCCAGTACCCCTACGTCCAGGCCCAGGCGATCAACCTCTTCGACGTCCGTGGCTACACGCTGAAGCTCAACGCGCTCGTCAACGAGTGCACGGGCTACACGAACGCCAACGGCGCACTGGCCAACCCGGGCCGCACGCAGCGCTGCTCGTCCGCGCTGGGCCCGAACTCGCCCAAGCTCCAGGCGCTGCCGCACGCGGCGCGGGCCCAGCAGCGCGCGACGACGAAGGACAGCGACTCGGGCACGAGCGCGCAGCCCGCGACCCCGCAGGCGCCCGCCGCCCAGCCCGAGCAGCCCACGACGCCGGCGCAGCCCGAGGCCCAGCAGCCCGAGCCCCAGCGTCCCGGCATCCAGCTGCCCGAGATCAAGATCCCGGGCCTGCCGACCATCAAGCTGCCGCCGCTGCTCGGCGGAGGCTCCGGCGCTCGCGGTCAGGGCAGTGGCTCGCAGGCCAACCCGACCGGCCTCCTCGACTTCCTCCTGGGCCCATGAGGCGGCGTCGCGCATCCATCGCCGCCAACCCGATCCTCGTCGGGGCGGTGACCGTGCTCGTGACGGTCACGGCGGTCTTCCTCGCCTACAACGCCAACAGCGGCCTGCCGTTCGTCCCGAGCTACGAGTTCAAGGTCATCGCGCCCTCGAGCGCGCGCCTCGTGCCGGGCAACGACGTCCGCGAGGGCGGCGAGCGCATCGGCGCGGTCAAGGAGATCAAGGTCGTCTCGACGCCGGAGGGGCGCAAGGCCGAGATCACGCTGAACATCGACGAGGCCTCCTCGCCGCTGCCCGAGGACTCGCGCGTGCTGATCCGCCCCCGCTCGACGCTCGGCCTGAAGTACGTCGACCTGCTGCGCGGCGAGTCGACGCGGACGCTCGCCCAGGGCGACGCGATCCGGGTCGACCAGACCTCGGTCCCGCCGGAGCTCGACGAGTTCTTCTCGATCTTCGACGAGCCCACGCGGGAGGACGTCCGCACGAACCTGACGACGGGTGGTTCGGGGTTCGCGGGTCGCGGGGTGGACCTCAACCGGACGCTGGCGGCGCTGCCGCAGCTGCTGGGCGACCTGGTGCCGGTCATGCGCACGCTCTCGGACCCGGAGACCGATCTGCGGGGCTTCGTGCGCGAGCTGGCTGATGCGGCGCGCGTGGTGCGTCCGGTGGCCGAGGACCTCGCGGGGGGCTTTCGGTCGGGCGCGCAGGTCTTCGAGGCGGTCTCGCGCGATCCGCAGGCGCTGCGCGAGACGATCGCCGAGTCGCCGGCGACGTTGCAGGCGGGCATCGACTCGTTCGGTGAGCAGCGGCCGTTGCTGCGTCAGCTGGCCTCGATCTCCGACGAGCTGCAGGGCACCGCGCGGGAGATCCGTGCCTCGGCGCCGACGCTGGGTCGTGCGCTGGGCGCCGGCACCGCGGTGCTGCCCGACACGCCGGCCTTCAACGAGCGCCTGGAGACGACGTTCAGCTCGCTGCGTGAGCTGGCGGGCGCGCCGACGACGAACCTGACGCTCGCGGGCCTGGGCTCGACGCTGGAGACGCTGAACCCGACGCTGCGCTGGGTCGGCCCGCACATCACGGTGTGCAACTACTGGAACTCGTGGTGGACCTACCTGTCTGACCACATCAACGAGCAGGTGCCGTCCGGCACGCTGCAGCGCATCCAGGTCAAGCTCTCGAGCCCCTTCCAGCCCAACGGCCCGGCGGTCTTCAGCGCCAAGGAGCCCGCCAACGGCGACCCGCTGCCCGACCCGCCGACCAACGAGCTGACCGGCGGCGCGGCGTTCTTCCACGCCCAGCCCTACGGCCGGGCGGTCGACGAGGAGGGCAACGCCGACTGCGAGTCGGGCCAGCGCGGCTACCCCAACCGGCTCACCAACGACGCCGTGATCCCGCCGCAGTTCAACATCGCCACGTCGGCGCGCACCCCGGGCAACCAGGGCGCGACGTTCACCGGCAAGCCGCGCGTGCCTGAGGGCCAGACGTTCAGCGCCGAGCCCGAGGGCCTGGCCCCGAAGGTGGTGGGCACCCCGTGAGGCGCGGTGGCATGAGCCCCTTCCGCTGGGGCGTCCTGACGCTCGTCGCCGCGGTCCTCGTCGCCTACTTCGGGACGACGCGCGACATCCCGTTCGTCAACGAGCCCTACGAGGTCAAGGCCGCGTTCAAGGACTCGAGCGGCATCAAGAAGGGCTCGCCCGTGCGCGTCGCCGGCGTCGACGTCGGCGAGGTCACGAAGGTCGAGGAGGTCGGCACGAGCGGTGGCCGTCCCGCCGCGGTCGTGACGATGGCCATCAAGGAGGACGGGCGCCCGCTGCACCAGGACGCCACGGCCAAGATCCGCCCGCGCATCTTCCTCGAGGGCAACTTCTTCGTCGACGTGCGCCCGGGCTCGCCGAGCTCGCCGCAGATGCCCGACGGCGCGACGATCCCGGTCGACCGCACCGCCAACCCCGTCCAGCTCGGCGAGGTCCTCACCGCGCTGCGCTCCGACACGCGCCGCGACCTGCAGACGACGCTCGACGAGCTCGGCAGGACCGAGGACGCCGGCGGCGCGAAGGCGTTCAGCGACTCGCTGCCCGACCAGGAGGTCGCCTACCGCTACTCGGCCGTCGTGGCCGAGGCGCTGCTCGGCGAGCGCGACGGCGACCTGCGCCGGTGGATCGCGGGGCAGGGGACGGTCGCGGGCGCCCTGACCGAGGACCGCCGCGCCCTGCGCGACCTCGTCACGAACTTCCGCCAGACCTTCGCCGCGCTGGCCGACCGCGAGGACGACCTCCGCGCCGCGGTGGGCGAGCTGCCGACCACGCTGCGCACCGCACTGCCGACGCTCGAGCGCCTCAACGCCGCCTTCCCGGGCGTGCGGAGCTTCGCCCGCGCGTCGCTGCCGGCGATCCGCACCACGGGCCCGGCCGTCGACGCGCTGCTGCCGCTCGTGCGCCAGCTGCGCGGCGCCGTCGGCCCCGGCGAGCTGCGCGGCCTGAGCGCCGACCTGCGCCGCGCCACGCCGGCGCTGGCCCAGGTCTCGCGCGAGTCCCCGGAGGTCCTCGAGCAGCTGCGGCTCCTCTCGTCGTGCACCACCAACGTCCTGGTGCCCTACGGCGACACCGAGGTCTACGACCCGGACTTCCCGGCCACCGGCCCGGTGTACAAGGAGTTCCCGAAGTCGCTGGTCGGCCTCGCGGGCGAGAGCCGCTCCGCCGACGCCAACGGCTCGTGGTTCAAGGTCCTGGGCTCCGGCGGCGTCGAGACCGTGTCCCTGGGCAACGGCCTCTTCGGCCAGGTCTCCTCGCCGTTCCGCGGCGTGCGCCCGACCCCGCAGAAGACGCCGCCGCCGCTCGAGCCGACGACGCCGTGCGAGACGCAGGAGCCGCCGGTGCTGCGCTCGGACACCGGCGCGCCGCCGGCCAGCCGCCGCATCGACCCCAACGACCCCAAGGTCAAGGCCCGCTACGAGAAGGCGCGCTCCGTGGCCATCGAGCTCGAGAACCGCAAGCTCAAGGCGCAGGGCCGCAAGATCCGCGTGCTCGACCGCGACGCCACGCTCAAGGACGTCAAGGCGCTGGCCGACAAGCTCGGCCTGGGCACGCAGCTGCGCAAGCTCACCGCGAAGGCCAAGACGGAGCCGACCCACTGATGGGCCGCCTCATCCGCAAGAACCTCACGCCGTTCCTCGCCGTCCTCGGGCTGGCGGCGATCGCCCTCGCCGTGGCGGGCGTGATCCTCGTCGGCCAGGACAAGATCGTCTTCCCGTGGGACGAGCAGCCCGTCCGCATGACGGCCGTGCTCGACAACGCGCAGTCGGTCACGCCGGGCCAGGGCCAGGGCGTCCAGGTCGCGGGCGTCGAGATCGGCAAGATCGTCGACGTCGAGCTCGAGGACGGGCGCGCGAAGCTCGGCCTCGACATCGACAAGGAGTACGTCGACGAGGGGCTCATCCGCCAGGACGCCAGCGCGCTGCTGCGCCCGCGCACGCCGCTCAAGGACATGTACGTCCAGCTGCTGCCGGGCTCGCGGCAGCAGCCGGCCGCCGGCAAGGGCTTCTCGATCCCCATCTCGCGCACGATGTCCGACGTCGACCTCGAGGAGATCCTCGCCGAGCTCGACACCCGCACGCGCGACTACCTGACGCTGCTGGTCAACGGCACGGGCAAGGGCCTCAAGGGGCGGGGGGCGGACCTCGCCGAGGTCTTCCGCCGCTACCAGCCGACGGCCCGCGACCTCGCGCGCGTCAACCGCGCCGTGGGCCAGGAGCGGGTCGCGCTGCGCCGCCTGGTCTCGTCGCTGGGCGAGCTGAACACCCGCCTGGCCCGCAAGCCCGAGGACCTCTCGCAGCTCGTCACGAGCGCGAACGCCACGTTCGCGGCGTTCTCCTCCGAGGACGACCGGCTGCGCGACACGGTCTCCCAGCTGCCCCGGACGCTGCGCCAGGCGACGACGACGCTGCGCGACGTGCGCCCGCTGGCCGACGAGCTCGGCCCGGCCACGCAGGCGCTGGTCCCGGCCATGCGCGCGCTGGCCTCGGCCAACCGCGAGATCCGCCCCGCCGCCCGCCAGACGCTCGCGCCGGTGCGCGACCAGATCCGCCCGTTCGTCCGCCAGGCCCGCCCGGTGGTGCAGGACCTCGCGCCGGCCGCGGAGGACCTGTCGAAGACGTTCCCGGAGCTCGTCCGCGCCTCGAACGTCCTCAACCGCTTCTTCAACATGCTCGCCTTCAACAAGGGCGGGCGCGAGCAGCCGGGCGCCGCCGGTCGCGACGAGGGCTACCTGTACTGGCTGTCGTGGACGGCCCACAACGCGGCGAACCTCATCAACGTCGACGACGGCAACGGCCCGATGCGCCCGATCTTCCTGACCGGCGCCTGCGGCACGCTGCAGACGCTCGTCAACGACACGCCGGCGCTCGAGTTCGCCCAGGGTCTGTCGGGCCTGCTGGCCACGGTCTGCGGCGACCCGGACACCGCCTCGATCTCGAAGTCGCGCGCGCTGCGCAAGGCCGGCTTCGTCAAGGGCGACGCCGCCAAGAAGGGCGGTGAGGGCCAGTGAACAACCAGAACACGCCGACCGTCGCGCGCGTCCTGACGATCGCCGGCTTCGCGCTGTCGTGCTTCGGCCTGCTGCTCTTCCTGTGGATCGCCTTCGGCGGCTCGTCCCCGCTCAAGCCCAAGGGCTACCGGGTCGAGATGGCCTTCGAGGACGCCGCGACCCTCGCCGTCCAGGCCGACGTCCGCGTCTCGGGCGTGCCCGTCGGCAAGGTCGTCTCCAAGCGCCGTGACCCCGCGGGCAACCGGACGCTCGCGACGATCCAGATCGACCCGGAGTACGCGCCGCTGCGCAAGGACGCCCAGGCCATCCTGCGCCAGAAGACGCTGCTGGGCGAGACGTACGTCGAGCTCACGCTCGGCCACCAGCGCGCGGGCGCGATCCCGGAGGGCGGCCGCCTCGCGAACGCCCGCGTGAAGCCCGCCGTGGAGTTCGACGAGCTCCTGCGGATCTTCGACCCGGAGACCCGCCGCGCCTTCCAGCAGTGGCAGGCCGCCGGCGCCAAGTCCTTCTCGGGCGAGGGCGAGCGCGTCAACCGCGTCTTCGGCAACTTCCCGGGCTTCGTCGAGAACGCCCAGTCGGTCGTCGACGTCCTCAACCGCCGGCGCGAGGCGCTCGGCCAGCTCGTGCGCGGCACCCGTGACACGTTCGGCGCGCTGACGCGCAACGAGGCGGCGCTGACGAACCTCATCACGAGCAACCGCCAGACCCTCGACGCGCTGGCCGGCGACCGCGAGTCCCTCGCCGAGTCCTTCCAGATCTTCCCGACGTTCCTGCGCGAGTCGCGCGCGACGCTCGACCGCCTCAAGACCTTCTCGCGCGAGACGACGCCGCTCGTGCGCGACCTCGAGCCCGTCCTGGAGGACGCCCAGCCGACGCTCGCGTCGCTGCGCCGCCTGGCACCCGACCTCGAGTCGCTCTTCACCGACCTGCGCCCGCTCATCTCCGCGGGGCGCACCGGCCTGCCGGCCACCGCCCGCGTGCTGCGCGGCATGTCGCCGACGCTCGCCGAGCTCGGGCCGCTGCTCCAGCAGCTCAACCCGATCCTCGAGTTCCTCGAGCTCTACCAGACGACCGTCTCGGACTTCCTGAACATCGGCCCGAGCGCCCTGGCCAACACCCTGGCCCCGCGCCCCGGCACCAACGGCCACGCGCTGCCCCAGATCATCGTCCTGGGTGACCAGACGCTGCCGTCGAAGAACCGCATCCCGACCAACCGCGGCAACGCGTACCTCCCGCCCGACGGCTACCGCGACATCGCCCCGTACCTCAGCCCGCAACGCTTCTCGCTCCCGCAGTTCGACTGCCGCAACTCCGGCGAGAAGCCCCCGACCGCCGGATCCCCGGGCTGCGCCGAGGCGGGCAAGATCAACTTCCAGGGCAACCTCTCGAAGTTCCCGCAGGTCATGCCCGCCGCGCCGGGCGGCGTGTCGAAGCAGCCGGGCCGCGGCGTCCCGAACCCGTAGGCGTTCGCGCGGGGGCGGGCGCGGCCCGCGCTCCGCTCTGGCGTCGGCTGTGTGCGAGGCGGTCGCTGTCGAGCGGTGAGGGAGGGGCCGGAGCCGGCCGCGGCCGGGCCCGCGAGGCGTCGTCGTCGTCGACCGGGGACTTGGGGTCGCCCGGCGACTCCAACTCGCCGCTCGACGTCGACGCGGCGCGTGCTCGGGCCAGGGTCGAGCAGGCGCCGCCTCGACCGCCAGCCGGCCGCGCGCACCACACGACGGCCGGCCGGTTCCCCTCCTCGGTGCCGACCGGCGACGGCACCGCGCCGCCGCCCCTCGGGCGGCGCTCCGCTCTGGCGTCGGCTGGGTGCGAGGCGGTCGCTGTCGGGCGGTGAGGGAGGGGCCGGAGCCGGCCGTCGCCGGGCCCGCGAGGCGTCGTGGTCGTCGACCGGGGACTTGGGGTCGCCCGGCGACTCCAACTCGCCGCTCGACGTCGACGCGGCACGTGCTCGGGCCAGGGTCGAGCAGGTGCCGCCTCAACCGCCCGCCCGCCAGACCGCCCCGCCCGGCCGCCTCGGCGGCCCGCCCGCCAGGCCGCCCCGCGCGCCAGGCGACCGCCTCGCGCGCCAGGCGACCCGCCGGCCGAGCGCACCCCCACTTCCGCGCCGCCGTCGGCTACACTGCCGCGGTCGGCCGATAGTCGCAGCCGCTCTCCTGACGCCCTCCGCGCCACATACGCGGGCCGGGCTCGAGCGGGGTCCGTGAGCGCCGACTGCCCCCATGGGGGCCTCGGCCTGCCCTGTGCTAGGGTGGGCGGTCGCGCGTCGTAGGCAGTCTCTCGCGACGCGCACCTCTCTCTGTGCCCACCGCCTCTTCCCCGAGGAGCCGCCGTAGTGCCTCGCGCCGCTGACGCCGTCCGGACGCGCCGGACCTTCGCACGTCTCGACAAGGTCCTGGACGTCCCCAACCTCATCGACATCCAGCGCCGCTCGTTCGAGTGGCTCGTGGACACCGAGAACGGCGGGCTGCGGGAGACGATCGACGACATCTCCCCGATCGAGGACTACACCGGCCACCTCGCCGTGAACTTCGGCGAGTTCGTCTTCGACGAGCCGGCCAACTCGATCGCCGAGTGCCGCGAGAAGGACCTCACCTACTCGCGCCCGCTGACCGTCACCGTGGCCTTCATCAACCACGAGACGGGCGAGATCCGCGAGCAGTCCGTCTTCATGGGCGACTTCCCGTGGATGACCGAGCGCGGGACGTTCATCATCAACGGCACCGAGCGCGTCGTCGTCACCCAGCTGGTCCGCTCCCCGGGCGCCTACGTCATGGAGCCCAAGGACCGCGAGAAGCAGGTCTTCACGGCCAACCTCATGCCCGCGCGCGGGTCCTGGCTGGAGATGGAGATCGACAAGAAGGGCAAGGTCTTCGTCCGCATCGACCGCAAGCGCAAACTGCCGGTCACGGTCCTGCTGCGGGCCATGACGTACAACCCGGAGACCGACGCGGATCGCGAGGAGACCGTCGAGGACATCGAGCGCCTCGACCAGGAGCTCCTCGAGCTGTTCGGCGGGTCGCTGTACCTCAAGAACACGATCGAGTCCGACCCGGAGAACACGAAGACGAAGAAGGGCGCGCTCATCGAGCTCTTCAAGAAGCAGCGCCCGGGCGAGCCGCCGTCGGTGGACGCCGCGTACGCGCTGCTCAACCAGCTCTTCTTCGACCCCAAGCGCTACGACCTCACCCGCGTCGGCCGCTACAAGCTCAACGCGCGCCTGGGCCTCGACATCGACCTCGACACGCGCACCCTCACGCACGACGACATCCACGCGCTCGTGCGCGAGCTCGTCTCGCTGCCGCGTCTGCTCGGCATGCCCGAGGAGCCCGAGGTCGAGATCAAGGACTACGCGGCCGAGGCCGTGATCCTCCCGCGCGAGCCGATCGCCGACCGCCTCGACGAGTACGAGCACTTCGGCAACCGCCGCCTGCGCACCGTCGGCGAGCTCATCCAGGAGGCCTTCCGCATCGGCCTCTACCGCATGGAGCGCGTCGTCCGCGAGCGTCTCACCACCGAGGACGAGGACACGATCACGCCGCAGACGATCGTGAACATCCGCCCGGTCGTGGCGGCGCTGAAGGAGTTCTTCGGCTCCTCGCAGCTCTCGCAGTTCATGGACCAGACGAACTCGCTGGCCGGCCTGACCCACCGCCGCCGCCTCTCGGCGCTCGGCGCGGGCGGCCTGACCCGCGAGCGCGCGCCCATCGAGGTCCGCGACGTCCACCCGACCCACTACGGCCGCATGTGCCCGATCGAGACCCCGGAGGGTCCGAACATCGGTCTCATCGGCTCGCTGTCGAGCTTCGCGACCATCTCCGAGCACGGCTTCGTCACGACGCCCTACCGCGTCGTGCAGGCCGGCCGCGTCACCGAGGAGATCGTCCACCTCGACGCCACGCAGGAGGAGGACAAGCTCATCGCCCAGGCCAACGCGCGCCTGGACGACAAGGGCAAGCTCCTCGACGACGAGGTCCTCTGCCGCACGCAGGCCGGCCAGTACGTGACGGTGCCGCCGTCCGAGGTCAGCCTCATGGACGTGTCGCCCGAGCAGATCTGGTCCGTCGCCACGGCGATGATCCCGTTCCTCGAGCACGACGACGCCAACCGCGCGCTCATGGGCTCGAACATGCAGCGCCAGGCGGTGCCGCTCCTCGTGAGCGACGCCCCGGTCGTCGGCACGGGCATGGAGCGCCGCGCGGCCATCGACACCGGCGACGTCGCGATCGCCGACTTCGACGGCGAGATCACCTACGTCGACGCCGAGCGCATCGTGCTCGAGGGCGCCGACGGCAAGCGCGAGTACGAGCTGCAGAAGTTCATGCGCTCCAACCAGGGCACGCTGATCCACCAGCAGCCGCGCGTCTCGACGGGCCAGCAGGTCAAGCAGGGCGACCTGCTCGCCGACGGCGCCTCGACCGACCACGGCGAGATGGCGCTCGGCAAGAACCTGATGGTCGCCTTCATGTCCTGGGAGGGCTACAACTTCGAGGACGCGATCATCCTCTCCAAGCGCCTGGTCAAGGACGACGAGCTCACCTCGATCCACATCGAGGAGTACGAGATCGACGCCCGCACGACCAAGCTGGGCGACGAGGAGATCACGCGCGACATCCCGAACCGCTCGGAGGAGTCGCTGCGCAACCTCGACGACCGCGGCATCGTGCGCATCGGCGCCGAGGTCGGGTCGGGCGACCTCCTGGTCGGCAAGGTCACGCCGAAGGGCGAGACCGAACTCACCGCCGAGGAGAAGCTGATCCGCGCGATCTTCAAGGAGAAGGCGCGCGAGGTCCGCGACACCTCGCTCAAGGTCCCCCACGGCGAGGGCGGCGTCGTCATCGACGTCATGACCTTCTCGCGCGAGAACGGCGACGACCTGCCGCCGGGCGTCAACGACCTGGTCCGCGTCTTCGTCGCCAAGAAGCGCAAGATCTCCGAGGGCGACAAGCTCGCCGGCCGCCACGGCAACAAGGGCGTCATCTCGAAGATCGTCGACGAGCAGGACATGCCGTTCCTCGAGGACGGCACCCCCGTCGACGTCATCCTCAACCCGCTCGGCGTCCCGTCGCGCATGAACGTCGGCCAGATCCTCGAGACCCACCTCGGGTGGGCCGCGGCGCAGGGCTGGTACGACGACCCCGACAAGGGCTTCGAGCACGGCACGAAGACCTACACCGCCACCCCGGTGTTCGACGGCGCCTCGGTCGAGGACGTCGACAACGCCCTGGTGCGCTGGCAGCAGGACCACACGAAGTCCGGCGGCAAGATCCGCATGGACGTCGACGAGTCGCGCCCCGCGGGCACCCGCGCGGCCGGCAAGTTCACCCTCTTCAACGGCCGCACCGGCGAGCCGTTCGAGGAGCAGGTGACCGTCGGCTACATGTACATCCTGAAGCTCCACCACCTGGTGGACGACAAGATCCACGCCCGCTCCACCGGCCCCTACTCGCTCGTCACCCAGCAGCCGCTGGGCGGCAAGGCGCAGTTCGGCGGCCAGCGCTTCGGCGAGATGGAGGTCTGGGCGCTGGAGGCCTACGGCGCGGCGTACACGCTCCAGGAGATGCTCACGATCAAGTCCGACGACACCGTCGGGCGCGTGAAGGCCTACGAGGCCATCGTCAAGGGCGAGAACATCGCCGAGCCGAGCATCCCGGAGTCCTTCAAGGTGCTCCTCAAGGAGATGCAGTCGCTGGCGCTCGACGTCAACGTCGTCTCCGAGGAGGGCGAGACCGCCGACATGCGCGACGAGGAGGACGACCTCCTGCGCGCGGCCGAGGAGCTGGGCATCGACCTGAGCGGGGTGCGCCAGGCGACGGGCGACGTCAACGAGGCGGCCGACGAGGCCGTCGAGGGGACGGACGACACCGACGCGGGCGCGCCCGACACGGACGCCGGCGCGGCGCCCGACATCGACGCGGGGGCAGACCTGGAGGTCGGCGACCTCCAGGACGCCGTCCTCGCCGACGACGACGAGCAGTAGGAGAGCAGCACAGTGATCGACATCAACAACTTCGACGCCATCGAGATCGGGCTGGCGTCCAGCAAGCAGATCCGCTCGTGGTCGCGCGGTGAGGTGACCAAGCCGGAGACGATCAACTACCGCACGCTCAAGCCCGAGAAGGACGGGCTGTTCTGCGAGAAGATCTTCGGTCCCACCAAGGACTGGGAGTGCTACTGCGGCAAGTACAAGCGCGTCCGCTACAAGGGCATCGTCTGCGAGCGCTGCGGCGTCGAGGTCACCCGCTCGAAGGTCCGCCGCGAGCGCATGGGCCACATCGACCTGGCCGCGCCGGTCTCCCACATCTGGTTCTTCAAGGGCGTCCCGAGCCGCATCGGCTACCTGCTGGACATGGCGCCCAAGGAGCTCGAGAAGATCCTGTACTTCGCGGCGTCGATCATCACCTGGGTCGACCAGGAGGCGCGCTGGCGCGACCTGCCGCAGCTCGAGGCCGAGATGCAGGAGGAGCTCTCCCGCTACCTCGCCGAGCAGAAGGAGCGCGTGCAGGAGCTGCGTGACTCGCGCGAGGCCCGCATCGACTACCTCAAGACGGGCACCCAGTCGGCCTTCGGCGACGAGGACCACCTCTGGGCCGAGTCGCTGGACGTCAACGTCAAGAAGCTCTCCGACGACGAGCGCGACAAGCTCATCAAGGAGCTGCAGAAGACCTTCGCGTCGGACATCGACGACACCGAGGCCTACTACGAGGACGCCCGCCAGCGCCTCAAGGACGTCTGGAAGCTCTTCTCCAACAAGGAGGAGCCGGCCGACGAGCCGCCGAGCGAGGGCGAGGAGTGGCCCCTGAGCTCCTACGTCGACAAGGCGGCCGACAAGGACGAGTTCCGCCCGAAGACGATCATCGCCGACGAGACGTTCTTCCGGGAGCTCAAGCACCGCTTCGGCTCGCCGTTCGGCTTCGGCGAGTACTTCGGCGGCGGCATGGGCGCGGAGCACATCCGCACGCTGCTGACGACCAAGCCGGCCTGGGACCGCGAGGCCCAGACCCGCGAGGTCGACGCCGACCGCGCGCCGGGCGAGGGCCTGGCCCCGTGGGACGCCCCGGGCATCTCGCTCGACCACGAGCGTGAGGACCTCGAGGACCTCGTCAAGAACGGCAAGGGCCAGAAGCAGGCCCGCGCGGTGAAGCGCCTCAAGGTGCTCTCGGCCTTCCTGGGCTCCGACAACACCCCGGACATGATGGTCCTGGAGGCCGTGCCGGTCATCCCGCCGGAGCTGCGCCCGATGGTCCAGCTCGACGGTGGCCGCTTCGCCACGTCGGACCTCAACGACCTCTACCGCCGCGTCATCAACCGCAACAACCGCCTCAAGCGGCTGCTCGACCTCGGCGCGCCGGAGATCATCGTCAACAACGAGAAGCGCATGCTGCAGGAGGCCGTCGACGCGCTGTTCGACAACGGCCGCCGTGGCCGCCCGGTCACCGGTCCGGGCAACCGCCCGCTCAAGTCCCTGAGCGACATGCTCAAGGGCAAGCAGGGCCGCTTCCGCCAGAACCTGCTCGGCAAGCGCGTGGACTACTCCGGGCGCTCGGTCATCGTCTCGGGCCCGTCGCTCAAGCTGCACCAGTGCGGCCTGCCCAAGCTCATGGCCCTCGAGCTGTTCAAGCCGTTCATCATGGCCCAGCTCGTCGAGCGCAAGGCCGCGCAGAACATCAAGGCGGCCAAGAAGATGGTCGACTCGATGATCCCCGAGGTCTGGGACGTCCTCGAGCAGGTCATCCACGAGCACCCCGTGCTCCTCAACCGCGCGCCGACCCTGCACCGCCTGGGCATCCAGGCCTTCGAGCCGGTGCTCGTCGAGGGCAAGGCCATCCAGGTCCACCCGCTCGTCTGCTCCGCGTTCAACGCGGACTTCGACGGCGACCAGATGGCGGTCCACCTCCCGCTGAGCGCCGAGGCGCAGGCGGAGGCCCGGATCCTCATGCTCTCCTCCAACAACATCCTGTCGCCGGCCCACGGCGCGCCGCTGGCGACGCCGTCGCAGGACATGGTCCTGGGCACGTACTACCTGACGTACGGGCCGGAGGCGGCGGAGCTCTCCGAACAGCAGGAGAAGCTGCGCGCCGGCGAGTGGCCGGCGGGTGAGCCGCGGCCGCACGTCTACCGGACCGCGCAGGAGGCCGAGCTCTCCTACGAGGCCGGCATCGCCAAGCTCCACGACCTCGCGGAGTTCCGCCCGATGGGCCGCGACGACCACGTCCTCACGACGGTCGGCCGCATCCTCTACAACGACCGCATCGAGCGGTCGCTGGCCGAGGCCATCGGCGAGGGCTTCGACCCGGAGTCCTGGGTCTTCGTCAACCAGAAGATGAAGAAGAAGGACACGGTCAAGCTGATCGGCGTCCTCGTCCAGAGCTACGGCGCGACCGCCGTCGCCCTCGTGCTCGACGCGTTCAAGGACCTCGGGTTCAAGTACGCGACGCGCGCCGGCATCACGGTGTCCAAGAACGACGTCGTGATCCCGCCGGACAAGCAGGAGATCCTCGGGCGCTACGAGGGCGAGGTCGCCGAGATCCAGGACCAGTACGACATGGGCCTGATCACGCAGGAGGAGCGCCACGAGCTCGTCGTGCAGAAGTGGACCGACGCCACCGACGAGGTCGGCAAGGCGATGGCCCAGCACTTCGACCCGCTGAACTCGATCATGATGATGGCCGACTCGGGCGCCCGTGGCTCGATGTCGCAGATCCGCCAGCTGGCGGGCATGCGCGGCCTCATGGCCAACCCGAAGGGCGAGATCATCGAGCGCCCGATCAAGGCCAACTTCATGGAGGGCCTGACGGTCCTCGAGTACTTCATCTCGACCCACGGCGCCCGCAAGGGCCTCGCGGACACCGCCCTGCGCACCGCCGACTCGGGCTACCTCACCCGTCGTCTGGTCGACGTGTCGCAGGACGTGATCATCCGCGAGGTCGACTGCGGCACGGAGGAGTCCATCGCGATGGACGTCTTCGCCGCCGGCGGTGAGGTCAACGCGAACCTCGTCGGGCGCATCGCCGCCAAGGACATCAAGGTCCCGGGCGGCAAGGAGGTGCTCGTCCAGGCCGGTCAGGAGATCGACCTCGCCGAGCAGGCCGCGATCGCCGAGGCCTTCCAGGCCACGGCCGAGTCCGGCGCCCCGACGAAGGTCGAGGTCCGCTCCGTCCTCAAGTGCGCCGCGCAGACCGGCGTGTGCCAGGCCTGCTACGGCCGCTCGATGGCCACGGGGCACCTCGCGCAGATCGGTGACGCGGTCGGCATCGTCGCCGCCCAGTCGATCGGCGAGCCCGGCACGCAGCTGACCATGCGCACGTTCCACACCGGCGGCGTCGCCGGCGCGGACATCACGCATGGCCTGCCGCGCGTCGTGGAGCTCTTCGAGGCGCGCAAGCCCAAGGGCATCGCGCAGATCGCCGAGCAGGACGGCGTCGCCACGATCGAGGACACCGACAAGGCCCGCACCGTCGTCATCACCGACGACGGCGGCGAGGAGCACCGCTACACCTTCCCGCGGCGCACGCTGCTGATGGTGGAGCAGGGGGCCCGGGTCGAGGCCGGTCAGCAGCTCAACGAGGGCTCGCTGTACCCGCACGACCTGCTCAAGCTCCGCGGCCGCGACGAGACCGAGCGCTACCTCATCAAGGAGGTGCAGGAGGTCTACAAGTCCCAGGGCGTCGACATCAACGACAAGCACATCGAGCTCATCGTCCGGCAGATGCTCAAGCGCGTCCGCGTCGACCAGAAGGGCGACACGGACTTCCTGCCCGGCCAGTTCGTCGACCGCAAGGACTTCCTGAAGGTCAACGACGAGATCAAGGCCGCCGGCGGTGAGGCCGCGCAGTACGAGGAGATCATCCTCGGCATCACCAAGGCGTCGCTGAACACCGAGTCGTTCCTCTCCGCGGCCTCCTTCCAGGAGACCACGAAGGTCCTCACGGACGCGGCCCTCGAGGGCAAGAAGGACACCCTCAACGGCCTCAAGGAGAACGTGATCATCGGCAAGCTGATCCCGGCTGCCACCGG